>JALFBM010000062.1 GCA_022773425.1 Selenomonadaceae bacterium
AATGCCGATTACATCATTGACATGGGGCCAGGCGGCGGCAAGGAAGGCGGTCGGATCATCGCGTGTGGCACGCCTGATAACATTCGTCAGAATCCGGACAGCCTGACTGGCAAATTCATGGAAAAGCGATGATACCGTGTATTTCTCGGCGGTGACCAGCGGGATCAAGGAGATCTGCGAGGTCATGAAAGGCGGATTGTATAATTAAGTTGAATACTTAAAAATCCATAGCGAACCCTTGTGGTAAAATATAGTTGCACAACACCCGAGGAGTGCTTTAGGGAAGAAATGCTTGCAGCACTTACTGCATAAAGGTTCGCCGGGTGTTCAACTTATTATTGCAATTCGGGAGCGGAAATTTTTTTGTAAGAAGGGTTGACAGTGCGAACGGGGCGTCCTATAATACGAGACATAAACGAGATAACACAAAGGCGAGGAAAAAGACAAGACCGTTTGCCGGAACGCGAAGAGAGGGGCACAGATGCTGAGAGCGCCCTGCGGAAAGGAAGCGGCCACGACTTTGGAGCTGCCGGCGGGAAAAATAGTATCGCCGGACGGAACACACTCCGTTAACAAGACTTGAGCGGTCCGCAGCACGTTGCGGGCAATCAGGGTGGAACCACGAAGCATGAGCCTCGTCCCTATGTTGGGACGGGGCTTTTCTATTTTTAGGAGGGAAATACACATGCTGAACATTACGTTGAAGGACGGCAGCGTCCGTCAGGCAGAAGAGGGGACTTCGCTGCTGGACTTTGCAAAAGCCGTCAGCAACAGCCTTGCCAAGAAGGTACTTGTCGCAAAAGTAGACAACGAGGTCGTAGATCTTATGGCGCCGCTCACGAAAGACTGCCAGGTCGAATTCCTGACCTTTGATGATGCGGACGGCCGCTGGGCACTGCGCCACACGGCTTCCCATATTCTCGCACAGGCGGTAAAGCGCGTGTTCAAGGACGAGCAGGTCAAGCTGGCCATCGGCCCGGCCATCGAGAATGGCTTCTACTATGATTTCGATATGGAGCATCGCCTCAACGAGGAGGATCTCCACAAAATCGAAAAGGAAATGAAGCACATCGTGAAGGAGAACCTGAAGCTCGAGCGAAAAGAAATCTCCCGCGAGGACGCGCTGAAACTGTTCCAGGAGAAGGGCGAGGACTACAAAGTCGAGCTCATCCGTGATCTGCCGGAGGGCGAGCGCATCACGACCTATACGCAGGGCGATTTCACGGATCTCTGCGCCGGCCCGCACGTCGTTTCGACGGGCAAGGTCAAGGCGTTCAAGCTCATGAGCGTTGCCGGTGCTTACTGGCGCGGTGACGAGCACAACAAGATGCTTCAGCGCATCTACGGCACGGCCTTTGAGAAGCAGAGCGACCTCGACGATTACCTGCATATGCTCGAGGAAGCCAAGAAGCGCGATCACCGCAAGCTCGGCAAGGAGCTTGACCTGTTCTCGCTGCACGAGGAGGGCCCTGGCTTCCCGTTTTTCCATCCGAACGGCATGATCATTCGCAACGAGCTGATCAACTATTGGCGTGAGGTACATCGCCGCTATGGCTATCAGGAAATCTCGACGCCGATGATCCTGAACCGCAAGCTTTGGGAGACCTCCGGTCACTGGGATCACTACAAAGACAATATGTATTTCACGAAGATTGACGGCGAAGACTACGCGATCAAACCGATGAACTGCCCGGGCGGCATGCTCGTCTACAATTCGAAGCAGCGCAGCTACCGCGACCTGCCGCTCCGTCTCGGCGAGCTCGGCCTCGTACACCGTCATGAGAAATCCGGTGAGCTCCACGGCCTGTTCCGTGTCCGCAACTTCACGCAGGACGATGCGCATCTGTTCGTGACGCCGGATCAGGTCGAGGGTGAGATCCAGCACACGATCGACCTGTTTGATGAAGTCTATAAGACCTTCGGCCTGACGTATGTCGCTGAGCTCTCGACGCGTCCGGATGATTCGATGGGCACGGATGAGGACTGGGAGCTCGCAACGAACGGCTTGCGCAAAGCCCTTGAGCATCGCGGCCTCAACTACATCGTCAACGAAGGTGACGGCGCGTTCTACGGCCCGAAAATCGACTTCCATCTGAAAGACTCCATCGGCCGTACGTGGCAGTGCGGTACGATCCAGTACGACATGCAGATGCCGGAGAAGTTCGACCTGACCTATGTCGGCGAGGACGGCGAGAAGCATCGCCCCATCATGCTGCACCGCGTGGTCTATGGCTCCATCGAGCGCTTCATCGGCATCCTAATCGAGAACTACGCCGGCGCTTTCCCGGTCTGGCTCGCGCCGGTTCAGGCGAAGATCCTGCCAATCACGGACA
>JALFBM010000010.1 GCA_022773425.1 Selenomonadaceae bacterium
ATAGAGGCGGCATAGCTCAGTTGGCTAGAGCATGCGGTTCATACCCGCAGTGTCCGGAGTTCAAATCTCTGTGCCGCCACCATTTGGAAATACGCCCCGCATGGGGCTTTTCTTATGCGCGGGGAGCACACACGCCGCGCCGCGTATCTTTTTTTTTGGAAAACGCGCGCTTGCGGTTGACAGGGCTTTCCTTATGTGCTAAATTATATTCGTGACTTTGCGGAAATGCTTCCACCATTCCACCGGATCCGCATTTCCAGGCAAAGAACAACTACATGGAAATGCTGATTCCCATACGTAAAGGGGTGTAACAAAGGAAATGCGCAACAATATCACGCTTGAGTGCACGGAGTGCCACAACCGCAACTACCGCACGAACAAGAACAAGAAGAACAACCCGGATCGTCTGGAGTTCAAGAAGTATTGCAAGTTCTGCAAGAAGCATACGCTCCACAAGGAAACGAAGTAACGGGGATGTGAAGATACAGTGAAGAAGTTTTTGAGCGAAGTCGTTGCCGAGATGAAGAAGGTCACGTGGTCCACGCGAAAGGAACTCGTGAACTACACGATTGTCGTCGGCATCGCCGTCGCCATCGTGTGCGCGCTGATTTGGGTCTGCGACACGATCTTCGCGCGTCTTTTCCACATCATCTTAAAGTAAGCGAAACGATCGAGCAGGGAGAGAAACAATATGGCAGAAAGTGAAGAACTGGATCTGCATAAGGACAATCCCGGCAGGGCCTGGTATGTCATTCATACCTATTCCGGTTACGAGAACAAGGTCAAAGCCAGCCTCGAGCGCCTCATCCACACGGCGAATATGGAGAACTACATCTTCAATGTCGTCGTGCCGATCGAGGAAGAAATCGAAAAGAAGGACGGCAAGGAAAAGGTCGTCCCGCATAAGATTTTCCCGGGCTATGTTCTTGTCGATATGATCGTCGACGAACGTTCCTGGTATGTCGTCCGCAATACGACGGGCGTCACGGGATTCGTCGGTTCGGAAAAACATCCGATTCCGCTTACGAAGGCAGAGGCTGACCGCATCCTGAGTGCCACGGGCAAGCAGACGGTCAAGACCGATACGGACTTCAGCGTCGGCGACGTGGTCCGCATCAATTCCGGCGTTTTCGAGAACTACACGGGCAAGATTTCTGCGCTCGATACCGAGCAACAGCGCGTGAAGGTCATCGTCGAGGAGACGCCGATAGAACTGGATTTCAGTCAGATCGAGGAGATCTGATCCTGAGATATGAAACCTTTTCGGGAGGTGAATCTACAAAATGGCAAAGAAAGTTTCCAAGATTGTCAAGCTCCAGGTTATGGCTGGCAAGGCGAATCCGGCTCCTCCGGTAGGCCCGGCACTCGGCCAGGCTGGTGTCAACATCATGGGCTTCTGCAAGGAGTTCAATGAGCGCACGAAGGACCAGGCGGGTCTGATCATCCCAGTCGTCATCACGGTCTTCGAGGATCGCTCGTTCACGTTCGTCACGAAGACGCCGCCAGCGGCTGTCCTGCTGAAAAAAGCAGCCGGCCTCGCAAAGGCTTCCGGTGAGCCGAACAAGAACAAGGTTGCAAAGCTCCCGCGTGCAAAAGCACAGGAGATTGCGCAGAGCAAGATGAAGGACCTCAACGCAGCGGACCTCGATGCGGCTACCCGCATGATCGAGGGCACGGCTCGCAGCATGGGTATTGAAATCGTCGACTGATGTGACGATTTCATCCCGTGGGAGGTTCCCATCGACCGTTATGACCACGAGAGGAGAAAAAATCATGGCAAAAGCTGGTAAGAAGTACCAGGACGCTGCCAAGCTCGTAGAAGCTGGCAAGCTCTATACGCCTGCTGAGGCGATGGAACTCGTCAAGAAGACGGCTACGAAGAAGTTCGATGAGACCATCGAGCTCCACGTCCGCCTTGGCGTAGATCCGAAATACGCGGATCAGCAGGTTCGCGGTGCCATCGTTCTTCCGAACGGCACCGGTAAATCCAAGCGCGTTCTCGTCTTTGCAAAGGGCGAGAAGGTAAAGGAAGCCGAAGCTGCAGGCGCAGATTTCATCGGCTCCGATGAATACGTCCAGAAGATCCAGGGCGGCTGGCTCGATTTCGATGTCGCTGTCGCTACGCCGGATATGATGGGCACGGTTGGTCGTCTTGGTAAGATCCTCGGCCCGCGCGGCCTCATGCCGAACCCGAAACTGGGTACGGTCACGATGGATCTCACGAAGGCCGTTTCCGAGAATAAAGCAGGTAAAGTCGAGTACCGTACCGATAAGGCCGGTAACGTGCACTGCCCGATCGGCAAGGCATCGTTCGACGCTGAGAAGCTCCAGCAGAACTTCCAGACCCTGATGGATACGCTGGTTCGCGTTAAGCCGGCGGCTGCAAAGGGACAGTACATCCGCTCCGTAACGGTTTCCGCTACGATGGGCCCGGGCGTACACATCGCTTTCAACGCCTAAGCGCGAAGCAGAGAGACTCCGGTCTCATTCTCACGTAGCGCGTGAGAGATACATGCATATCGAAGGCTGCAGACAGCAGGCTTGCCAGGGCGTGCCCTGGCATCTAACGGGACAGTCCCGCCTGCCGAGGCCGGAGTCATTGACTTTCGAAGATAATGACCTCCGGCTGTGCGCCGGAGGTTTTGTGATTTACCATGTTTTAAAATACAGAAGGGACTTTCCCGGATAGAACGGAGGTGCAAAGAAAAGAATGAGTGATGTGAAAGAACAGAAACAGGCCGTTGTCGACAGCCTGCAGGAGCAGCTGGCATCCGCGAAAGGCGCAGTCCTGACGGGCTACACGGGCCTGACGGTTGCCCAGGATACGGAGCTCCGCCGCGAACTCCGCGAGGCTGGTGTCAGCTATCATGTCGTTAAGAACACGATGTTGCACCGCGCAGCCGACGCTGCCGGCCTCGAAGGTCTCGATGCGTTCCTTTCCGGCACGACGGCTCTTGCGGTCTCCAAGGAGGACGCAATCGCACCGGCAAAGGTCATCTGCGGCTTCATCAAGAAGAACAAGCTTGAGGATTCGGGCGTTCTGGTGGTGAAAGCCGGCCTGCTCGATGGTAAGGTCATCGGCCTCGATGAGGTCAAGGCCCTCGCTGCTCTGCCGTCTCGCGAGGAACTCCTCGCCAAGATGCTTGGCAGCATGAATGCCCCGATTTCCAATACGGTCAACGTACTGCAGGGTGTCATTCGCAAGACGGTGTACGCGCTCAATGCCGTACGCGAGAAGAAGGAGCAGGAGAGCGCCTGAGCGCCGCCTGACTGCCTGGGGAACAGGAATCCCCGTTAGAAAAAGAAAACAACAAAATTTTGGAGGAAAATAAAATGACGAAAGAAGAAATCCTTGAAGCCATTGAGAACATGACTGTTCTTGAGCTTTCCGAGCTCGTAAAAGACATGGAAGAGAAGTTTGGCGTTAGCGCAGCTGCTCCGGTCGCTGTTGCTGCTGCTGGTGCTGGTGCCGGCGCTGCTGCAGAAGAGAAGAGCGAGTTCAATGTCATGCTGACGGCTGTCGGCGACAAGAAGATCAACGTCATCAAGGCTGTCCGTGAGATCACGGGCCTCGGCCTGAAGGACGCGAAGGCTCTCGTTGATGGCGCTCCGGCTGCTGTCAAGGAGAACGTCGCTAAGGCTGACGCTGAGGAAATGAAGAAGAAGCTCGAAGAGGCTGGCGCTACGGTTGAACTGAAGTAATTTCAGCTTTCGAGATTTCAGGGACTGCCCGGAAGGGCAGTCCTTTTGTGTTGTCCGGGCTTGTTGACTTTCGTGTCCATTCATGGGATAATAAAACCAAATCCGTTTTTAGAGAGTGGCAGGCTTGCCTGTGAAACTTGAGGAGGCCTTTGGGTATGAAGAAACCAATTTTTCGCGGCGCGGGTGTCGCGATTATTACGCCGTTCACGGATACGGGCATCAACTATCCGGAACTCGGGCGCATCATCGAGGATCAGATTGCCGGCGGGACGGACGCGATCGTGATTGCCGGTACTTCCGGTGAGTCGGCGACGATGACCGTCGATGAGCATAAAGAAGTCATCCAGTTCGCGGTCAATCAGGTCAAGGGCCGTATCCCGGTGGTTGCCGGTACGGGCTCGAATGAGACGCGCACGGCCATCGAGCTCTCACAGTATGCAGAGAAAGCCGGGGCAGACGCCGTTCTCGTTGTGACGCCGTATTATAACAAGTGCACGCAGAAGGGCCTCATCCAGCATTACACGGCGATTGCGGATGCCATCCACATCCCGATCATCCTGTACGATGTACCGAGCCGCACGGGCGTGGGCATCAAGACGGAGACGTATGTTGCGCTTTCCAAGCATCCGAATATCGCGGCAGTCAAGGAAGCGAACGGTGACCTTTCGGCGATTCTTCGCCTGCGCGCGGCGGTCGGCGATGACCTCGTCGTCTATTCCGGCAACGACGATCAGATCGTGCCGATCCTGTCGCTTGGCGGCCAGGGCGTCATCTCCGTGCTCTCCAATGTCGCGCCGAAGGCAGCGCACGATATCTGCCAGTTGTATTTCGATGGCAAGGTCAAGGATTCAGCGGATCTCCAGATCGCGTACGCAGACCTTATCGATGCGCTGTTCTGCGAGGTCAACCCGATCCCGGTCAAGGTCGCGATGCGCAAGCTCGGTTACGCTGCCGGCCCGCTTCGCATGCCGCTCTGTGAGATGGAGCCCGCGCATGAGCAGCAGCTCGAGGCAGCGCTTCGGAATCACGGACTGCTGAAATAAAAGCCGATGGAACGATACCCAGCCCCCGCGGGTCTTCTGCGGGGGCTGCTTTGTGAAAATAACCGCAGGGAGGCAGAGGGATGCACGGCGTTTTTGATATCGTTGGGCCCGTCATGATCGGGCCTTCGAGCTCGCATACGGCTGGCGCGGCCCGCCTCGGGCTTATGGCGCGCAAAATCCTCGGCGGCGCGCCGGTGCGCGCGCGGATCGGACTGACCGGATCGTTTGCGCGGACCGGCAAGGGGCACGGCACGGACAAAGCGATCGCTGGCGGTCTGCTCGGTTTTCGCCCGGACGATGAACGGATCCGCGACGCCCTGCAGCTTGCGCCGGACATGGGCTTAGCGGTGGCGTTTTATGCAGCGGACCGACCGGACGCGCATCCGAATACCGCCCTTCTTGACCTCGAGCGCGCAGACGGGAGAACGGTGCACATCGAGGGCGCCTCCGTTGGCGGCGGCAATATTCTCGTGAACCGGATCGGGGATTACGCGGTGGCGCTCACCGGCGCGTATCCAGCGCTGCTGACCGTGCATCGGGACCGTCCCGGTGTCATCACGGCGGTCACGCAGATCCTTGCCGAGCACGCGCTGAACGTCGCCTTCATGCGCGTGTCGAGGCAGAGCCGCGGCGAGCGCGCGATGATGATCCTCGAGCTCGACGAAAGGCCGGATCAGGCGATCGTCGCAGCATGCCAGCGCGCGCAGGGCGTAGACCTCGCGTTGAGCATACCGGCCATCGAATAAGGAGGAACCATGTCCATAGAAACGTGGAATACCGTCACCGCGCTGATCGGGATCGCCGAGCAGAGGCAGGTCCCCATCAGCGCGATCGTGCTCGCGCGGGAGGCGGCGGAGAGCGAGAAAACGGAGGCCGAGGTCTTCGATGCGATGCAAAAGAACTGGCAGGTCATGCAGGCCTCCGTTGCACGCGGCATAAAGAATACAGAAAAATCGATGCTCGGCATCACGGGCGGCGATGCGAAAAAGCTCCGCGCGTTTGCCGGGAAAGGTTATCTCGACGAGGATACGCTGTACGCGGCGTCCTGCGCGGTCGGCGTCAGCGAGGTCAACGCGGTCATGGGGCGCATTGTCGCGTGCCCGACCGCAGGCTCCTGCGGCATCGTCCCGGCGGCCGCGTGCCTGGCCAAAAGAAAGCGTGCCGCAGGCGATGACGCGATTGTGCGCGGCCTGTTCACGGCGGCCGGCATCGGCATGGTCATCGACCAGAACGCGTCGATCGCCGGCGCGTCGGGCGGCTGTCAGGCGGAGTGCGGAACCGCGGCGGCCATGGCCGCCGGCATGCTCGTCGAAATCGCCGGCGGCACGCCCCGGCAGGCGGGGCACGCGGCGGCGCTGGCCATCAAGAACCTGCTTGGCCTTGTCTGCGATCCGGTCGCAGGACTCGTCGAGGTGCCCTGCGTTAAGCGGAATGGCTTTTGTACGCTGACGGCGGCGCTCGCGGCGGATATGGCGCTCGCCGGCGTCGAATCCGTGATCCCCGTCGACGAGGTCATCGGGGCCATGGATCGCGTCGGGCGCGCCATTCCGCGAAGCCTGCGCGAGACGAGTGAGGGCGGCCTCGCGGTTACGGACACAGCCCAAAAGCTGGCAAAGCGCCTGCAGGAACTCGGATAAGGGCAAACATGCAATGATGGAGGAAATACGATGGGATTTTTTGACCGGTTAAAACAAGGGCTCGGGAAGACGCGTGAGAACCTCACGAACAAGATTGAAAAACTCGTGCTCGGTTACGCGGATATCGACGACGATCTCCTCGATGAGCTCGAGGAGACGTTGATCATGGCGGATGTCGGCGTGCAGACGACGGAGAAACTCATGGACGATGTGCGCCTGGGAATCAAGAAAAAGGAAATCGGCAGCCCGGCAGATCTGACGCCGTTCCTCGAGAGGAAGATCGCCGAAATCCTCGAGGACGGCGGAGACGCGGACGCAACGCGTACGGCAAAGGAAGGGCCGACCGTCCTGCTCGTCATCGGCGTCAACGGCGCGGGCAAGACGACGACCATCGGCAAACTCGCGGCCTATTATAAGGAGCAGGGCAAATCCGTTATGCTCGCAGCGGCGGATACGTTCCGCGCGGCGGCCATCGACCAGCTCGAGGTCTGGGGCAAGCGCACGGGCGCAGCGGTCATCAAGCATGAGGAGGGCTCGGACCCCGCCGCCGTGGCGTTCGACGCCGTAAAGGCCGCCAAGGCGCGCGGCACCGATGTCCTGATCGTGGACACGGCGGGGCGTTTGCAGACCAAATCGAATCTCATGCAGGAGCTGGAGAAAATCAACCGCGTCATCGGACGCGAGATCCCCGGCGCGCCGCATGAGACGCTGCTCGTCCTCGACGCGACGACGGGGCAGAATGCGATCAGCCAGGCGGAGCTCTTCACGAAAGCCGCGCCGATCACCGGCGTCGTGCTGACGAAGCTCGACGGTACCGGCAAGGGCGGCGTTGTCATCGGCATCAAGGCGCAGCTGCACATGCCGGTCAAATGGATCGGCGTCGGCGAAGGCGTCGACGATCTGCGGCCATTTTGCGCGGAGGATTTCGCGAAAGCGCTGTTCGACGGCACCGACATCGAGGAAAAAACGGCAGAAAACGAATAAAAGAGAGGCGCTGTATCGTAGGATACAGCGCTTTTTCGAATTTTCTATCCATATGCATTGAAAGCCATTCATGCTTCGTGGTACAATATAGAAAACGTTTAAGTCTTGTACAAATAGGACAAAAGAGGGGGAAGAACATGTTTTCTATCGATAAATTGGCGGATCCGAAATTCTTTCAGGAGAACCGCGAGCCGGCACACAGCGACCATTCTTACTATAAAACAGCGATGGAGGCGGCGGAGGGGAAGTCGTCGTTTGTCCGTACGCTCAACGGACTCTGGTATTTCCACTATGCGAAGAATCCGTCCCTGCGTCCCAGGCATTTTGAGGACCCGGATACGGACGTGCGGAGCTGGCAGACCATCCGCGTGCCTGCGCATTGGCAGCTTGAGGGCTATGGCCGCCCACAGTACACCAACCAGGCCTATCCGTGGGACGGACATGAGGCGGTGAAGCCGGGGGAGGTTCCGCAGCGCGAAAATCCGGTTGGCAGTTATGTCAAATACTTCGAAAAGCCGGCAGACTGGGGTGAGGTGCACCTTTCCCTGCAGGGCGTCGAGTCCGCGGTCGTCGTCTATTGTAACGGCCACTACGTCGGCTATAGCGAGGACAGCTACACCCCGGCGGATTTTGATCTGACCCCGTACCTTGCCGCGGGGGAGAACAAGCTCGCGCTGCAGGTCTTTCGGTTCAGTTCGGGCAGCTGGCTGGAGGATCAGGATTACTGGCGGTTTGCCGGGATTTTCCGCGAGGTACGCCTCTATACGAAACCGGCAGTGCATATCGAGAACCTGCAGGTCACGGCCAAACCGGTCCACGAGTACCGCGACGGCAAGCTGCGGCTCGAGCTGGACTGGAACGGCAAAAGGGAGCGCCGCGTCGACTGGCAGCTGCTCGACCCGAAGGGCGACGTCATCCAAAAGCAAAGCGAGACGTCACATGGCCGTCATACCGCCATCAAGATCGGCGTGGATCGCGCAGCGCTTTGGAGTGCGGAGGCCCCGAACCTCTACACCGTGATTCTGTCGGTGTACGACGAGGACGGGACGCTCATGGAAATCGTGCCGCAGCGGGTCGGGTTCCGATCCTTTGCGCTGTGCGATGGGCTCATGCAGCTGAACGGCAAGCGCATCGTGTTCAAGGGCGTGAACCGCCACGAATTCGACGCGTACCATGGCCGCGCGCTCGATCCCGCGCTTTTTGAGCAGGATATCCGCGTCATGAAGCGGCACAACATCAATGCGCTACGGTGCTCGCATTACCCGAACAGCTCGGCTATCTATGACCTCTGCGACCAGTATGGCATCTACGTCATCGACGAGGCGAACCTTGAAACGCACGGAACCTGGCAGAAGAACGGCATCGACGTCTGCGATGCAAACACGCTGCCAAAGGAGCATATGGCGTGGAAGGACGCCGTGCTCGATCGCGCGCAGTCGATGTACGAGCGCGATAAGAACCACGCTTCCATCCTGATCTGGTCCTGTGGCAACGAATCGTTCGGCGGCTCGGTGATCCATGAGGAAAGCCGCTATTTCCACCGCGTGGATCCGACGCGGCTCGTTCATTATGAGGGTCTGTTCCACGATCGGTCCTATCCGGATACAAGCGATATGGAGAGCCAGATGTACACGCCGGCAGCGGACGTCGAGGCATTCCTCGCGGCGCATCCAGAAAAGCCGTTTCTCCTCTGTGAGTATTCGCATTCGATGGGGAACAGCACGGGCGGCATGCACAAGTACACGGAGCTTGCCGAGCGTGAGCCGCGCTATCAGGGCGGCTTCCTTTGGGATTTTGTCGATCAGGCCATCATGCGCCGCGATGGCCGCGGACGGGAGGTGCCCGGCTACGGCGGTGATTTCGGCGACCGCTCGACGGATTATGATTTCAGCGGGGACGGCATCCTGTTCGCGGACCGGACGATCAGCGCGAAAATGCAGGAGGTCAAGTACAACTATCAGGATTTCCGCCTGCATGTCAGCCGCAACCAGGTGACCTTTGTCAATCACAGCCTCTTTACCGATATCGCAACCTTCGAGCTGCATATCGAGCTGCGGCTGGACGGAAAGAAATTCTGGCAGCACACATACGATGCGCCCTCTATCCTGCCGGGCGAGACGGGCAGCTTCCAGCTGGACGACCTGCCGGAAACCGGCGCGGGCGAGGTCTGCGTGACGGCGTCGCTGCGGTTGAAGCAGGACTGCCTTTGGGCGGAACGCGGCTTTGAGATCGCGTTTGGGCAGGGCGTCTGGCAGGCGGATGAAGCCGCGAGCCCCAGCCCCGCGGAGCTGCCGGTGCGCATGGCGCTCGGGCAGGCGGAACGCGGCGCGGTCATGCCAAAGCACCTGCCGCTTGCCGAGAAAGAAAAGCTCCGTGTCGTCTGCGGGGACATCAACCTCGGTGTGCAGGGCGAGGGATTCGAGATCCTGTTCTCGAGTGCGGCCGGCAATCTTGTTTCGTACCAGTATGACGGGGAGGAACTGCTCGAGGAGGCACCGCGCCCGTCGTTCTGGCGCGCGCCCGTCAGCAACGACTACGGAAGCCGTCGCGACTTCGCGCTCGCGCAGTGGAAGCTCGCGAGCCTTTATCAGAAATGCGTGAAGCGGGAAATGTGGACGGAAAAGGGTTGGCAGACGTTTGACTTTTTCGGTCAGCTCGGCATCCGCGCGTTTGCGGCGGAGCGCGTATCCGTGCGCTTTACCTGGGCGCTCGCGACGAACCCCGCGAGCGAGGTGCGTGTGACCTATACGGTAGAGGAGGGCGGCATCGTAACCGTCGCTCTCGACTACCAGAAGGTCGATGGCCTGCCGGAACTGCCGGATTTCGCGATGGTGTTCACGCTCGCAGAGTCATACGATCATCTGACCTATTACGGACTCGGCCCCGCGGAGAACTATTGGGACCGCCAGAGCGGCGCAAAGCTCGGCATCTGGCAGTCGACGACGCGTGCGGAGGTGCAGCCGTATTTGCGCCCACAGGAGACGGGCAATCACGGCGGGGTGCGCTGGATTCGCGTGACGGATGCGCGCGGCCGCGGGCTGCAGCTCTCCGGCAGCCCCATGGAGGTGTCGGCGCTGCCGTACAGCTGCCACGAACTCGAGAACGCGCGGCACGCCTATGACCTGCCGGACAGCCAACACACGTTCCTGCGCGCGAGCCTCGGACAGGACGGCGTCGGCGGCGATGATACCTGGGGCGCGCCGGTACTCGAGGAATACACGAACGCGAACGTCAGCAAGCATTTTGAGTTCCAGCTCCGTGCCATCTGAGCTGTGGAGAAAGGGAGCAGCGTGCGCACGCCATCTGGCGGCGCATCGGCCGCTTCTTTTTTTGTGAGCGGCATACAGAATTAGACGGCAGGCATCGGGTATGGTATAATATACGAATGGATATAAGGGGGAGTGCCCCCGTAAAGGAGTGTGTCAGCATGGATATTCCAATGCATGTACTGGTAAAGCGGTTCAAGGATTATATTTCGTATAATACACAGTCGGACGAGGCCAACGACAAGGAGTGCCCGTCGACGCCCGGACAGCTCGTGCTCGCAAAGCATATCGCGGAGGAGCTCAAAGAGATCGGCCTTTCGCATGTGGAGCTCGACAAGCACGGCTATGTCATGGCAGAGCTTCCCGCGAACGGCTGTGAGGACGCACCGACGGTCGGTTTCATCTCGCATCTCGATACCGCACAGGACGCGGCGGGCGGCCCGATTCACCCGCGCATCGTCGAGAACTACGACGGCAAAGATATCGTGCTGAACGAGGAGAAACATATTGTCCTGACGACGAAGAGCTCGCCGAGCCTGCTCCGCTACAAGGGGCAGGACATCATGGTGACGGACGGCACGACGCTTCTGGGCGCCGATGACAAGGCCGGCGACACGGCGATCATCAGCGCGGCGGAATACCTGATCAAGCATCCGGAGATCCAGCACGGCCGCATCCGCCTCGGCTTCACGCCGGACGAGGAGACGGGCCGCAGTCCGGACCTCTTTGACGTCAAGAAATTCGACGCGGACTTCGGCTTTACGGTCGATGGCGGCGAGATCGGCGGGCTCGAATACGAGAACTTCAACGCGGGCAATCCGGTTATCACCATTCACGGCATCAGCGCGCATACGGGCTCAGCAAAAGGCGTCATGAAGAACGCGATTTCCATCGCGGCGGAGTGGCAGGCCATGCTGCCGGCCGGCGAGAAACCGGAGTACACGGAGGGCCGGGAGGGCTTCTTCCATGTTATGGGCATCGAGGGCACCTGTGCAAAGGTCGTCCTGCACATGCTCGTGCGCGATTTCGACAAGGAACATTTTGAAGCGCGCAAGGCCTATCTCGAGAAGATGGCGGAATTCTTGAACGAGAAATATGGCGCGGGCACCGTAGAGGTACGGCAGCACGATATGTATTTCAACATGAACGAAAAAATCCAGGACGGCAATATGTACATCATCGAGCTCGCGCGCGAGGCAATGAAGGCGGCCGGCGTCGAGCCGGTCACCGCTCCTATCCGCGGCGGTACGGATGGCGCGCGCCTGTCCTTTGTCGGCCTGCCGTGCCCGAATATCTTCACGGGCGGCGTGAACTTCCACAGCAATTACGAGTTCCTGCCGTTACCGTCGCTGAAGGCCGCGGCGGACACGACTTTGCAGATCATGGTCAAGGCCGGTCAGTTGAAAAAATAAGGGGTAAAAAAATTATGGCAATGTTGGAGATCAAGAAGGCGGGCGACCCCGTACTCAAAGAGGTCTGCCAGCCGATCGATCATATCGATAAAAAAATCCGTACGCTGCTCGACGACATGGCAGAGACCATGTACAAAAGCGATGGTGTCGGCATTGCGGCACCACAGGTCGGCCGTCCCATCCGCGCCATCGTCATCGATTGTCAGGAGGAGCACGGCCTGATCGAGCTCATCAATCCGGTCATCACGTTCCGCGAGGGTGCGGTAACGGATACGGAGGGCTGCCTTTCCGTTCCGGATATCTACGGCGAGGTCGAGCGCGCGGAGAAAATCAAGGTTGAGTTTCTGAACCGCCGCGGGCGCAAGCAGCATCTGACGGCGAAGGGGTTGCTCGCTCGCTGTGTGCAGCATGAATGCGATCACCTCGAGGGGAGACTCTTCATCGATATCGCGAAAAGCCTGCACAAGGGGGTGCAGCAATGAAACGGTTTCGCGTCATCTTTATGGGGACGCCGGAGTTCGCCGTGCCATGCCTCGCATCGCTTGCGGAGTACTGCGATATCCTCGGTGTTGTCACGCAGCCGGATCGGCCGAGCGGGCGCGGGCAGAAACTGCGGCCCTCGCCGGTCAAGGTATGGGCGGAGCAGCACGGCTATCCGGTGTGGCAGCCTGCGAAAGTAAAGGCCGAGGACTGCGTCGCGTTCCTGCGTGAGCAGAAACCGGATCTCTTCATCGTCGTGGCATTCGGGCAGATCCTTTCCCAGGAGTTGCTCGATATCCCGGCCTACGGCTGCATCAATGTGCACGCGTCGCTGCTGCCGCGCTACCGCGGCAGTGCGCCCATGCAGTGGTGCATCATCAATGGCGAGAAGGAGACCGGCGTCACGACGATGTTCATGGATGCCGGGCTCGATACAGGCGATATGCTCGTCAAGGAGACCTTGCCCATCGGGGAGGATGCGACGCTCGAGGACGTTCACGACGGTCTCATGCATCTCGGCGCGGAGGCGCTGCATAAGACGCTAACAAAGCTCTCAGACGGGACGCTTGTACGCCATCCGCAGACCGGCGTGTCGAATTACGCCGGGCGCATCACCAAGGAGACCGGACATATCGACTGGTCGAAATCCGCCGAGCAGATACACAATCTCGTGCGCGGGCTCGATCCGGTGCCGGGCGCCTATACGTTTCTGCGCGGGAAGAAATTCAAGATTTGGAAGACGGAGCGCGCCGAGAAAACGGAACTCATGGAGCAGCATCCGGTCTCAAAGATGGAGCCGGGCAGGATTCTTGCGGCAAATGCGAAGGACGGCTTGCTCGTCGTGACGGGACAGGGCATCCTGAACGTTTTGGAGATCCAGGCGCCGGGGAAGAAGCGCATGCCTGCTGCGGACTATCTCAACGGTCACGGCATAGATCTGCCCGCCATTTTCGAAAGCGCCGAATAATACGACAACAAGAGGATTTTTACAAGAGATGGCGGACGAAAAGAAAAAGAACCAATTCGTCATACCGGGGCGGCCGAAAAAGCGGCTGTTCCTCGGTCTTATGTTTTTAACCACGGTGCTTTGGGGCTTTGCGCTCTACGGCATCTGGTGGATTGCGCGCCCAGGACTCGCGGGGATTCATCCCGCGCTGCCCTGGGTGCTCGGCGGTTTTTTTGCCCTGTGCCTTGGGCTCGTGCTGCTCGGTCTCGGCAATATCGTGCTGGCGATCGAGAACCTCCCGTTCCTGCAGATTGGAGAGAAGCAGACCTACGGGCTCATCAACGCGTTGTTCCCGTGGGCGGTGCGGCTCGGCAAGCCGTTTGGCGTCACGCGTCGGAAACTCGAGGGCTCATTCATCGCGGTCAGCAACCTGTTGTTCGCCAGGCAGCACATCCGCATACCGGCGGATAAGCTGCTCGTCGTGACGCCGCACTGTCTGCAGCTTGCGACCTGCCCGCGCAAGATCACGCGGGACCCGCACAACTGCGCGCAGTGCGGCGGCTGTGACATCGGTTCGCTCGTCGCGCTTGCGGACGAGATGGGCTTCCATTTCTTCGTGGCGACGGGCGGGACGCTCGCACGGCAGATCGTGCGCGACAACAAGCCCCAGGCGGTGCTCGCCATCGCCTGTGAGCGCGACCTCATGAGCGGCATCCAGGATGTCTATCCGCTGCCGGCGGTCGGCGTCCTGAACATCCGCCCGAACGGGCCGTGTTACAACACGCATGTCGACATGGAGGCTGTGCGCCGCGAAATCGAGAACATCGTTCTGCCAAAAGAAGAAGCAGGGGAAAAACAACCATGAGGCAGGGCCGCAAGGCAAAGCCGGGAGGGAAAAGACGCATGGATAAGGCACGGGAAACCGCGGTCAGGATTTTGTCCGAGGTGCACACAGAGGGGGCGTACGCAAACGTTGCGCTCGCGAAGGCCCTGCGCGGGCAGAAGCTTTCCGAGCAGGACCGCCGCTTTGTGACCGAGCTCGTCTATGGGACAGTCAAGGCCGGCGGTACGCTGGACTGGATCTTATCCTGCTACGCGAAGAACCCCATCAAGAAAATGCACCCCGCCGTGCGCGAAATCCTGCGCCTCGGGCTGTATCAGCTTTTTTATCTCGATAAGGTGCCGGCCTCGGCCGTCTGCAATACCTCTGTGGAGCTCGCGAAGAAGCTCGCGCCGCGAAGGCTGTCAGGCTTTGTCAACGCGGTGCTCCGGACGGCGGTCCGCGAGCCGCAGCGCGCCGCGTTCCCGCGGGAAAAGCAGGATGTGTATCTGGCGCTCGAGAGCGAGCACCCGCTTTGGCTCGTGCGTCACTGGATCAAGACGCTCGGGCTCGAGGAGACGCGCGCGCTCACGGCCTTTGACAACACACAGGCGCCGCTCTGCCTGCGCGCGAACACGCTGCGCACGACGCGCGACAGCCTGCTGCGGGAGCTCGAGGAGGGCGGCGCCGTCTGTGCCCCGTCCGGCTGGGCCCCGGAGGGCATCGTCGTCAAGAGACACGGTGCACTCGACGCGATGAAACCGCTGCAGGACGGCCTCGCACAGGTACAGGACGAGAGCTCGATGCTCGTCGCCCAGGTGCTCGACCCGCGCCCCGGGGAATTCCTCATCGACTGCTGCGCGGCGCCGGGCGGCAAGTCCACGCATATCGCGCAGAAGATGCAAAACCAAGGCCGTATCCTCGCGGGCGACATCTACGACCACAAGATCGCGCGGATAGAGGAGAACGCCAAACGCCTCGGCATCACGATCCTCGAGACCGAGAAAATCGACGCCCGCGAAATCGGTGCGGCATACGAGGCGATGGCGGACCGCGTGCTCGTCGATGCGCCCTGCTCCGGACTCGGCGTGCTGCGGCGGAAGCCGGATGCCCGCTGGCGGAAAGATGCCGGGGAGCTCCGCGCGCTGCCTGCGTTGCAGCTCGCTATCCTCGAGAGCGCGGCGCGCGCCGTGAAGCCGGACGGCATCCTGGTCTACAGCACCTGTACGATCGAGCAGGCCGAGAACCGAGACGTTGTGCGCGCGTTCCTCGCGAAGCATCCGGAATTCTATATTGAGCGCGCGGGAGCGTTCCTGCCTGCACCGCACGGGCATGAGAGCGAGGACATGGTGCAGCTTTACCCGCAGCGCGACGGGACTGATGGCTTTTTCATCGCGCGTATGCACAAGGCCTGTCGGCTCTGAGCTCGCGGGATGTGCCAAAGAGAACAGGGAAACGAAGGAAAGAAACGAGGAGAGAAAAAGATGACTGCGCCGAATGAGCTGGACAAAGCGCCGGATAAGCGGCGAAAAAAAGATATTTTCGGCGAAAACGTCGAAGCCTTGCAGGCGGAGCTCGCGCCGCTGCACCTGCCGAAATACCGCGCCAAACAGATCGCAGAATGGATGTATCAAAAGGGGGCGGCGTCCTTTGCGGCGATGACGAATCTGCCGAAGGCTCTGCGCGAAGCG
This sequence comes from Selenomonadaceae bacterium, assembly GCA_022773425.1. GTDB lineage: Bacteria > Bacillota > Negativicutes > Selenomonadales > Selenomonadaceae > UBA2897. The sequence continues at coordinate 15,982 of JALFBM010000010.1, forward strand.
CTCGATGATGCGTACATGATCGGCCAGCCCTTTGTGCGCGACCGCCTGGACAGTGCGGACGGGCTGACCTCGAAGTTCCTTTTTGAGTTTGCGGACGGCACGGCCATCGAGTCCGTGCTGATGCGGCAGAGCTACGGCAACAGCGTCTGCGTGTCGTCACAGGCGGGCTGCAACATGGGCTGCGCATTCTGTGCGTCCACGCTGCACGGCATGGCGCGGAACCTGTCGGCCGGCGAGATGGCGGCACAAGTCATCGCCATCAACAACCGCCTGCGCGAGGAGGATGGCGGCAAGGTCGACACGATCGTCATCATGGGATCCGGGGAACCGCTCATGAACTACGACCAGGTGCTCGCCTTTATCCATCTGCTGCATGAGCCTTATGTGCTCGGGCTCGGCTACCGGAATATCACGCTCTCGACGGCCGGCATCGTGCCGAACATGCTGCGGCTGGCGGACGAGGGCATCCCCATCTCGCTTTCCGTTTCCCTGCACGCGCCGAACCAGCCGCTGCGCGAAAAGCTCATGCCCATATCGAAAAAATACCCGATGGAGGATGTCGTGCGCGCCGCGAAGCATTACGCGGATAAGACGAAGCGCCGCGTGACGTACGAATATATCCTGATCGACGGAGTGAACGATACGGAGGAGCACGCGCGCGAGCTCGCAAAGCTCCTGCACGGTCAGCTCGCCAACGTCAACCTGATCCCCATCAATCCCGTGGCCGAGCGCCACCTGCTGCGCCCGTCCAAAGAGCGCATAGACCATTTTCTGCGCTCTTTGACGATGCACCATATCCAGGCGACCGTGCGCAAGGAGATGGGAACCGATATTCACGCGGCCTGCGGGCAGCTCCGCAACAAGCATCTCGAGGCCTGATGGCCGCCCTGCACGACGGCCATGCCGTTCATTGACGCGCATCGGTTTCGGCGGTAAAATATGGGGTTAGAGGACAAAGCATACAAAAGAGGGGATTCTCGCATGGGACTCGGTAAAATGGAATCGTTTCTCGGTGGTCATATCGAAGGATTCTTCAACAAGAAATTTGGCAGTGACCTGGAACCCGCGGAACTCATGAAGGGACTCGAGCAGGAGCTCGTGAAGCGCGGCAAAAACCGCGCGGGCGCGTCGGTGCCGAACGTCTACGTATTCACGCTTTCCAGCGAGGACTATCAACGGCTCTGCTCGCAGCGCATTTACGACGCGCTCATCACGCATCTTGAGAAGCAGGTGATCCTGCAGGATGTCGAGATGGACGGTGAGCTCACCATCCGCATGGGACGCAAGAAATCCCTGACGCGCGGCGTATTCGAGCTCACTTCAACGTATCAGGCGGACGAAGACGGAGAGGAAAACACCGAACCGCATACGCTCGTGCTGAAACGGTCGCATCTCGATCCGCATCGGCCGTTGAACCTGCCGACGGAGCATCGGTTCGCGTCGTTGACGGTCGTCGAGGGACCGGATCGCGACGCCTACCTGGAATTCGGCGAAAAGCAGATCTACATCGGGCGGCGCGATAAGAATGAGTTCATCCTGACGGATGCCAACGCTTCGCGCCTGCACGCCTGGATTTCCTATGAACGGCACCGCCATATCCTGCACGACGCGCAGAGCACGAACGGCACCTTCGTCAACGGCGAACGCGTGACGGAGATGCTCCTGCAGCCGGGCGATGAGATACAGATCGGGGCGTCGGTGCTCTGTTATGAGGTGATTTGATGTCCTTAACCGCAACCATACTGAAGGTCGTGCGCGTCGTGCTCGAGTACGGCATGCTGCTTTGGCTCATCTATTTCGTCGGAAAGCTTGCGCGCGGCATGTTCTTGGATGTGAAAAAAGAGAGCCGGGCGGCAAGAAAACCGGAGGTCAGCCCGCGCGAGGCCATCCTGTCGGTGGTCGACGCGCGCGAGCCGGAGCTTTCTGGGCAGCGCTTTGCGTTCGGCGAACAGATTACGATCGGGCGCGGTAGCGATAACGATGTCGTGATCCCGGAGTCGTTTGTCTCCCATCATCATGCGGCCATATACCGGCACGGCAGCCAGTACATTGTCGAGGATCTCGGGAGCGTCAACCACACCTATGTAAACGATCAGGAACTCGAGGGAAGAGCGTATATCCAGGCAGGCGATGTCCTGCGTATCGGTTTGGTGACACTGAAATTCGAGAGGTGAACCCATGATAAAGATATATGAAGCGACGGACGTCGGACGGGTGCGGCCGGTCAACGAAGACAGCGAGACTGCCTTTGAGCCTTGCGTCTGCGTGGTGGCGGACGGTATGGGCGGCGCGGCGGCCGGGGAGATCGCCAGCCAGATCCTCATCAAGACGGTGCGCGAACGTCTCTATGAGAAAACGTCCATCACGGAACAGGACCTCGCGGAGACCATCCGGGCGGCGAATGCCGAGATCCTCGAGAACGCGCGTCTCTATCCAGAGCGCAAGGGCATGGGCACGACGGCGACGCTTCTGCACATTTCCGAGGCGCGGGGACAGGCCTACTGGGCACACGTTGGCGACAGCCGTCTCTACTGCCTGCGCGGCGGAACACTCAAGCAGATCACGCGCGATCACTCCTACGTCGAGGACCTCGTGGAGAACGGCACGATCACCGAGGAGGAGGCGCGTGTGCATCCGCAGAAGAATGTGTTGACGCGCGCGGTCGGCGTCCTCCCGGAGGTCGAGGTCGATACCGGTGCATTCCTGGTGAAGGATGGGGATATCTTTCTGCTTGCGACCGACGGCCTCATGAAGATGATGGAGGATCGCGAGATCGCGGACAGTCTCGTGACGAAGCGCGGCAGCGGAGAGAATCTCGCGCAGCTCCTCGTCAACCGCGCGCTAAGCGTCGGCGGCGTGGACAACGTGACGGCCATTGTGGTGGTGTATGCATCATGAGCAGACAGAGAAAATGGGAAGGCGTCGGCTTCCGCGCGCTGCTCGCGCCGCTCGGCATCCTGGTTTCCGGCGTCGCCGTGCTGCTCCTTAAGGCGCATGCAGCTGGCGTCGAGAAAGCGCCGGAACTGCTGAAGGGCTTTGACCTGTCGTTTCTGCCGTGGCTCGCCGCGGCCTTCCTGCTCGCGTGCTTTATCACCTATCTGCTCGGACGGCGCGGCGAAGACGCCTGGCTCTTTGCCATCGCGTTCTTCCTCGCGAGCATTGGCATCGTCGAGATCGGCCGGCTGAAACCAGCGCTGTTTTCGGCGCAACTGCACTGGCTCGTCATCGGCATGCTTGTCTTCCTGCTCGTCGTGCGGTTCTGGAACCGGCTGGAGCGGTTGCTCCAATACCCGTATCTGCTCGGCCTCGTCTGCATCGTGCTGCTCGGCTTGCCGATGTTGTTCGGCACGGAGATCGGCGGCAGCAAGAAC
>JALFBM010000029.1 GCA_022773425.1 Selenomonadaceae bacterium
GTACGAGAGGACCGGAGTGGACGGACCGCCGGTGAACCAGTCATGCCGCCAGGTGTGCAGCTGGGCAGCTGCGTCCGGAAGGGATAAACGCTGAAAGCATCTAAGCGTGAAACCCGTCCCGAGATGAAGTATCTCATAGAGCAATCTAGTAAGACGCCTTGAAGAGAACGAGGTAGATAGGCAGGGAGTGGAAGTCCCGTAAGGGATGAAGCTGGCCTGTACTAATCCGTCGAGGGCTTAACTATCGTAGAGAGCCACCTTTGAAGGAGCGAAAGCGACGCGCAAAGGTGTGCGAATCACGACGTAGAATTCCGCAAGGAATTCTACGTTCCTAAAAATGTTTGTAAGTAATTTCTTCTGTATAGTTTTGAGGGCACAGCTCTCAATAGAATATCCGGTGATGATGCCTGAGAGGTTCCACCTGTTCCCATGCCGAACACAGTCGTTAAGCTCTCAGAGGCCGAAGGTACTTGTCTGGAGACGGGCTGGGAGAATAGGTAGTTGCCGGTTCAGCAAAGCACTCGCGAAGCGGGTGCTTTTTATTATTTCCACATACTTTATCCACAATATGCACTGCCATAGCGGTGCATACTGTGGATAAGTTGCATTCAGGCAGAAAAATAGCCAAGTACCGTAAAATATGTTATACTGTACTTGGCGCTGTTTGGCGGCCACTCATGCCCTCAGAAATGAGGTGTGGCGCCTATGGAGCAATTGATCGTAGTATTGTTGCTGATACTACTCATGCTGATAGAAACGAAGAAGTGAACCGCCCCTAGTTTAGCCGACTGATGGCGGATCGCTTCTTGATTATCCCTTGAAGTGATTCTCTGTGAGGGCGGTCCGCTAGGCGGCGCCCTCTTTCTACGTTTATTATAGCGAATTTCTGCTTTTTTTTCAAGAGGAAGTACAATATGGGATTATTGGAGTCGACGATTGCTGGAATCGGTGAGCCGGACTGGAAATCGGCAGCGGCGGTCTCGGACCGTCTGCGCGAGGCGTTCCCGCAGGCGGATTCGCTTGGCGCACTGCGCGCGCTGCTCCTGCGCTACGTCGCGGTCACCGGACTATCCGAGGTCCTGCCGCCGCGGCCCTGCACGGTGATCTGCTGCGCAGATCACGGCGTCGCAGCGGAGGACGTCAGCGCGTATCCGCAGACCGCGACACGGGAGATGCTGCGGAACTATCTGATCTCGCAGGGCGCCGCGGCCAACGTCTTCGCGAATTTTGCGGAATCCGAGCTCCTCGTCGCGGATCTCGGCGTCAAGGGGGATACAAGCGGATTGCCGAACCTGATCCGCAAGCCGGTCGCGCCTGGCACGCAGAATCTTGTAAGCGGTCCGGCGATGACGAGGGAGCAGGCCGTACAGGCTGTTGAGACCGGCATTTGGATCGCACAGAAATGTACGGCGGACGGCGTGAACGTGATCCTGCCCGGCGAAATGGGCATCGGCAACACGACGTCCAGCGCGGCGATGGCGTCCGTGCTCGCTGGCATCCCCGTCGAACAGGCGGTCGGCCGCGGCTCGAACATCTCGGCGGAAAAGCTCCGGCACAAACGCGCGGTCGTCGCGCGCGCGCTCGCGGTCAATCAGCCGGATGCGGATGACGCGCTCGATGTGCTCGCCAAGCTCGGCGGCTTTGAGCTCGCGGGCATCGTCGGCCTGATCCTCGGCGGTGCGGCCGGCGGGGCCATGGTGATCCTCGACGGCCTGAACTGCGCGGTCGCCGCTCTTCTCGCCGCGAAGCTGGCGCCGCAGGTGAAAGGCTACCTCCAGCCCTCACAGCGCAGTGAGGAACCCGCGCAGCCGTATGTGCTCGAGGCGCTCGGGCTCGAGCCTCTGCTCGACCTGCATTTTCGCCTCGGGGAGGCCTGCGGCTCGTCCCTCGTCCTCGATGCGCTCTACTTCACGATCGAGGCATATTCGCATCTGACGGATGCAGATGACGCCGATATGCCCGGTGAGATGTTCCAGCACGAGTATATGCCGCAGGTCGAGCCGGTCGTCACCGACAAGACCTTTGATTTTTATCTCCGCACGATGCCGGAGCTCGATGAGCCGTCGATGCGTATGTGCCGGGCCCGGCTCGACAGCCTGACAAAGCCGAAAAACAGCCTTGGCTTCCTGGAGGACATCGCCGTTGAGCTCGCCGGCATCGACGTGACGCCGTACCCCGAGAAGGGAACACTCGCCGCGAGTCTTCTCGTCTTCACGCGGGAGAAGCTGCCGGAGGCAAACGTGAAGCTCCTCGACGCGGTTGCGCATTGTGCGCGCGCCGACGTGACCGAAGCGCATCTGCGCCAGCATCTCTCGCCAAAGGCCGCGTTCGATTTCGCGCGCACGGTCACGGAGGAAATCACGTTTGACAGCACAATCCTCGGCCTGGCGCTCGGGCGCAACATCGGCCGGGACCTCAGCGAGCTCTTGCTCGAGCCGGACGGCAGCTTCCGCTATGCGCCGCAGGAATTCCTCGCGCATATCCCCGAGCCCCTGCAGGCCGAGGTCTCGGCCATCATCGGCGCGATCGTCGCGGCGGCGCACAACAGCAGTCTGATCGTGCTCGACAACGGCGGGGTCGGCATCATCGCGTCCTATCTGATGGCGCTTTGCCCGGAGCTCGAGCCCTTCCTGTTCTTCGCGGAGCCGGAAATCCTGCGCGTCGGCGTCGACCAGCCGTGCGGCGTCATCACGGAGCTCGGCATGAGCCTGGTGCAGGCGTCCATCGCCATCGTCAACGATATGAAGACCTTTGAGGAAGCCGGCGTGCATCCCAGCCTTGCGGCCGAAAAAATACATTGACAAACGGCGTTTTCTTTCGTAGAATAATTTTAAGTGGAGAATTATTCTTTATTACGAAAGAAGGGACTGGATATGCTTACCCCCAAGGAAGCGGCGGAGGTGCTGCGCGGGCACGGATTCAAGGTGACACCGCAGCGGCTGGCGGTCTACCGCATGCTCTCGCATACGACCGCGCACCCGAATGCAGAGACCATCTACAAGGAGCTCGAGCCACTCTATCCGACGATGAGCCTCGCGACCGTTTACAAGACCGTCGCGATTCTCTGCGAGGTCGGGCTCGCGCAGGAGCTCAACGTCGGCGAAGACGCGTTCCGCTACGACGCGAATACGAGTCAGCATCCGCATATCCGCTGCGTGGACTGCGGCCGCGTGGACGATGTCTTTTCCCTCGACACGCACGGCATCGAGGAGCAGGCGGCCGCGGAGACCGGCTACGCGCTGACCGGCCACCAGGTGTACTTTTTCGGCGTATGCCCGGCCTGTCAGGCAAAGCGTGCGCAAAAGGCCGTGGAGCGGCAGGCGGCTGTTCAACCGATGGAAAAAGTAGTATAATAGAAGCACTGCGAAAGCGGTGCTTTTCTTTTTTTTGTTTGCAAAATCAACGAATTCTCATCGAATTTGCAGACGGTTTACAGATGATTTTGTTACGATTGGAGAGGTCAGGATACTATGGAGGCTGCGGTTCTGGCGAGCGGAAGCAAGGGGAATGCGACCTATGTCGAGATGGACGGCGTGCGGCTGCTCATCGATGCCGGTATCAGTGCGACGCGCATCAAGAAGGCGCTCGCGGCGATCGGCAAGGATGCGGGCGCCATCGACGCCATCCTGCTCACGCATGAGCACCGCGACCACATCGCGGGGCTTGCGACGCTGTCGAAATGGTATCATCTGCCGATTTTCACGCGGCCGGGCACGATGGCGGAGCTCAAGGGCAAGGTTGCGGTGCCGGAGGACGAGCTGCACGCGGTCCGCGATGCCTTTTCGCTCGACGGGCTGCATATCCTGCCGTTTCCAACCTCGCATGATGCGGCGGATTCCTGCGGCTTTCGCATCTGCGGTTCGAAATGCTGCGCGCTTGCGACCGACCTCGGCTTTGTTACGCAGAATGTGCAGGAGGCGGTCGACGGTGCGGACGTCGCGATCCTCGAGGCCAACCACGACCTCGACATGCTGAAGAACGGCAGGTATCCGTGGCCGCTCAAGCGGCGCATCCTGTCGAACCGCGGGCATCTGACGAATGCGGATGCGGCCTGGGCGCTCGTGCGCATGCAGGTGAGGCCGAAGCATGTCGTTCTCGCGCATCTTTCGGAGGAGAACAACCGCCCGGAGCTCGCGCAGGAAACCGTTTCGGATATCCTGCACGAGCAGGGCGCGGCGGTCGAGGATCTGCGGCTCGCATCGCAGAACCAGACGGTGCGGATCCGGCAATAACGGTTGAACCCATAGATTCGGAGGGATTTTCCATGAAACATGTCTTTGCGATGGTATCGAAGAAAAAGGCGCGGTTGATCGCCGCCGGGCTCCTCGCCGTGTCGGCCGCATCGTTCAGCGGCGTGGCCGCCCTGCCGCAGCCGGTCAGTGCGGCCGCCAGCACGGCCGCGGCGCAGAACGCAGCGAACGAGGCGAATCTGTCGGAGGCGCGCAATACGCCAGTCGTTCGCGCGGCGAAGTCCGTCGGCCCGGCGATCGTCGGCATCACGAACAAAGCCGTGGCGCGCGACTGGTTCAATAATCCGGTCGAGACCGAGGGCGTCGGATCCGGCGTGATCTTCCGCAAGGACGGCTACATCATCACGAACAACCATGTCGTCGCGAACGCGAAGGAGCTCATCGTTTCGCTGGCCGATGGCCGCACGCTCAAGGGCAAATTGATCGGCACGGATGAGCTCACGGATCTCGCCGTCGTCAAGGTCGACGCGAACAATCTGCCGACCGCAAAGCTCGGCGACTCCGATAAGATCGTCGTCGGGGAGCCGGCCATCGCCATCGGCAATCCGATGGGCCTTGAGTTCCAGGGCAGCGTGACGGCGGGCGTCATTTCGGCCTTGAACCGCACGCTCGACATCTCGGACCGCAGCCTGAAGCTGATCCAGACGGACGCAGCCATCAACCCGGGCAACTCGGGCGGCGCGCTCGTCAACGCGGACGGGGAGGTCATCGGGATCAACAGCGCGAAGGTAGCGGCGAGCGGCGTCGAGGGCATGGGCTTTTCCATCCCGATCAATACGGTCAAGACGGTGGTCGCCGAGCTCATGGACAAGGGCTATGTCGCGCGCCCGTACCTCGGCGTTTCGGTGTTCGATCCGGAATCCGCGGCGCGCTACGGCTATATCCTGAACATCGACAAAGGCGTCTACATCTTCCGCCTGACGCTGAACGGCCCGGCGGACAAGGCCGGCCTGCAGCGCGGAGATATCCTCCTGAAGGTTGACGGCAAGGAGGTCAACAACGTATCCGACGTCCGCGCGGCCATCGTGAACCACAAGGTCGGCGATTCGGTCGAGGTCGTGTACGACCGCAACGGCCATAAGCAGACGACGACGGTAACGCTCGAGGAAACGCCGCAGGACAACACGAAATAATGAAGATTACGATTGTTTGCGTCGGGAAGATCCGGGAAAAATATCTGCGCGAGGGCATCGCGGACTTTTTGAAGCGCCTGCAGCCCTACGCGCAGGTCGAGATCCGCGAGACGCCCGACGAAAAGATGCCGGAGAACCCGTCGGCGGCGGAGAAGGAACAGGCGCTGCAGAAGGAGGGCGAGCGGCTGCTGCATCTCGTGCCGCGCGGGAGCTATCTCTTTGTGCTCGACGTGTTCGGCAGGGAGTATTCCTCCGAGGCATTCGCTGCGGATCTCGCGGAGCTCGCGCTGCATGGGCGCAGTGCGCTGACCTTCCTGATCGGCGGGACGTTCGGGCTCTCAAAAGAGGTCCGGGCGGCGGCGGACGCGCGGATTTCCTTCTCAAAGTTCACCTTTACGCATTGGATGGTCCGCCTGCTGCTCGTCGAGCAGATTTACCGGGCGTTTAAGATCAACCGTGGCGAGAAATACCATTGGTGAGGAATGTCAGAGGCTGCCGCTTTGTGCGGCGGCTTTTTTGATTCGCGCAGCGGTCGCATTTGTGGTATGATAAAAAGAGATTTTTTTGGAGAGGTGAGACGAGGGAATGGCGACGGAACGGCAGAGGATACAGCGCAACATTGTCAGGCTCATGCAGATCATGCTCGGATGTTTTCTGATCATTGCCATCCGCTATGGCATCCTGCAGATCTGGGACGGGCCGGATCTCGCGGAGCGCATGGAGAGTCAGGTCCGGCAGGGCTTTCAGCTCCAGTCGCCGCGCGGGAGCATCCTTGACCGCAACGGGCACGAGCTCGCCATCAGCACGATCACGAAGTCGCTCTACGTCGATCCGAACCACGTGGAGGATCCGGCGGCGGTCGCCGCGGATCTCGCGCCGCTCATCGGCCTTTCGGAGCAGGAGATCCTCGACGATATCCAGGTCGGCGGCGGGTTCGTCTGGATCAAGCGGCGGCTCGACTACGAGACGTATCTGGCGGTGCACCAGATGATCCAGGACAAGGGGTATAGCACGTGCCTCGCCTTCCGCGATGAAGCGAAGCGCTTCTACCCGAACGACGAGCTCGCCGCCAACGTGCTCGGCTTCGTCGGCACGGACGACAAGGGCCTCGACGGCGTAGAGCAGTCCCTCGACAAGCTCCTGAAAGGAGAGGTCAAGGAGAAGAAGCTCACGACGGACCGCGAGAACCGCCCCATTCTCGAATCGATTTTCTCGAGTGCGCGCAGCTACAACGGCGACGCGTGCAAGACCGTGACGTTGACGCTCGATATCGGGGCGCAGTTCATCGTCGAGCAGGAGCTCGACAAGGCGATGGCGGAGAACAATCCGAAAAACGTGACCTGCGTCGTCATGAATCCGAAGAACGGCGAGGTGCTCGCCATGGGATCGCGCCCGAGCTACAATCCGAATCAGTTCTGGGATTATGCGCCGGCCGCCTGGAAGAACCGCGCGGTGTCCTTCATCTACGAACCGGGATCGACGTTCAAGTCTGTCGTCGCCGGGGCGGCTCTGCAGGAAAAGGTCGTCACGCCGAACCAGGTATTCGTCGACCCGGGCTACGTCATGGTATCCGGGCGGCGTATCCAGAACTGGAACGGCGAGAGCTTCGGTACGGTCACGTTCACGGACGTCGTCAAGAGCTCGCTGAACACCGGATTCGCGCAGGTCGGGCTGCGCCTCGGCGCAGAAAAGCTCACGGAATACGCGAAGACGTTCGGCTTCGGGCAGCCGACGGGCATCAGCCTGCCCGGCGAGGAGAGCGGTCTGTTGTTCAACCCGAAGGACATGCGGGATTCCGATATCGCGACGATGGCCATCGGGCAGAGCATCGCGGTTACGCCGCTCCAGCTCGTCACGGCGATGTCGGCCATCGCGAACGACGGCGTGTTGCTGAAGCCGCATATCGTGAAGTCCATTCAGAATCCGGACGGCTCGGCATACATGGAGACCGAGCGCACGGAGGTGCGCCGCGCGATTGAGTCGGCGACGGACAAGACCCTCGTCGGGCTGCTCGAGCAGGTCGTTTCGTCGGGCGGCGGCAAGAAGGCATCGGTCAAGGGCTACCGCATCGCCGGCAAGACCGGCACGGCGCAGAAGATCCGCGAGGATGGCACCGGCTATCTCGACGGGCATTACATCGCCTCGTTCTGCGGCTTTGCGCCGGTCGAGGATCCGCAGCTCGTCGTGCTCGTGGTCATCGACGACCCGGGCACGGGCAATTTCTACGGCGGGCAGATCGCGGCCCCGGTCGCGAAGCGCATTTTCTCCCAGCTGTTCCGCTACTACCATATCGAGCCGTCGAGCGATCCGTTCGCCGGCATGGAGAAAAAGCAGGCCGGATCGCCCAAGCACGAAACGAGCTACAGCGGCGCTGTGCCGAGCGGCAAAGTCGTCGTGCCGGATTTCACGGGGCTGTCGCTCCGCGAGGCTGCGCAGAAGGCCGCGGACCGCGGGCTTTCCTTTGAGAGCCAGGGCTCTGGTTACGGCAGCAGCCAGAGCGTTCCGCCCAATACTCTCGTCGACAGCGGGACTTCCGTTGCCGTCTGGTTCAAGCCCAATTGATGGCAGAACAAAAGACGGCGCACATCGGTGGATGTGCGCCGTCTTTTTGCATGCGACTCAGTCTTTTGCGTCGTTTTCCTTCTGTTCGTCGAGCGGGCCCTTTTCTATCCGGACGATTTCCGGGCGGGCGCCCTCCTCGATGCACGCCTTGGTCACGATGACCTTGCGCGGCTCCGTGGACTCCGGGATGTCGTACATGACATCGAGCATGACGTCTTCGATGATGCCGCGCAGGCTGCGCGCGCCGGTTTTACGCTCGATGGCCTTTTTCGCGACGGCGCGGAGTGCGTCCTCCTGGAACTCGAGCGCGACGTTATCCATGGCGAGCAGCTCCTCGTACTGACGGACCGGGGCGTTCTTCGGCTCGGTCAGGATGCGCAGCAGCGCGTCCTCGTCGAGCGTCTCGAGCGTGCAGATGATCGGCAGGCGGCCGATGACCTCCGGGATGATGCCGAACGCCATGAGATCCTCCGGGCGCACCTTGTGGATGAGCTCGTCGTATTTTGGCTGATTGTCCTTGCTCTCGACCGCGGCGCCAAAACCGATGGAGGTCTCTGCACGGGATGCCTGCAGGCGCTTGGCGATGATCTTGTCGATGCCGATGAACGCGCCGCCGACGATGAACAGGATGTTCTTCGTGTTGACCTTGATGGTTGGGGCCTCCGGATGCTTGCGCTGGCCGCGCGACGTGAACTCGACGACGGAGCCCTCGAGCATCTTGAGCAGGCTCTGCTGGACGCCCTCGTGGCCCGGATCCGCCGTGATGGAGTTGTTCGCGCCGGATTTGCGCGCGATTTTGTCGAACTCATCGAGGTAGATGATGCCGTGCTCCGCGCGTTCGATGTCTTTGTCCGCTGCGTAGTAGAGGTTGCGGACGGCGACCTCGACGTCCGCGCCGACAAAGCCGGCCTCGGTGAGGCTCGAGGCATCGGTCACGGCGAACGGGATGCCGAGGAGCTTGGAGAGGTGCGAGAGCATCGCCGTCTTGCCGCAGCCGGACGGGCCGATCATGATGACGTTGGACTTTTCGATTTCCGTGCCGTCCTCGTTTCGGTAGCCGTATTTCATGCGCTTATAATGGTTGTATACGGCGACCGCGAGGATTTTCTTCGCGTGGTCCTGGTTGACGATGTATTCGTCGAGGTACTTCTTGATGTAATGCGGCTTGTTCTTCTCGAGGATCTTGTCGAGCTTCCCTGCGAACTCCTCCTGCTCGTGCTGCTGTTCCTCCTCGTCGTGTGCGTCGAGGAAGCGCGCGACCTCGCGGATGCAGTTCTTGCAGAGTGCAAAGCCCGTGACCGGGTCCTGGATGGGGACGTCGTACTGGCTGGTCACATTGATGATGCGTTTGCAGAGACTGCACTGGATTTGCTCCACATGTTGTGCCATAGAGAATCTTCCTTTCTTATCGTAGCGCGCGTTGGGCGCGTAATTGGTCAACACTATTCTGCCTCTATCATTATCTAATAGAAAGACTTTTTTTTCAAGCGGTTTTTCTTGCATCGGCTCCCTTTCTGTGATAGAATAGGCAGGTAACGGACGTACTGACGTCTGTTTTCCAGGTCAAGGGCTGTCAAAGCAGCCCGTCATGACCGGCTGTTCCCCCAGGTGGGAAGCCAGGTCTAACCAAGCGTGCAGAAGCGCGCTTGTATCTATTCCAAGGCTTGAGGTCTTTGGGGGAAAGCGAGGTGTATCAGCATGAAAAAGGGAATCCATCCGGATTATTACGAAGCAACCGTTATCTGCGGCTGCGGCAACACGTTCAAGACGGGCTCCACGAAAAAGGAGCTTCACGTCGATGTGTGCTCGAAATGCCATCCGTTCTTCACGGGGCGTCAGCGTGACGTCAAGGCGGGCGGCCGTATCGAGAAGTTCAACAAGCGTTACGGCAAGCACTGAGTGCGAACACGGAAAGCAGGGCAGAGGATTCTGTTCTGCTTTCTTTTTGCGTGCGCGTTTTTCAGCGAAATTTTCGATACAGACGCTAGAATCTATGGTAGAATAACGTAGAGTATCAGATAGCTTTCGCTGGGAGAAGAAGTTATGGCAAAAAGGATGATAGGCGGCCAGGCCGTCATTGAAGGGGTTATGATGCGCGGGCCAAAGCTCGCTGCGACGGCGGTGCGCGACGCGGCGGGAAGGATTCAGGTGGAGACAAGGGAAGTCCACTCCATCAATGAAAAATATCCAATCCTGAAAAAGCCGATGCTGCGCGGCACGGTGTCCTTAATCGAGTCGCTCGTCATCGGTATGCGCTCGCTCTCTTACTCCGCGAAAATGGCGGGTGAGGAGGACGAACAGCTCAGCGACCGGGAGATGGCCGTGACCATCGCGGTTGCCCTCGTGCTCGCCAGCGTGCTGTTCATCGCGATCCCGACGGCCGGGGCGAAGCTCTTTTCCTTTGCAACGACGGATCCGTTCCGGTTGAATCTTCTGGAGGGCGTCCTGCGGCTCGCGATCTTTCTCGCGTATATCTGGGGCATCTCCCGCATGAAGGATATCCGGCGCGTGTTCCAGTACCACGGCGCCGAGCACAAGACCATCCACTGCTACGAGGCCGGGCTGCCGTTGACCGTCGAGAACGTGCAGAAATTCTCGCGGCTGCATCCGCGCTGCGGGACGAATTTCCTGCTCATCGTGATGCTTGTGTCGATTTTCGTCTTCGCGTTTCTCGGCTGGCCGAACCTTTTCTGGCGGATTGTGAGCCGCGTGCTGCTGCTGCCGGTCGTCGCGGGCATCTCCTATGAGCTGATCCGCGTCGCGGGGCGCACGACGAATCCGGTGCTGCTGCAGCTCGTGAAACCGGGGCTCTGGCTCCAGTACCTGACGACGCGGCCGCCGCAGGACGATATGGTGGAGGTCGCCATCGAGTCGGTCAAGGCGGTTCTGCCGCCGGAGGAAATCCCGGCCGGCTCCGGCGAGTACCGGCAGGTGGAAGCGGCCGTGCCGCAACAGACCAATACAGACGAAAAACTGGCGGAGGCCGCTGCGTCATGAAGCCTCTGTCCATGCAGAGGGGGGAATGACGGTGCTAGAGAAACTCCAGGCGGTAGAGGATAAGTACCGCGAACTCGAGTCCATGATCGCGGATCCCGATATTCTGCGGGATATGGACCGCTGGAAGCGTTGCAGCAAGGAACATGCGGAACTCGCGCCGATTGTCGAGAAGTACCGTGCCTACAAGAAGATCACGAAGAATCTCGAGGAGGACAAGGCGCTGCTCAGCGAGCCGCTCGACGAGGAAATGCGCCATCTCGCCGAACAGGAGATCGCTGCGCTGACGGAGCAGCAGCAGGCGCTCCGCGAGGCGTTCCCTATCCTGCTGCTGCCCAAGGATCCGAACGATGAAAAGAACGTCATCGTGGAGATCCGCGGCGGTGTCGGCGGCGACGAGGCCGCACTCTTTGCAGGTGATCTGTTCCGCATGTACGCGCGCTACGCCGAAAAGAAGGGCTGGAAGGTCGAGGTGCTCGACAGCAACGCGACGGGCATCGGCGGCTTCAAGGAAATCGTTTTCCTGGTGAACGGGCGCGGCGCGTACAGCCGACTGAAATACGAGAGCGGCACGCACCGCGTGCAGCGTGTGCCAGTGACCGAATCGGGCGGGCGGATCCATACGTCGGCGGCGACGGTCGCCGTCCTGCCGGAGGCCGAGGAGGTCGATGTCGCGATTGACCCGAAGGACCTGCGCATCGATACCTATTGCGCGCACGGTGCGGGCGGCCAGTACGTCAACCGGACGGAGACGGCCATCCGCATCACGCATCTGCCGACGGGGCTTGTCGTGCAGTGCCAGGATGAGAAATCGCAGCTCAAGAACAAGGAAAAGGCGATGAAGGTGCTGCGCGCGCGCCTGCAGGACCTCGCGCAGCAGCAGCAGGCGGACGCCGTCGCGGCGGACCGCAGGAGCCAGGTCGGCAGCGGGGACCGCAGCGAACGCATCCGCACGTACAATTTTCCGCAGGGCCGCGTGACCGACCATCGGATCGGGCTGACCCTGCATAAGATCGACGCCGTCCTGGACGGTGATCTCGACGAGCTGCTGAACGCGCTGATCACCGCCGATCAGGCCGAACGGCTGAAACAGATCCAGTGAGGAAAGGAAGGACGGCATGGCTGAAATCTGGACCATCGAGCGCATCCTGAAATGGACGGAATCGTTCTTCGCGCAGAAGGGCATCGAGAGCCCGCGCCTCGACGCGGAGGTGCTGCTCGCCCATCTGCTGCAGAAGGAACGCATTTACCTCTACGTGCATTTCGACGAACCGCTCGAGAAACAGGAGCTCGCGGCGTTTCACGACATGGTGCGGCGGCGTGCGGCGCATGTGCCGGTCGCGTACATCACGGGAGAAAAGGAATTCATGGGGCTGACGTTCAAGGTCACGCCTGCGACACTCGTGCCGCGCCCCGATACCGAAATCCTCGTGCAGGCGGCGATCGACGCACTGCGCGGGATGCCCGCGGCCGCGGACGGCGCGGGCCCGTCCTTTGCCGACATCGGCACGGGGAGCGGCGCCATCTGCCTGTCCATCCTGCATACGCTGCCGATGTGCACGGCCTGCACCGTCGACATTTCGGATGAGGCGCGCCGCGTTGCTGAGCAGAATGCCGACGCGCTCGGCGTGCGCGACCGCGTGGCCTTTTTCACGGGCGATCTGCTCGCGCCGCTCGCAGAGCGGACCTTTGACGCGATCGTCTCGAATCCGCCGTATATCCCGACGGGGGATCTCGCCGGTCTGCAGGCGGAGGTACGCCTATGCGAGCCGCGGACGGCGCTGGACGGCGGGGCGGACGGTCTCGCTTTTTACCGGCGGCTCGTGCAGGATGCCCCCGCGTATTTGCGCGCGGGCGGGTTCCTGGCGATGGAGGCCGGCATCCATGAGGCCGGAGCCATTGCGGCGCTGATTCGGGAAAATCCCGCCTATGCGGCGGATCGCACGGAAATCAAGAAGGATTATGCAGGCACGGACCGCGTGGTTCTTGCCTGGCGGAACGAAGAGGCATAGAAGTTGAAGACAGAAGTCGTAAAGATAACGGATATCCGCGCGCAGCAGGCAGAGCTCGCGCGCGCGGGGAAGATACTGCGCGGCGGCGGGCTGGTCGCGTTCCCGACCGAGACGGTCTACGGGCTCGGCGCAAACGGGCTCGATGCCGATGCCTGCGCGAACATCTATGCGGCCAAGGGACGGCCGTCTGACAATCCGCTGATCCTGCACGTCGCAGACCGCGCGATGGTCGATACGATCGCGGCGGAGGTCCCCGCGATGGCGGAGAAACTGCTTGCGGCCTTTTGCCCCGGCCCGATCACGCTGATCCTGCGGCGGAAAGATATCGTGCCGGATCGCATAACCGGCGGCCTCCAGACGGTTGGCATCCGCATGCCCGAGCATCCGGTCGCGCGAGCGATGATCCGCGCGGCTGGCGTGCCGATCGCCGCGCCGTCCGCGAACATCTCGGGGCGGCCGAGCCCGACGACGGCGGCATCGGTGCTGCGCGATATGGACGGGCGGATCCCGCTGATCCTCGATGGCGGGCCGTGCCATTTCGGCGTCGAGTCGACCATCGTCGACTGCACGGAGCCGGTGGCGACGATTCTCCGGCCGGGTGCCATCACGCGCGAGATGCTCGCGGAGGTACTCGGCGGCGTGAAGCTCGATCCGGCCATTGTCGGCGCGAAAACCGTGCCGAAGGCCCCGGGGATGAAGTATAAGCACTACGCGCCGGACGCGCCGATGACCCTCCTCGAAGGGCCCGCGGCAAAGATGCTGCCCGCGTTCCGCCGCCAGATCCGGCGGCTGCTCGGCGAGGGGCACCGTCCTGGCGTGCTCGCGAGCACCGAGGTTACAGCGGGGCTGCGGGATATCCTGCCCGCGGAGCGGCTCATGGATTACGGGCCGCAGGGCGATCTGCCGACCATCGCGTCGAACATTTACGAAAAACTCATCGCGTGCAACGATACGGATGCAGACATCCTGCTCGGCGAGGGCACGACGGAGCAGGGGCTCGGTCTCGCCATCATGAACCGCCTGCACAAGGCGAGCGGTTTTCATAGCATTGTGATTTGATTTATGCTAAGATAGAAAGAGACAGAATCATAGAAGAAGGGTGAGACTTTGATGAAGATTACGATTGGCAGCGATCACGGCGCTGTGTCGCTCAAGGAAGAGGTCAAGATGGTGCTCAAGGAGTATGGGGACATCGAGGTCAGCGATGTCGGTACGTTCGGGACGGACTCCGTGGACTATCCGGATATCGCGGAAAAGGTCTGCGCCGACGTCGTATCGGGCAAATCCGACCGCGGCATCGCGCTCTGCGGCACGGGCATCGGCATTTCGATTGCCTGCAACAAGATCAAGGGCATCCGCTGCGCGCTCTGCAACGATGTGTATTCCGCGAAGATGTCCCGCCATCACAACAACGCGAATGTGCTCGCGATGGGCGGCCGCGTGCTCGGCCTCGGCCCGGCGGGTGAGATCGTGCGCGCCTGGATCGAGACGGGGTTCGATGGCGGCCGCCACGAGCGCCGCGTGAACAAGATCAAGGCACTCGAGGACAAGCAGTAAAAGGGGAGAGACGAAAAGCGCTATGGCAGAGGAATTAAAGGTTCAGGTCATCGATCACCCGCTGATTCAGCATAAGCTCACGCTGATGCGCAAGAAGGAGACGGGGACGAAGGATTTCCGCGAGCTGCTCGAGGAAATCTCCATGCTCATGACCTATGAGATCACGCGGGATTTCCCGCTCGAGGACGTCGAGATCGAGACGCCGGTTGCGAAATGCACGGGCAAGCAGCTCGGCGGCAAGAAGGTCGGCGTCGTGCCGATCCTGCGCGCGGGACTCGGCATGCTCAGCGGCGTCATCAACATGATCCCGGCGGCCCGCGTCGGCCATGTCGGCATGTACCGCGATCCGGCCACGCTGAAGCCGGTTGAGTACTATTGCAAGCTGCCGAAGGATGTCGCGGAGCGCACGCTGATCGTCGTCGATCCGATGCTCGCGACGGGCGGCTCGGCGGACGCCGCGCTCAGCCTGCTCAAGCAGAAGGGCGCGAAATCCATCATCATGATGTGTCTCGTGTCGGCGCCGGAGGGCATCCGGCTGCTCAACCAGCATCATCCGGACGTGCCGCTCTACGTCGCGGCCATCGATGAGAGGCTCAACGACAAAGGCTATATCGTCCCGGGGCTCGGCGATGCCGGTGATCGCATTTTCGGCACGCTCTGACCGCAGGATCCCGATTTTCAACAGAAAAACAGAAAAGGTGGAAAAATCCATTGAGTAATTTAGAAGTAGGTATTGTCGGCCTGCCGAACGTCGGCAAGAGCACCCTGTTCAACGCTATCACGAAGGCGGGCGCGGAAGCCGCGAACTTCCCGTTCTGCACGATCGAGCCGAACGTCGGCGTCGTCGCGGTGCCGGACCCGCGTCTTGAGGTCCTGCACAAGATGTACGACTCGAAAAAGACGACGCCGGCGTCCGTGCGCTTCGTCGATATCGCCGGCCTCGTCAAGGGCGCTT
Organism: Selenomonadaceae bacterium; assembly: GCA_022773425.1. GTDB lineage: Bacteria > Bacillota > Negativicutes > Selenomonadales > Selenomonadaceae > UBA2897. The sequence continues at coordinate 15,464 of JALFBM010000029.1, forward strand.
CTAAGGGCGAGGGCCTCGGCAACAAGTTCCTCGAGCATATCCGTCAGGTCGACGCGGTTGCGCATGTCGTGCGCTGCTTTGAAGACCCGAACATCACGCATGTTGAGGGCAGCATCGATCCGCTTCGCGACATCGACATCATCCAGACGGAGCACTGCCTCGCCGACCTGGAAATCGTCGAGAAGCGCATCATGAAGCTCGCGAAAATCGCAAAATCCGGCAGCAAAGAAGCGCGGGAAGAGGACGCGGTCTGCCGCAAGATCAAGGCCGCGCTCGATGAGGGCAAACCGGCCCGCCAGGCCGGCCTCACCGAGGACGAGCTCGAGCTGATCAAGGAGATGAATCTGCTGACGCTGAAGCCGACGCTCTACGTTGCGAATGTCGCGGAGGATGAGATCGCGACGGCCTATGCGGAGAATCCGTACGTTCAGAAGGTCAAGGCGTTCGCGCAGAAGGAAGGCGCAAAGGTCATCGCGATTTCGGCGAAGGTGGAGTCGGAGATCGCGGAGCTCGACGAGGAGGAGGCCAAGGCGTTCCTCGAGGATCTCGGCGAGACGGAGAGCGGCCTCGACCGCCTGATCAAGGCGGCCTTCGACCTGCTCGGCCTGCAGACGTTCCTGACGGCCGGTCCGGATGAGTGTCGCGCCTGGACCATCACGAAGGGCACGACCGCACCGAAGGCGGCCGGCAAGATCCATACGGATTTTGAGCGCGGGTTCATCCGCGCGGAGGTCGTGAACTTCGACGACCTCGTCGCGAACGGCAGTGTCGCCGCCGCGCGTGAAAAAGGCCTCGTCCGTGTCGAGGGCAAGGACTATGTCATGCAGAACGGCGATGTCGTGAACTTCCGCTTTAACGTATAATTTCCCATAGAAAAAGGCCCGCAGCCAATCCCCGGCTGCGGGCTTTCTCTATGCGTGTCATTCGGTCAGGATGCCCGCCATTTTCAGCAGGTATTTTGCGTTGGTCGTATGGCAGCGGCCCGGCTTGACCTTGAAATCGAAATGGAGTTCGTCGTTCTCGTAGGATTCTTCGAAATGCAGGTTTTCGACCGGCGTGCCGTCGGCCGCTTTCAGATGGCAGAGCTCGAAATCGTGTGTCGTGACGAGTGTAATGCAGTGCGGGCTCGTCAGGTGTTCAATCGCCGCTTTTGCGCCGATGATGCGGTCCGCAGAGTTCGTGCCGCGGAAGATCTCGTCGATGCAGAGCAACAGGGGCGTATTCTCCTTGCTCGCTTCAATCATGCTCTTGATGCGCAGCAGTTCGGCGTAGAAGGTCGAGATGCCGTGCTCGAGGTCATCGGCGATGCGCATGGAGGTGTAGACCTTCATGCGCGTGAGTTCCATGGACTCGGCGCAGACCGGCGCGCCGGCGTACGCGAGGATCACGTTGGTCGCGAGCGTGCGCATGTAGGTCGTTTTGCCGCTCATATTAGAGCCCGTGATGATGCAGGTAATGGCCGAGAAATCCGCGTCGTTTGGCACGGCTTGATCTTCTGGCAGCAGCAGCGGCACGGCGTTCTTCATCGATACATGCGGTGCGCTGTCGTCGAGGAGCACCGGGAACGCGTGCAGTCCGCGCGTGAGACCCGGCACGGCGAGGCTTGCCAGCAGCTCGAATTCCGCGTAGGCGTCGAGCCAGTCGGCGAGGCTTTTGCGCGCCGTTTCGCGCCAGCGCAGGAAGAGGTGCGAGCAGTGGAAATCCCAGAGAAAGAGCGCGTTCAGCAGGATAAAGCCGACCAGGTTGCGGCGCGCCTCGACGCCTTGCATGAGGCGCGAGAGGGCGCGGATCCCGTTTGACGCGCTGTCATGGCTGGCATCCGCGCGGAGTCTTTGCTGCAGCTCGCGCAGCAGCGGGGCCTGCATGGACGCCTGTTCGAGCTTGCGGAAAATCTGCGTGTAGAGCTGCAATTCCTGATGCAGGCTCGAGAGCGGGAGCAGGATGGACTCCGTGCGGTTTTCCAGGGACCAGGCCAGCACGAACTGGACGAGGAGGACGAAGCCCGGAATATACCAGGTCAGGCTGCCGCAGGCGGCGAGCGCGGCGGTCACAAGCAGCGCGAGCGGGAGCAGGAAGGACAGTGCGCGCAGCGCAGGATGCTCCGTGACTTTTGCGTTGAGGCCGTCGATGAGCGGCTGGGTATCATGCCCCGGTGGCAGCAGCGCGGCGAGCGTCCCGACCTCAACGAGGAAGCGCGGGTGCGCCATGAGCTCGCGGACCGCCTGCTGGCGTGCGAGAATCGTCTCCGTTGCCGGAGGTACCGGCGAGAGGGCGGCAGCGAGCTTGTCCTGCCCGAGTTTGGTGCGCGCCTGGCAGAGGTATTGATACATGGAGGCGTGGCCGAGCAGATTGAGGTCGCGTGCCTGCGGCATATCGTCTTTCAGGTAGGCCTGTCCGTCGGCTGGCATCTCTTTCCATTTGTCATCGAAACGCGCGAGCCAGTCCTGCACGACGGCGAGCGCGCTGTCGGCTTGCAGGATGCGCCGCTTGGTCTGGCCGTGCTCGTGGACGAGCAGGAAAAAGACAATGAGCAGCAGAATGCCGAAGAATTTGCCGGAGAGTGCGCCGTCCCATCCTGCGGCAAAGGCAAAAATCGCGCCGAGGAACGAGACCGTGCGCGCGAGCACGAAGCGGTCCGAGCGTTTCGCGAGCCGTTTCCCGCGTCGGAAGGCCTCCTCGCGCAGATCGACAAAGAAATCCTTTTGAGTCATGAAAAAAATACCGCCTTTCTTCGGGAGATATGGCTTTCGTTGTCCAACGCTATCATTATACCACAGATTTTCTTTTGATTCGCTGCTGGCAGGGAGGATTTTTGCCGTGTTTCATAGAACTTACAGGGAAGTTCGGTAGAATATCCTTAAAGTCAAAAAGTCAACTACGATGGTTTCAAAAGGGAAAGGAAGAACGGAATATGTCCCAGCGCATGACGATGGACGAGGTGCTCAAGGAGTACGGCGTCCCGCAGATTAAACTCGATGTACACGCGACGCGTTCGGAATTGCTGAAGCTCCGCGAGAAGCTCATGGCAATCCGCGATCTGTCCCAGGGAAAGGAACAGGGCTATCTCGATATCGATTGCAAGCTCTATATTGATGTCGACGATATCGACCGCTATCTCTCCGGTGAGCTCGATACGGTCGGTGAGATCTATGCGTTCCCCGATGATATCAAATCCTATAAGGAAGAATAAGGAGTAAAAAGATGAAGACAAGGAAAATCCTCGCCGCACTCTGCGCGGGCGCTATGCTCGCCGCGACGCCGGCCGCGCCGCAGATCCTGACGCAGACCGTCACGTCGACGGCTTATGCCGCAAAGGGCGGCGCGCGCATCGCCGCGCCGAAAGCTGTGCCGTCTGCGCCGAAGGCCCCCGCGGCTTCGTCCAACAGCGCGCCGTCCAAGTCGGTTTCCGGCAACGGCGGCAGCTATGCGCCGTCAAAGAGCGCCAAGGACCTGCAAAAGGAAGCGCCGTCCGCGAACAGCCGCACGAACGGCGCGACGGCGAACGCGGCGCAGCCGAAAACCGGCAGCCGGTTCGGCAATGTCCTGCGCAATATCGGCCTGTTCGCCGGCGGCATGTTCCTCGGCTCGATGCTCGCGCATCTGTTCGGCGGCCTGGGGATGGGGAGCGGCCTCCTCGCGGATATCCTCGGCGTGCTCGTGAATGTCGCGTTCCTCGTCCTCGCCGTCATGGCAGTCCGCTGGCTCTGGAACCGCTTCCGCGGCAGGGGTGGCTCGAGCCGGGCGGCGGCAGATCCGCGCCGCCGTGCAGATGCGTTTGACGGAACGCGCGAGCAGCCGCGGATTCCTGTGCAGGATATCACGCCGCCGGCATCTGGTACGGACTATCACGCGAAATCCATGGCGGACCGCTATCGCCGCCGGTAATCCCCCGCGCGGATCTTGCCGCATCGCATAGAGCAAATAAAAAGCGCATCCTTTTCCTTGAAAAAAACGAGCAGGCCTCGTAGAATGAAGGAGAAGGTATGCGCTTTTTTTAGAGGAGAATCAGCATGGTAAAAGAATCTACGATAAAGAAGGTCGACGAATTGATCGCGCGCTATCCGGCGCTTGCGGTATGCCGCGCGGATCTGCGCGCGGCCGTCGAGATGATTTGCGCAGCGTATCGCGGCGGGCACAAGCTCATCGCCTGCGGCAACGGCGGATCGGCGTCGGATGCCGAGCACATCGTCGGCGAGCTCATGAAGGGCTTTCTGCTGCCGCGCAAGCTCGGCGCGGATATGGCCGAGAGGCTGGCGGAGGTGTGCCCGGAGGAAAAGGATTACTTCCTCGAGAACCTGCAGGGCGCGCTCCCCGCGCTCTCTCTCGTCAACCAGGTCGCGCTGAACACGGCGTTCGCGAACGACCAGGCGCCGGATCTCTCGTTTGCGCAGCAGATCCTCGGCATGGGGAATGCGGGCGACGTACTGCTCGCCATCTCGACCTCCGGCAATTCGACAAACGTCATCTACGCGCTGCAGATGGCCAAGGTCAAGGGCGTCAAGACTATCGCACTGACCGGCAAGACCGGCGGCAAGATCGCCGCGCGGCATCTCGCCACCGTCACGATCCGCGTGCCGGACGAGGAGACGTTCCGCATTCAGGAACTTCATCTGCCCGTCTATCATATGCTCTGCATCGCGGCGGAAAACGAATTCTTCGGCGAGGACTGAGCGAGGGCCATCAGGCTTTTCTTGCCCAGCGCAGTTTCGTGGAGTGCGCGCGCGGGTTGCGGCGGCATTCCTCTGCGCTTGGGCGGATGACGTCCTTTGCGATCGCCGCGTAGACGCCAGAACGGTAAAAGGCCTGGAAGGCCTTCTTGACGATGCGGTCCTCGCCGGAGTGGAAGGTCAGGATGGCGGCGCGCCCGCCGGGCGCGAGGGCGTCCGGCAGCTTTTCCATGAGGCGGTAGAGGACCTCGTATTCGCGGTTGATATCGATGCGCAGTGCCTGGAAGGTCCGGGCACTGCTTTTTTTGATGGCTTCCTTTTTGTCCTGTGGCGTCGTGCCCTTCGGCCATTTTACACGCGCCAGGGCCGCTTCGATTTCCGCGTGCAGCGCGCGCGTCGTGGCGATCTGCGCGCCGCGGCGCCGGTCGCGCACGATCTGCCGTGCGATTTCTGCCGCGAAGGGTTCGTCGGCGTTCTCGACGAGCATGCCCTCGATTTCCTCGCGATCCATGGAGGCGAGGCGCTCTGCGGCGGAGATGCCGGCTTCCGGGTTTAGGCGCAGGTCGAGCGGGCCATCGGCCTTGTAAGAAAAGCCGCGCGACGGGTCGTCGATCTGCATGGAGGAGACACCGAGATCGGCGAGCACGAAGTCAAAGGGCCCGGCCTCCGCCGCGAGGCGGTCGATATCCGCGAAATTCATCGCGCGGAAGCTCCAGATATCCTCGCCGTACCCCTTGGCGCGCAGGCGGTCGATGGTTTTTTGTGCCTCGATGGGGTCGACGTCACCGCTGTAGAGATGTCCGCGGCCCGCAAGCTGCTCGAGCATTTTTTCCGTATGGCCGCCGTAGCCGAGCGTTGCGTCGTAGCCGACTTCCCCCGGCTTTATGTCCAGTATCTCGAGGATCTCGTTGACGAGAATCGGGATATGCATGCCGGCCGGCGTATTTCCCTTCGCGATGACATGCGCGATTTCACGCTGGTATTTCTCCGGCTGCAGCTCCTTGTATTTCTCCTCAAAATGCCGCGGGTATTTCCCGCGGTAATGCGGCCGCCGGTGATGCTTTTTCGGTTCCACTGGATGTTCCATATCGTTCCCCCGTTTCCTTTTGTGTTCAACGTTATTTTACCGAATGCCGCTGCACTTGACAAGGCGCCCCGACGTTTGCACGGTCCTGAAAATAAGGAATTTTTTGAAATCTTTTCCAAACAGGCAGGAAAATGGACAAGGAATATGGAACTAGAAAAAAAGATATTTAGGCATTGCGCACAGGAGATTGTAACTGTTAAATAAAATATAGAATATAATAGGTATTTCCTGTCGTATTTATGGATTGCGGAAGTATAGGGGAAAGCTGAAAGGGGATGAAACCGTTGCTCAAATCCTTCAAGACCGAACTTCGGCTCACCGAAAGCCAAAAGGATAAGGTACGCCGTTCTCTCGGCATCTGCCGCTTCCTCGCAAACCAGTACATCGCCCGCAATATCTGGCTGTACCGTCTGTACCAGCGCGGCGTTCTCGAGGAGAAGCAGCGCCATTTCGTCACCGCCAATGATTTTGACAAGTACATCAAC
>JALFBM010000033.1 GCA_022773425.1 Selenomonadaceae bacterium
CGGCTTGCAGCTCGTCTCGGTGGTTCTCGATTCCACCTATATGTGGAACGATTCCATCGCGCTGCTCGACTACGGGTTCCAGCACGTCAAGGCTCGCACGCTTTTTAAGGCCGGGGAGACGGTCACGAGCCTTTCCGTGCGAAAGGGGAAGGGCGGCTCGGTGCCCGTTGTCGCGGCGTCGGATGTCATCATTCCGCTGCAGGATGGCGAGCAGGAAAAGGACTACGAGAAGCATATCGAAATGCGGAAGAATCTGCAGGCGCCGGTCCGGGCCGGCGATGTGGTCGGCAGGCTTGTCTTGACCTATCAGGGGAAGCCGTGCTATGCCACGGATCTGCTTGCGTCCCGCGATGTGGAGAAAAAGTCCCTTTTCCGCACGATCTGGCAGACCCTGCAGAATATAGGAAGGAACGGGCTGTAATGGCAAGGGAAGGACCGGCATCGGGCGGGCCGGAACGCCTGCAGAAAATCCTGAGTCAGGCGGGCGTCGCCTCGCGCCGCAAGGCGGAGGCGATGATCCTCGCGGGCCGTGTGAGCGTCGACGGACAGGTCGTGACGGAGCTCGGCACAAAGGTCGATCCGGCGATGGCCCGCATCGCGGTGGACGGGAAAGCCATCGAGGGGCCGGAGCGGCAGGTCTATTTCCTGCTGAACAAGCCGAGGGGATATCTTTCGACGGCGCGGGACGACCGCGGCCGGAACACGGTGCTCGACCTGTTCCCCGAGGTTCGCGAGCGGATTTATCCGGTCGGCCGCCTCGACTACGATACCGAGGGCTTGCTCCTGCTCACAAACGATGGAGCACTGATGAACGGCTTGCTTCACCCACGCTACGAGGTCGAGAAAACCTACGTTGCGCGCGTTCGCGGACCGGTCGATGCGGGGCGTCTGGATGCCATGCGGCAGGGGCTCGCGCTCGAGGACGGCATGACGGCTCCAGCCAGGGTGAAACGGCTCGGAAACGCCGGATGCGGGACGCACCGCATCGAAGTCACGATCCATGAGGGGCGCAACCGGCAGGTGCGCCGGATGTTCGCGGCGATCGGCTGTGAGGTGCTCGCGCTGCGGCGCGTGCGGTTCGCTTTTCTCGACCTGCACGACGTGAGGACGGGCGCATATCGCGCGCTGACGAAGGAAGAAATACAGAGACTTTATGCAATAGCTGGGGGACAGCAGAATGAGCGGAACGGACGGTAAACCGGAAATCGTCGTGATCGGAGGCGGTCCCGGCGGCATGATGGCGGCGGCTGCGGCCGCGGAGCAGGGCGGGGCGGTCACGCTGTTCGAGAAGATGAAGCAGCCAGGCCGGAAGATGCGGATTACCGGAAAGGGCCGCTGCAACATCACGAATGCGGCCGATGTACCGGAGATCCTGCGGCATATCCCGGGCAACGGGGCCTTCCTGAACAGCTCGATGCGCGCGTTCGACAACCGCGACGTCATGGACTTCTTTGAAGAAAATGGCGTGCCGGTAAAGGTCGAGCGCGGCCAGCGCGTGTTTCCCGTGAGCGACAAGGCGCAGGACTGCGTCGACGCGATGGTCGCGCGCATGCACGAGCTCGGCGTCACGCTCCTCTGCGGGAAGCCGGTGCGCGATATCCTGACCGAGGACGGCCGCGCGGCCGGCGTGCGCTGCGAGGACGGCACCGTCCGGCGGGCGGATGCCGTGATCCTCGCGGTGGGCGGCGCGTCCTATCCCGGCACGGGCTCGACGGGAGACGGCTACCGCATGGCAAAAGCCCTCGGGCACACGGTCGAAAAGATTCTGCCGTCGCTCGTGCCGCTTCTTACGGAGGAAGACTGGGTCAAAGAGGTCCAGGGCCTTTCCCTGCGCAACGTCCGCGCCGAGCTGGTGGTGGACGGAGAAAAACGGACGGCAGAACCGGGCAGCGAGATGCTCTTCACGCATTTCGGCGTGTCGGGGCCGATCGTGCTCTCCATGAGCCGTGAGGCCGCGCGCCTGCTCGACGAAGGCCATTTCGTGGAGCTCGAGATCGACCTGAAGCCCGGCCTGACGCCTGAGAAGCTCGATGCCCGCATCCAGCGCGATTTCGAAAAATACCAGCGCAAGCAGCTTGGCAACGCGCTCGTCGACCTGCTGCCGCACAAGCTGATCCCTGTCGTGCTCGACAATGCCTACCTGGAGATGGAGACGCCGGTCAATCAGGTGACGGCGGAGGAGCGGCACCGCCTTGGCGACGTGCTGAAGCATCTGTGTCTGACGATCGTTGGGACGCGGCCGATCGCCGAGGCCATCGTGACGGCGGGTGGGGTTTCGGGGAAAGAAATCAACCCGAAGACGATGGAATCGAAGCTGGTGCCGGGCCTCTATTTTGCCGGAGAGGTCACCGACGTCGACGGCTTCACCGGCGGGTACAATCTGCAGGCGGCGTTCTCGATGGGGCATGCCGCCGGGCAGTGGAGCGTTTGGAACAGCGGGAAATCATGAGGAGGAGAATGTATGGCACAGGAAACAGAAACGTTGGTCCGGCCCGCCGCCGGCGGACTGCACGGTGAGGTGGAGATACCGGGCGACAAGTCGATTTCGCACCGCAGCGTCATGCTGTCGAGTCTGGCGGACACGCCCGTGCGGATTCATCACTTTTTGCCGGGGCAGGACTGCCTGTCGACGGCTGCCTGCTTCCGCGCGATGGGAGCGGAAATCGCTTTCCACAACGCGGAAAAGACCGAGCTCACGGTGAAGGGCAACGGTCTGCACGGCCTGATGGAGCCACGGGATATCCTGGATGCCGGCAACTCCGGCACGACGCTGCGTCTGATGCTCGGACTCATGAGCGCGCAGCCCTTTTGCGCGGCCTTTACGGGGGATGCTTCCCTGCGCGAGCGGCCGATGGGCCGCGTGGTCAAGCCGCTCTCGAGGATGGGGGCGCGGATCTACGGCCGTGCGGGCAACGCCAAGCTACCGCTCATGACTGTACCGGCGGACGGTGGCCTGCATGGCATGACCTATGAGAGTCCGGTCGCGAGTGCTCAGGTGAAGTCATCCATCCTGCTTGCGGGCATGTACGCGAGCGGCGCTACAACGGTCGTGGAGCCCGTGACCTCCCGCGACCATACGGAACGCATGCTCGAGGCATTCGGCGTGTCTACGGAAAAGGACGGGACGGCTGTGACGATTCACCCGGTCGACCATTTCACGGCGCCTGCGGATATCGACGTGCCGGGGGATATCAGCTCGGCAGCCTATTGGCTGGCCGCCGGGAGCATCGTGCCGGGCAGTGACATCCTGCTGCGCCGCGTCGGCATCAATCCGACGCGGACGGGCATGCTCGACGTTCTGCGGGCGATGGGCGCGGATCTCACCCTGTCGGGGCGGCACACAAGCGGCGGCGAGGAGGCCGCGGATATTCGCGTGCGCGCGGCGAAGCTGCACGGGACGTCGTTCGGCGCCGACATCATGCCGCGCCTGATCGATGAGATTCCGGCGATCGCCGCCATGGCGCTGTTCGCAAAAGGCGATACTGTGATCACGGGAGCAGGCGAGCTGCGCGTCAAGGAAACCGACCGCCTGCAGGCCATCGAGGACCAGTGGAACGTCCTTTCCCCGGGCTCTGTGGAGGGCACGGCGGACGGACTGGTGATCCACGGCGGCATGCCCGTGCAGACGGGTCGCGTCCAGTCCTACGATGACCACCGCATGGCGATGTCGCTTGCGGTGATCGGACTGGCCGGCAAGGGCGTCACCATCGCGCACGGCGGCTGTGTGAAGATATCCTATCCGGATTTTTACGATACACTCACCGCCTTGCAGGAATAAGACGGACGGCAAGCCTGGAAGATAAGCGTTATGGGAGGAATTTTTGTTGGAAAAGAAACTCGTCGTCGCGATTGACGGCCCCGCTGGCGCGGGGAAAAGCACGGCAGCACAGCTCGCCGCGAAAAAGCTTGGCTATACCTATATCGATACCGGCGCCATGTACCGCGCTGTGGCGTGGCTGACCCTGCAGCAGGGGAAGCCGGTCAGCGATGCGCTGATCCTGTCGGTGCTCCCAGGCATTGACGTCGATCTCTGCTATTCGGACGGCAAAACGACGGTATCCGTGAACGGGACGGACATCACGAAGGAAATCCGCACACCAGAGGTCAGCAAGATCGTCTCGCAGGTCGCGCGGCTCGGCCCGGTCCGCGAGAAGATGGTGGAACTCCAGCGCAAGATGGCCGCGCGCGGCGGCGTGCTGATGGACGGCCGCGATATCGCGACGGCGGTCCTGCCGAACGCCGATGTCAAGATTTTCCTGACGGCCTCGATTGAGGAGCGCGCGAAGCGCCGCTGGAAGGAAATGCAGGAAAAGGGATATGCCATGAGCCTTGAGGCCTTGCAGAAGGATATTGCGGCGCGCGACAAAGCGGATATGGAACGCGAGATTTCCCCGCTGCGCCAGGCGGAGGATGCCATCCTGCTCGATACGACGGGGCTTTCCATCGACGAGGTCGTCGACCGGATCCTCGCGCTCTGCGCCTGAGGAGGCTTTCTATGCTGTATCATCTCTTGAAAATCCTGTTTCAGATCCTGTTTCGCCTCGTGTTCCGCGCGTCGGTCGAGGGCAGGGAAAATATCCCAAAAGACGGGCGGCTGATCCTCGCGGCAAACCATATGAGCGATGCCGATCCGCCGCTCATTGGCTGCTTCTTTACGCGTCCGGTCTGTTATATGGCCAAGGAGGAGCTTTTTGAAATGCCGGTCATCGGGTTCATCATCCGGCATTGCTATTCGTTCCCGGTTCACCGCGGCGCAGCGGACCGCGCGGCCATAAAGACGGCGGTCACCCTCCTCAAAAAGGATCTCGTACTCGGCATTTTCCCGGAGGGAACGCGCGCGAAAAACGGGCATATGCGCAAGGCGGAGGCCGGCGTCGGCCTGATTGCGGCGATGACGGGCGCGCCGGTCCTTCCTGCGGCCATTGTCGGGACGGACCGGATTTTTGCCAACGGCGGTTTCCTGCCGAAGCTCCGCGTCATCTACGGCAAGCCGATGACTTTCACCGGCAACCGCAAGGATAAGGATGCGCTCGAGGCGTTCTCGCAGTCCATCCTGGACGAAATCGCGAGGATGAAAGCTCCGTATGAGAACCAATAAAAAAATTCCCCATTCCGGGGAATTTTTTTTATCCAATGCGCCGTAAATGTCAAACCGTATATCGAGAGCCAGAAAACATCGCAAAGAAAGTGAGCATGTGGAACCATATACACTGGGATACAAGTTCCGCATCTATCCGAATAAGGCGCAGGCACGGTTAATCAACCGCTCGAATGATCTTAAAGCTGCGAATGATGGGGAAGAGAATTGTCGGAGATAGAAAGCAGGAAAACATATTTCATTATTTTTCCTACGAGCCCTGGTATAATACAGGTAGTAACTCAAACTTCGCAGGTGCTGAGCACCCGTAAAGCCTTGTGAAATCTATGTTTGTAGCAAAATAAATAGCATGAACTGCACCAATTTAGTATAATTAAGGTGTGAAACAAAACA
>JALFBM010000042.1 GCA_022773425.1 Selenomonadaceae bacterium
GAAATGAAGGTGGAGTATATGACGTTTTTCATGGAATTGCGCCGCCGTGAAGAGAAAGGCCGCGAAGAAGGTCGCGAAGAAGGCCGATGGACCACTCTCGCAGAGTTGGTTCGTGAGGGTATCCTTTCACTCCAGGAAGCCGCGAAGAAAGCCGGCATGTCCGAAGAACATTTCCGGAAGCTCGAGGCGCTCTAATTGAGCTGCCTTTGTTTGATGCAAGAACCGCCCTGCCGTTGCTGTGCTGCAGGGCGGTTCTTGGTATCCGCGTGATTTTTGTCAAACGATGCATGGCTCAATTTTATGAACTAAAGATATTAAAGACTTTCAATAAGAAATCGAAGAAATCAGCCCCAAATACTCTTTCTTTTTTCGTTATGTTATGATAAACTATATGTATAGAAACCGTTTCACATAACCGTTAAACACCGACCAATGCATGGTGAATCGGATAGAACGAAAAGGGAGAGTCATTACGATGCGGAAATTCCAGAATGAACAGCGGGATATCGATGCTTTGCCAAAGGTGTATCAGAGCTTCTTTTACGCGATTGCCAAAGCGATACCCGATGAGCGGATCATCACGGATCCGGTGCGGAACTTTGCGTTTGGCGAGGATGCCAGCCTGTACCGGATCACGCCGAAAATCGTCGTCAAGGCGCGTCAGACGGCGGATGTTTCGCTGATCCTCAAGGAAGCGGCGAAGGTTCACATCCCCGTGACGTTCCGGGCGGCCGGCACGAGTCTCTGCGGGCAGGCCCTGACAGACTCCGTGCTCGTGCTGATCACGGACGACTGGCAGCACTACAAAATCGAGGACGAGGGCAGCCGGATCACGCTGCAGCCGGGGGTGCTCGGCTCGCATGCCAACCTCTACCTGAAGAAGTACTGGCGCAAGATCGGTCCGGACCCCGCGTCCATCAAGCACGCGCTGATCGGCGGCATCGCGGCGAACAACGCGAGCGGCATGTGCTGCGGCACATCGGACAACAGCTACAAGACCGTGCTCGACATGAAGCTCGTGTTCGCCGATGGTTCGACGCTGAATACGGCGGATCCGGGTGACTGCGAAGCGTGGTCCGCCGCACATCCGGAGATCATCGAGACGCTCGACCGCATCCGCGACGAGGTCGCAGCCGATGCGGAGCTGCGCGAGCTCATCGCGCACAAATTCAAGATCAAAAATACGACGGGCTACAGCCTGAACGCGTTCGTGGATTATAAGGACCCCATCGACATCCTGAAACACGTGCTGATCGGTTCGGAGGGGACGCTCGCGATGATTGCGGAAATCACGTACCGCACGGTCGTCGAGGCGAAATACAAGGCATCGGCCATGCTGTTTTTCCCGTCGATGCGCGTGGCCTGCCAGGCCGTCCATGAGCTCTATCGCCCGCTCGTCGCGGCAGCCGAGATGCTCGACCGCGTGTCGCTGCGCTCCGTCGAGAACTGGCCAGAGATCCCGGACTACTACAAGACGTTCCCCGATGGCGTTGCGGCTATCCTGACCGAATGCCGGGCCGATACGAAAGAGGAGCTGCAGGAAAAGGTCGAAAAGGTCAAAGAAATCATGAAGGGCTTTGAGCTCGTGCGTCCGATTTATTTCACCGATAATCCAGAGGAATACAACATGTACTGGCAGGTCCGTGCGGGCATCTTCCCGGCGGTCGGCGGCGTCCGTGAGCTCGGCACGACGGTTATCATCGAGGATATCGCGTTCCAGCACGACAACCTGGCCGACGCGGTCATGGACCTGCGCGAGCTCATGGACAAGCACGGATACGGCGACGGCATCATCTACGGGCACGTGCTCGACGGCAACGTCCACTTCGTCATCATGCAGCGCTTCCAGACGGAGGAGGAGGAAAAGCATTATCAGGTGTTCCTCGAGGACGTCTGCCACATGGTCACGGATAAGTACCATGGCTCCCTGAAGGCGGAACACGGCACGGGCCGGAATATGGCGCCGTTTGTCGAGCAGGAATGGGGCAAAAAGGCCTACAGCCTCATGAAGCGCATCAAGAAGGCCTTTGATCCGCAGACCATCCTGAACCCGGACGTCATCATCACGGAGAACGGCCTCGTGTTCATGGAGCACATCAAGCGCATGTACCCGGTGCATGAGATCGTCGATCGCTGCATGGAATGCGGCTACTGTGAGGTCGATTGCCCGTCGCGCAATCTGACGTTCACCCCGCGCCAGCGCACGGCCATCCAGCGCGAAATCTCCCGCCTGCGCGCGACCGGTGAGGATCCGGCCCGCCTCAAGCGCTTTGAGGACGAGTACCGGTATTACGGCGAGGAGACCTGCGCGGTCGATGGGCTCTGCATGGTGAACTGCCCGCTGTCCATCAATACCGGCGACTTTACGAGGCAGCTGCGCGCGGCGCAGGCACCGGACAGCCTGAAGAACGGCGCGGCTTTTATGGCCGATCATTTCGCCGGTGTCTCGTGCCTGACGCGCGTCGGCCTCGACGGGCTCGATCTCGTGCACAGCATCGTCGGCAAGGGATTTATCGCCTGGGCCGATCGGAAGCTCCGCGCGGTCAGCGGGGGCAAATTCCCGTACTGGACGGAGTGGATGCCAAAGGGCGGCCATCTGCCGCAGCTCGCAGCGCCGACGCAGCAGAACACGGAAAAGCCGAAGGTCGTGTACTTCCCGAGCTGCACGACGCGCATGATGGGCGTCGCAAAGGGCGACCACGACAAGCGGCATCTGTCGTACGTCATGATCCAGCTGCTCGAGCGCGCGGGCTATGAAGTTATCCTGCCGAAGGACCTCAAGAAATACTGCTGCGGTATGCCGTTTGAGAGCATGGGCCTGTTCAAGGTCGCGGACAAACTGTCGGATCAGCTGGAAACGGCGCTGCTTGCGGCAAGCAAGGATGGTGCCTACCCGATCCTCTGCGATATGAGTCCTTGCACCTACCGCATGCAGCACAAGATGGGCGATAAGCTCCATATCTACGATACGGTCGCGTTCATCCATGACTTCCTGCTCGACAAGCTCTCTATCCACAAGGTCGACCGCACCATCATGGTGCATGTGACCTGCTCCGCGGTCAAGATGGGACTGACGAAGCAGTTCCGGGAGATCGCGGAGAAATGTGCGACAAAGGTCGTCATCCCGGAAAAGGTCGCGTGCTGCGGTTTTGCCGGGGACAAGGGCTTCACGAATCCTGAGCTCAACGATTCGGCGCTGAAGCATCTGAAGGAGGCCATCCCGGAGGGTTGTTCGTACGGCTACTCGAACAGCCGCACTTGTGAGATCGGCCTTTCGGCGAAGAGCGGCTTTTCCTATCAGTCCATCGCCTATCTGGTCGAGGAATGCTCGCGCACGTCCGAAGCGTGAGATCCTGTGCAAAAAAACAGAAAAATCACGTGAATTTACGAGGTAATGCGCGGAATCCTTGCGAAAAACATTGACAGAGGCGGATGTATGCCGTATAATAGCCCTGTTTAGTAAGCATATTTTTCGTTTGTGCTTATGGGAAAAACGGATACGAAAGGAGCCAATAATTATGGCAGCAAAAGAAGTAATCAGCAAATCCGCACTCGTAGACAAGGTAGCCGAGAAGGCGGCCGTCAGCAAGAAAGAGGCTAAGGCCGTTGTCGAGGCCGTCCTCGAGACCGTCGTTGAGTCGGTAAAAAGCGACGCAGAGGTTCGCCTGATCGGCTTCGGCACGTTCAAGAAGGCACATCGCAACGCGCGCACGGGCCGCAACCCGCAGACGGGTGAGGCCATCCAGATTGCTGCAAGCGACAGCCTCTCTTTCAAGTCCAGCGTCAAGTACTGATTGTCAATCGAACATACGGAAATATAAACGCAGTGCCGTTTTCGGGGATTTTCCCGGGCGTGTGCTGCGTTTTCTTTTATTGGCTCCTTGGAATGGCAGGAACGGTGTGGTAAAATAACGAAAGATTCCTAGGGAAATGTCGGATTTTGGAATGTTGCATTGGCTGGGTGATGGTGCATGCAGGAAAAACGTTTGGCGCGTCTTGTCTTGTTCTTTGGCATGGTATTCTGTTTTCTTTGGATGGCGGCTGGCCAAGAGGTTTCGGCCGCGGCCACGAAAAAAACCGTGCGGCTCGGGTTCAGCCTCGAAGACAATTTTATGATGGAGAAGGATGGACATTTTTTCGGCTTTTCCTATGATTACGCGCGTCTCGTGGCGGAGTATGCCAACTGGGAGTATATCTACATCTACGGCGACAAGGAAAAGCTGCTCGAAAAGTTCCTGCGCGGCGAAATCGACGTGATGCCCGATATCTCCTACACGGAGGCGCGCGCGAAGCAGATGCTGTTCCCGCGGCTGCCGATGAACACGGAGGAATACTATATCTTCCTGCCGGATGACCGGCCGTTTGACGGGCGGCTCCAGACTCTCGATGCGCTGACGATCGGCGTCAACAGCAGCATGCGCATCAATGAGGTGCTAAGGGACTGGTCAACGAAAGAGGGACTTTCTCTGCAGCTAAAACCCTATGCCTCAGATGCTGCGCGCCTGCGTGCCTTCCTAAACGGTGAGACAGATGCGACGGCAGCGATGGGGATGCACGTGAACCAGGAAAGCGACTCCCGCGTGGTCGCACGGTTCGGCGTAACGGCGTCCTATATGGCGGTTTCCAAAAGCCGTCCGGATCTTTTAAAGGATCTTGACGAGGCGCAGTGGGCCATCTACAGCTACTCTCCACATTTTATCGCGAAACTAGCTGACCGCTATTTTCAGAATTCGGAGGTCTGGCAAACGGTCATGCCGGAGGAGCGGCGATGGCTGGCCGAGCATCCAACCCTCCGGGTCGGTTATTTGCGGAACCTGCCGCCTTTTACATTTGAGGATCCGAAGACCGGGCAATTGCAAGGCGTTTTTGTGGACCAGCTGCAGAGCATTCTGCGGTATTTCAAACTCGACAATCAGCTCGAGTACGTCGGCTATGACAGCTACGAATCCATGATCGATGACCTGCAGACGGGTGTCATAGACATCGCGATCCCGGTCGATGATGACTTTTCGCTTTCGGAATTGCACGGTATCCTGCAGACGACGAGCGTCATGAACCTGCAGCTCTATCTGGTCATGCACCGTGGCGACTCGTTTACCCCGCAGACGCGGTTCGGTGTTCAAAAATATGAGTCCGGCAAGAAAATCTACGAAAATGATACCTATCCGCAAAACCCGCATATCGTTTGCGGGAGCCTCGCCGAGCAGGTAAAGGCCTTGAAGAAACGCCGCGTCGATGCCGTCCTGATGGACTACCCCTCCTATCAGGCCTGGCTCGGGACGAGCGGGGAATATCAGGCATGGCCCCTGCCGCCGAACATGGAAAGAATGGCGATGAGCTTCGGGCTGAGCCCGGCGAACCGCCCTCTGCTGCGCCTGCTGAACCACGGCATTACGGTAAACGGCGAAGATTCGGTCCGCGTATCGATTTTTGAGAATACGGAAAAGGCCCGCGAGGCTTCAAAAACATGGGCGGATGTTCTGCGGCAATACGCGCTGCCGCTTTCGCTCACGTCCTTGGTCATTGCCCTGTTGTTCGCCCTGCTGATCTGGCGGAACCGCACGATGTATCACCGCGTTGCCGCGCAGCTCGAGCTGCGCGTCAGCCGCCAGAAAAAAGCCTTGGTCCGGCAGAATGCACGCCTTGAAAGCCTGCTGAAAGATGCGGAGGAGCAGCGCAAGAAGGCGGATGCGGCCGCGGTCAGGGCCGAGGCCGCCAACCGCGCGAAATCGTCGTTCCTCTCGAGCATGTCTCACGATATCCGCACACCGATGAATGCCATTCTCGGCTTTGCGCACCTCGCCATGGAACATCCGGAGGATGCGGAGAAGGTAAAGACGTACCTCGATCGCATTTCGGTCTCGAGTACGTATCTGCTCGAGCTCATCAACGAAATTCTCGATATGAGCCGCATCGAGAGCGGAAAATACGAGATCCGCTGCTTGCGCGGGAGCTTAAAGCACTGGCTAAAGAAAATACGCGATGTCATTTCTCTTGATGCGCACGAGCACAAGCGAAACCTGGTTTTTGAAACGGAGATCACGCACGATGGGGTCGTCTGCGACTGGATGCATCTCGGGCGCGTGGTCCAGAACTGTCTTTCCAACGCGATAAAATATACGACGGAGGGCGGTCATATTCGCCTTACCATCAAAGAGACCCCGTCGGAAAAGGTCGGGGTCAGCCGCTACACCTTCCAGATCGCCGATGACGGCATCGGCATGAGCCCGGCGTTTCTCGCCAAGGTGTTTGAGCCCTTTTCGAGGGAGCGCACGACCACGGTCAGCCGGATCCAGGGCACGGGCCTCGGCATGAGCATCGCGAAGTCCATTGTGGATGCGATGGGCGGCACGATAACGGCGGAAAGCGAGCAGGGGAAGGGGACGATCTTCTCCATCTGCCTCGATCTTGAGACCGTCGAAGAAGCGGGCGAGGAAGCGCCGTCGTCCGGAGAGATGGAACCGCAGGCGAGCGAGGAAAATGCCGCGCCCGCCGCGCCGCCGGACCTTTCCGGGAAACATATCCTCTACGCGGAGGACAACGAGTTGAACCGGGAAATTCTCTCTGCCATGCTGGAAGAGACGCGCGTCACCCTCTACATGGCAGAGAATGGCAGGGAGGCCGTCGACTGCTTTACGCAGCATGCGGAGATCGATCTGATCCTGATGGACGTGCAGATGCCGATCATGGATGGGTTTGAGGCGGCGCGCGCCATCCGCGCGCTGCCCATGGAGCGGGCCAAGCAGGTGCCCATCCTCGCGATTACCGCGAACGCGTTCGAGGAGGACCGGCAGCATGCGCTTGCGAGCGGCATGAACGATTTTCTCGCCAAGCCGATGGATATGCCGCTTCTCCTGCAAAAACTGGGAACATACCTGCTGGGTAGCAGCTGATCGTCCCTTAACCAAAAATTTTCTTTTCTAACAAGAAAATTTCGCGAAAGTTGCTGGAAAGTGCTTGCAAAGACGGGAAAACTCATGCTATACTAGTTGTTAGATTGCATAGGAGGGCGGGATCCTACCCTCCGTGCGACGAAAACCATAAGGTGGGAAAAGCTTGGAAGTCATATTGGCAGACTATCTGGGATTCTGCTACGGCGTCAAGCGGGCGATCAAATTAGCGCGGGAGCATGCGTCCCCAAACGGCGACGCGAATACCCTCGGCCCCATTATCCACAACCCGCAGATGGTCGAGCGCCTGGAAAAAGAGGGCGTCGGTACTGTCGACAAGGTGGAGGATATGGAGCGGGGCACGCTGATCATCCGCTCGCATGGGGTCGGGCCAGAAACCTATGAAGCGGTCCGGCAGCGCGGGCTCCAGCTCGTCGATGCAACCTGTCCGCATGTCCGGAAGGCGCAGCTTTCCGCGAAGAACCTTTCCGATAACGGCTATCATGTCGTCGTCGTCGGTGAGAAGCAGCATCCGGAGGTTCAGAGCATCTTCCAGTGGACGGACGGAACCGCGGAGGTCCTCGAGACCGTTGAGGAAGCAAGGGCGCTGAAGCCTTGTGCGAAGCTCGGCATCGTGAGCCAGAC
The DNA here is from genome assembly GCA_022773425.1 of Selenomonadaceae bacterium. Lineage (GTDB taxonomy): Bacteria > Bacillota > Negativicutes > Selenomonadales > Selenomonadaceae > UBA2897. The sequence goes on from JALFBM010000042.1 coordinate 7,536, forward strand.
GACGTTCTCCGGCAGGATGTTTCAGCGCATCGTCGGGGAGCTGCTTGAGAAGTCGCGCGATATCCGTATTCTGCGCACGATTTGCACGGCGACGGATCAGCGGCAGTCGGCCGCGGTTGCCCTCGCTTCGAAGGTCGACCTGATGCTCGTCATCGGGGGCAAGAACAGCGCGAATACGACGCGGCTCGCGGAGCTATGTGCGAAGCGATGTAAGACGTACCACATCGAAACGGCAGCGGAGCTGCAGGACGAATGGTTGGATAACATTGATAAAATTGGTATTACAGCCGGTGCCTCAACGCCTGACTGGATTATCAAGGAGGTATATAAAAAGTGTCAGAACAGATGAATATGGAAGAATTGCTTGCTCAGGAGAACCTGCCCGACATTCACGAGCATGAGGTTGTCAAGGGTAAAGTTGTTCAGGTTTCCCGCGATGAGGCATATGTCGATATCGGCTACAAGCAGGAGATTGCGATTCCGAAGCGCGAGCTCGCTTACCCGACGCCGGATTCCGCTGAGGATGTCGTCAAAGTCGGCGATGTCATCGACGTCTATATCCAGTCGCTCGAAGGCGATAACGGCGGCGCGCTCTCGAAGGTAAAGGCTGACCGCATGGCAGCTTGGGGCGTCCTCCAGAAGAAGCAGGAGAACGACGAGACGGTCGAGGCGAAGGTGACGCAGGTTGTCAAGGGCGGCCTCGTGGCTTCCGTCGAGGGCCTTCGCGGCTTCATCCCGGCTTCGCAGATGGAACTTCACTTCGTCAAGGATCTCAGCGTCTATGTTGGCCAGACGGTCAACTGCAAGATCATCGAGATCGATGTGCATAAGCAACGTCTCGTTCTTTCCCGCCGCCAGATCCTTGAGGCGGAGCGCGCAGAGCGTGAGGAAGAGGTATTCTCGACACTCGAGGCCGGCACGATTGTCAAGGGCGTTGTCAAGCGCATTGTCGACTACGGTGCATTCATCGATATCGGCGGTGTGGACGGCCTCGCACATATCTCCGATCTCGCATGGCACCGCGTCAAGCATCCGTCTGACGTCCTTCAGGTCGGCCAGGAGCTCGATGTCTATGTCAAGAACGTCGACAAGGAGAACAAGCGCATCTCGCTGTCCGTGAAGGACACGACGCGCGATCCGTGGTATGACTACGCGGAGAAGTACGAGGAAGGCCAGATCATCTCCGGTAAGATCATCAAGCTGACGGATTTCGGTGCTTTCATGGAGATCGAGCCGGGCTTTGATGGCCTGATTCCGATGGGCGAGCTCGCCGATCATCGCATCGAGCGCGCGGACGAAGCCGTTCATACGGGCGATGAGGTCACGGTCAAGATCCTCCGCATCGATATGAAGCGCAAACGCATTTCCCTTTCGATTACGAAGGCAAAATAATTCCGGTAGCTTTGCTGGAATCAAAAGAAGATAGCGTGGGAGAGGAGTGATGGAAACGTCACTCCTTTCTTGTGTCTGCCGGACGGTGTGATTCTGTGCTATAATGAGGAAGTATGGACAACGGGTGGTGAAAATCATGGGGAGACAATATCCGGGAAAAATCCTGCGCGTTTACCCGGGGAGCATCGCGGAGGAGCTCGCGCTTTCGCCGGGCGATAAAATTCTGTCCATCAACGGACAAAACCTGCGCGATATCATCGATGTGAGCTTTGCGATGGCCGATGAAGAAATCGACCTGCTCGTCGAGCATCCAGACGGGGAACAGGAGATGATCTCGTTCGACAAAGATGCCGACGAGGAACTCGGTGTCGAGTTCGAGAGCGCGGTATTTGACGGGATCCGGCGCTGCGCCAATCATTGCTATTTTTGCTTCGTGGATATGATCGCGCCGGATATGCGTTCGAGTCTGTCCATCAAGGATGACGATTACCGCTTGAGTTTTCTCTACGGGAACTTCGTCACGATGACGAATATGGGACCGGCGGACTTCGACCGGATCAAGCGCTTTCATCTGTCTCCGCTCTACGTATCCATCCAGTGCATGGATCCGGTGCTGCGCGCGCAGATGCTGCGCTGCAAGGCCGCGCGGAATATCGCCGCGCAGCTCGACCGGCTCGAGGCGGCGGACTGCGACTACCATACGCAGGTCGTGCTCTGCGCAGGGCTCAACGATGGCCCTTATTTAGAGCAGACCATCCGAGAGGTCGTCGCGCGCCGCCCGCATGCGCTGTCCATGGCCATCGTGCCGGTCGGGCTGACGAAGTTCCGGACCGATCCTTTTCCACTGCGTCAGTTCGATCGCGAGGGCGCGGAGCGCGTGATTGAGCTGGCGGAAAAATGGCAACACCGCCTGCAGCGCGAGACGGGGCGCACGTTCCTCTACCTGAGCGATGAGTTCTATTTTCTCGCGGGGCGCGAGGTGCCGGACGTCTCGTTCTACGATGGCTTCCCACAACTCGATAACGGCATCGGGCTCACACGCAATTTTATCAACGACTGGGAGCAAACGCCAGCGGGGAATGCGCCCTATGCGGAGCCCGTGTTCCTCGACGTCGTGACGGGGACGTCCGTCGCGCCGGTGATCGAGAAACTCGCGGCGTCCGTCCAAAAAGAAAATCTGCGCGTGCGCGTCGTGCCGGTCGAAAACGACTGGTTCGGCCACATGGTCAATGTCTCGGGGCTGCTCACCGGTCACGATATCGTAAAGAAGCTCCAGTCGCTTGGAGGGCGCCGCACGGGGATCCTTTTGCCTGAGTCCGCGCTGCGCTCCGGCGAGGATGTGTTCCTCGACGATATGAAGCTGACGGATTTTCAGGAGAAGTTCCCCGGCGTGCGTGTGGAGTCCGTGCAGACCGGTGGAGATTACCGACGCGCCCTGACGGACTGGATGCACTATCACAAAAACCGCCAGCAGGAATCTGCCTATACGTGGCAGAGCAATGCGGGCTATACGAAGAACCTGCCAGACGAGAATCGATAAAGAAAAGCAGTGAAAAGAGGAGGAACTATCATGAGCAAACCGATTGTCGCGATTGTCGGGCGCCCGAATGTCGGAAAATCGACGCTGTTCAACCAGAGTGGCAAGCGCCGTGTCTCGATTGTCGATGACATGCCCGGCGTGACGCGCGACCGCATTTACCTGGACGCGGAGTGGCTAAACCAGCCGTTCACGATGATCGATACGGGCGGCATCGAGTTGGACGAGAGCAATCATATCCTGAAATCGATGCGGGACCAGGCGCAGATCGCGATGGAGGAGGCGGATGTCATCCTATTCCTCGTCGACGGGCGCGCGGGCCTCACGTCAGCGGATGAGGAAATCGCGAAGATCCTCCGGCATGCGAAAAAGCCGGTCGTCCTCGCGGTCAACAAAATCGACAGTCCGAAACAGGAAATGGATATTTACGAATTTTATCAGCTCGGACTCGGCGAGCCGCATCCGCTTTCCGCGTCCAACGCCATGCATTTGGGCGACCTGCTCGACGCGCTTATCGCAGAATTTCCAAAAGGCGCAGCCGAAGAGAAGGACGAGGACGAGATCGCGATTGCCGTCATCGGGCGGCCGAATGTCGGCAAATCCTCGATCGTCAACAAGATGCTCGGCGAGGACCGCGTCATCGTCAGCGACATCCCGGGGACGACGCGCGACGCGATTGACACGCATTTCGTCAAGGACGGGCAGAAATACCTGCTGATCGACACGGCGGGCATGCGCCGCAAGGGCAAGATCGACGAACCGGTCGAGCGATACAGCGTCATGCGTTCGCTGCGTGCGATTGACCGCGCAGACGTCGTGCTCATGATGATCAACGCCTACGATGGCATCACCGATCAGGACAAACGCATCGCGGGCTACGCGCATGAGGCCGGCAAGGCGTCGGTCATCGTCGTGAACAAATGGGATATCTACCCGGACAAGGACGACAAATCCACGCTGCGGTTTACCGATGACCTGCGCGAGCAGCTCGGCTTCCTGCAATATGCGCCGGTCGTCTATACGTCAGCGCTGACGGGGCAGCGCGTGTCGCGCGTCACGGAGCTCGTGAAGTACGTGGCCGATCAGCAGATGATGCGCATCAAGACAAGCCTGCTCAACGAGCTCGTGCGGGATGCCGTATCGGTCAACCCGCCGCCGATGCACCGCGGCCGTCAGCTCAAGATCCTGTTCATGACGCAGGCCGATGTGCATCCGCCGAAGTTCATCCTCTTCGTCAACGACCCGAAGCTCATGCATTTCTCGTACCTCCGCTTTATCGAAAACCGGCTGCGCGAGCAATTCGGCTTCGAGGGGACGCCGCTGAAGCTCATCGTGCGCGCACGCAAGGAGGATGAGGACGTATGATTGGTTCTTACGCTTTAGCGGCGGCCGCTTCCTATTTGCTCGGCTCGATCCCAAACGGGCTCTGGCTCGGCAAGCTCATCTGGCATACGGATCTCCGGCAGTGTGGCAGCCACAACATCGGCGCGACGAATGCCTGGCGGACGCTCGGCAAGGGGCCTGGTTTTTTCATTTTTCTGCTCGATTTTCTAAAGGGGGCACTCGGCATCCTGCTGGCGGATGTGTTGGTCGGGACGCCGGAAGCCATGGTGCTCGCCGGCATCTTCGCGATCGTCGGCCATTCGTACTCGCTTTTCCTCTCGTTCAAGGGAGGGAAGGGCGTGGCGACGGGGCTCGGCGTCTGCGTTATGATGATGCCGAAGATCAGCCTCATCGTGTTCCTCGTCTGGCTCGCGATCGTCGCGGCCACGAAATACGTTTCGCTCGGCTCGTGCATCGCCGCATGCCTTGTGCCGGTTCTCGCGTTTGCGTTCGGCGAGCCGACCGCATTCGTCGGCTTCGGCGTCCTCGCCGCTGCGTTCATCGTCATCCGGCATAAGGCGAACATTCAGCGGCTGCGGAACGGGACAGAAAACAAGATCCACGCCGGACACCGCGGCTGACCGGCAAAAGAAAAGAGACCGGACAAGAGGGACAACACAAAGATTTGTGCTTAAAGAAAATACATCTTGACATAAACAAAAGACATGCGTTACAATAGGGGCATACATTTTTCAGGAGGCGCAGGATAAGATGACAAGAGTATTGGTTAATGGCGCGCTCGGCCGCATGGGGAAAAGCGTCGTCCAGGCGGTTCTCGCCGAGGACGGCCTGGCGCTCGTCGGCGCCGTCGATATCCATGAGGCGGAGGACGCGGGCCTGGCGGCTGGTGCAGGGAAGGCAGGTGTTCCCGTTGAAACGGACCTCGCTGCCGCACTGGACGAGCGGAAGCCGGAGGTCATGATCGACTTCACGCGTCCGGATGCCGTCTATGATAACGTCATGACGGCCCTTTCGCACAAGGTCAGTCCGGTGGTCGGCACGACGGGACTCAGCGCAGCTCAGCGCGAGGAGATCCGCAAGGCGGCTGAGCGCGAGCAGACGCCGGCCTTCATCGCACCGAACTTCGCCATCGGCGCGGTCCTGCTCATGATGCTTTCGGAGCAGGCGGCAAAATACATGCCGGATGTCGAGATCATCGAGCTGCATCACGATCATAAGCTCGATGCTCCGTCGGGCACGGCGGCGCAGACCGCGGAGCGCATCGCGAAGGTGCGTAAAGCGCATCATCAGGGCCATCCGGACGAGCAGGAGAAGGAAGGCTGGGAAGGCGCGCGCGGCGCGGACTACGAGGGCATGCATGTGCACAGCGTCCGCCTGCCAGGGTTCGTCGCAAGCCAGGAGGTCATCTTTGGCGGTCTCGGCCAGACACTTACGCTCCGTCACGATACGACGAGCCGTGAGTCCTTCATGCCGGGCGTCATGCTTGCGGCAAAAAAGGTTCGCGGCCTCAAAGGCCTGACGGTTGGCCTCGACCAGCTCCTGGACTGATCGTTTCTTTCTTTCGTTCCCAATCCGATCTATAGATAAAGAGGAGAACACACGATGAAGAAGTACAATGTAGCCATTCTCGGTGCGACGGGTGCGGTCGGCACGGAGTTCCTGAAGCTCATCGAAGAGCGGAATTTCCCCTTTGCCAACCTGAAGTTGCTCGCCTCGAAGCGTTCGGCGGGCAAGGTCATCCCGTTCATGGGCAAGGATTACACGGTCGAAGAGGCCACGGACGATTCGTTCGAGGGCGTGCAGATTGCCCTGTTCGCGGGCGGCGCGGCGAGCAAACTGTTCGCTCCGGCAGCGGTCAAGGCCGGTGCGGTCGTCATCGATAACTCGAGCGCGTTCCGCATGGACAAAGAGGTCCCGCTCGTCGTGCCGGAGGTCAATCCGCACGCTATCGCACGCCATAAAGGCATCATCGCGAACCCGAACTGCTCGACCATCATCATGATGATGGCGTTGAAGCCGCTTTACGATCTGTCGAAGATCCAGCGGATTGTCGTATCCACCTATCAGGCGGCGTCCGGTGCCGGCAAGGAGGGCATGGCTGAGCTCGAGGAGGAGACAAAGGCCATCGCCGAGGGCCGCCCGGTCGAGCCGAAGGTCCTGCCGGTCGGCAAGCTTCCGAAGCATTATCAGCTCGCCTGCAACCTGCTGCCGCAGATCGATGTGTTCCAGGACAATCTCTACACGAAAGAGGAAATGAAGATGGTCAATGAGACCAGGAAGATCCTCGAGGACGACGACCTGCGCATCACGGCGACGACGGTCCGCGTGCCGGTGTTCCGCAGCCATGCGGAGTCCGTCAACGTCGAATTTGCTGACGAGGTCACGGTCGAGCAGGCGCGCGAGGCGCTTAGCAAGTTCCCGGGTGTCATCGTCAAAGATGATCCGGCGGAGCAGATTTATCCGATGCCGCTGGAAACCTCGGGCAAGAACGATGTCGAGGTTGGCCGTATCCGCAAGGATTTCTCGATTGCGCACGGCCTGAATTTCTGGTGCTGCGGCGATCAGATCCGCAAGGGCGCTGCACTGAACGCGCTGCAGATCGCCGAGTACATGATCGCGCACGATCAGATCTGATGGTATCCACACCATCGTCACGGAAAAGGAACGGGCAGAACTTCCTCTGTCTGTTCCTTTTTGGTTTCTTTCATCGAATCTATAGGAAAAGCGTGTACAATATGCTAAAATAGACATAATAGAAAAGAGAAGGGGGCGTTCCCTCTTTCTTTTGGAGGAATCAATATGGTAAACGATGAGACCATGATGTTCAAGACCGAGAGCGGCGAGAACCAGGCGAAGCAGACGATCCGTGATGTCTGCGAGGCCATGCAGGAGAAGGGCTATGACCCGATCGGCCAGCTCGTCGGTTATCTGCTTTCTGGCGATCCGGCGTATATCACAAGCCATAACGACGCGCGAAATAAGATCCGGACGCTTGAGCGCGACGAACTGCTCGAGGAGCTCGTGCGCGCCTATGTGGAGAACCTTTCATGAGGCGGTACCTGGGACTCGATATCGGCGACCGCACCATTGGCATCGCGGTCAGCGACCTGCTCGGACTGACGGCACAGGGGGTCGAGACGATTCATCGGAAATCGCTGGACGACGACCTGAATCGTCTAGGGGAGCTCATGGAGCAGTACGAGACGCGTTCGCTGGTTTCCGGTCTGCCGAAGAATATGAACGGCACGGAGGGGCCCCGCTGCGAGGTCACCAAAGCATTTGTCGCGAAAATAAAGGAGCGCTACCCGGATGTCTCGGTAACGTTCTGGGATGAACGGCTCACGACGGTCGCCGCGACGCGCTCGCTCATACAAGCGGACGTCTCGCGGAAGAAGCGCAAGAAGGTCATCGACAAGATGGCCGCGGTGCTGATCCTGCAGGGATTTCTTGACAGACAGCGCCAAAATACGGTAGACTAAGAGAAGAATATCCAAACAGGCAAAGAAAGTCGAGGCGATTGTTTTGGCAGAGCATGAAGAAGAAACCGAAGAGGTTACGGAGATCGTATTCACCGATGAGGATGGGCAGGAGTATCATTATTATCAGGAAATGGTGCTTCCCGTGAACGGGGACGAGTTCGCCCTGCTCGTTCCGCTGCCGGAGGAAGGCCATGCGCATGGCTGTGACTGCGGCTGCGAGGATGACGAGGCATGTTTCGCCAAAATCGTCCGCGATGAAAAGGGCGAGACCATTTATGCCGTTCCGACCGACGAGGAATTCGATGCCGTGCAGAAGGCATACGATGCTATCTTCGAGGAGGACGAGGAAGACTGATTGAAAAAGTGCCGCCGTCCCGCGGGATGGCGGCTTTTCGTTTGTTCTCATTCTTTGGATCAGCGGCGGAGAGAATCGGAGGGGGATGCAATGAAGCCGGAACTTCCGCATATGCCGAAGTGCCTGAAGGGTAAGTTGCCGGACCGTCAGAAACTCTGGCAGGACGGAAAAATGGTGAAAGAAAAGCTTAAGGGGATCCCCGGATGGCTGCACGCGTGGTTTTTCCGCGCGGAGAATACGGAAAAAAAGGCGGAGACACCTGCGGAAGAGCCGGCGCGCGCGCAAGGCGGCCGCCTTTGGAGGGCGGCTCATGCCATGACGAAGCGGGGCTGGCTTACGCTCGGAATCGTTCTTTTCCTCGCAGCCGTGACCACCGGCTTTTTCCTGACGGAATCCCCGTCTGGCGTGCAGCGGGCGGCGTACGATGCGGATACCGCGATCTACTATACGGTGAAGCCGGGAGCGAGTACGCGCGATATCGCCGCGGACCTCGCGCGCCGCGGCGTGTTGAACGAGCAATGGAAGTTCTGGCTTCTCGCGCGGACGGGCGGCTATGCCGAAAAGTTCCAGGCCGGCACCTACGCGTTCCACGCCAATATGACGGCGGAGGAGGTCGCGAAAAAACTCTCGTCCGGGGAAACGACCGAGATCCGTTTCACGATTCCCGAGGGCTTCGGCGTCAAGGAAATCGCGAAGCGGCTTGACGATGAGGGCATCGCGGATGAACAGGAATTTCTGCGCAAGGCGAAGGATTTCACGCCGTACGACTATGTCGAGGAGAACCCGGAGGCGCACTACGCCTGCGAGGGGTTCCTGTTCCCCGATACCTATATCCTGCACGAAACCATGAGCGTTGATGACATCTTGAAGATGATGGCGCGCGACTTTGACCACCGGCTGACGCCCGAGATGCGCGCGAAAGCGGCGTCGCGGCATCTATCCATCTATCAGCTCATCACGCTGGCCTCGCTCGTTGAGAAGGAGGCGCGGTTTGCGGAGGACCGGCCCATCATCGCACAGGTTTTCTTCAAGCGACTCGCGCTCGGCATGCCGCTGCAAACGGATACGACGCTACAGTACCTGATGGACGGGCCAAAGGAAGACGTCTCCCTTGAGGATACGAGGATCGATTCGCCCTACAATACCTATCAGCACCGCGGCCTGCCACCCGGCCCGATCGCGAACCCTGGCATGGCGGCCATCGAGGCGGTACTGAACCCTGCGGATACGGATTATCTGTATTTCGTCGCGGACCGGCAGGGGCACAATCACTATGCGACGAATTACGAGGACCATTTGGCCCTCGTCAACCAATATCGCTGAGGAAGAAGGGGGCAGGATCGGTGGAGATGCAGGAACTATTGCGGGAGATGGAGAATTACGCGGCGGCGCAGGGCGTCCCGATCATCCGCGCGCAGGAGCACGAGATCTTCGTGCGCGCTGTGCAGGCGGCCGCACCGCAGCACATCCTCGAGATCGGCACAGCGATCGGGTATTCCGCGCTGCTTCTTGCCTATTACAGTCCAGAAACGGCGGAGATCCTGACGATGGAAAAGGATGAGCGCCGCATGCGGGAGGCCGCGTCCTTTCTCGGGCAGTCGCCCCTGCAGAAAAAGATCCGCGTCCTGCCCGGCGATGCCGGGGAAACGCTCGCGCGTCTTTCGGCAGATCCTGCCTATCAGGGCTATTTTGATTTTGTCTTCATCGACGCGGCTAAGGGACAGTATCCGGACTATTTGCAAAAAATCCTGCCGATGCTCGCAGACCGGGCGGTGATCCTCTCGGATAACGTCCTGTTCCGCGGCTATGTATTGAGCGAGGAAAAGCCGCCGCGGCGCTACAAGACCATCGTGAAGCGGCTCCGCGCGTATCTTACGATGCTCGATGGGCTCGGCGGACAGACCAAGATTTATGAAAACGGCGACGGGCTCGCCGTCACGGCATTCAGGAGGAACGATTATGCAGGATAGACCGGAGCTTCTAGCGCCGGCGGGCAATCTCGAGAAGATGAAGATGGCCATTCTCTATGGGGCGGACGCTGTCTACCTCGGCGGCAAGGCGTTCGGCCTGCGCGCGCTCGGCGGCAATTTCGACCGCGAGGAGTTGCGCGAGGCCATGGCCTTTGCCCATGCGCGCGGGAAAAAAGTCTATGTGACCGTCAACATTTTCCCGCATAACGGCGACCTCGACGGGCTGACGGAGTACCTGAACTTTCTCCGCGAGATCCACGCCGATGGCCTGCTCGTCGCGGACCTCGGCCTTTTTCAGTACGCGCGGGAACAGGTTCCCCAGCTGCCCCTGCACGTGAGCACGCAGGCGAACAACGCGAACTGGCGGACGGTGACGGCCTGGCAGCAGCTCGGTGCGAGCCGCGTGGTGCTCGCGCGGGAGCTGTCGCTCGCGGAAATCCGCGAGATCCGCCGACACACCGATGTGGAGCTAGAGATGTTCGTACACGGCGCCATGTGCATTTCGTATTCCGGCCGCTGCCTGCTGTCGAGCTATTTCACAGGACGCGATGCGAACCGCGGGAGCTGTGCACAATGCTGCCGCTGGAAATACGCGCTTGTCGAGGAGACGCGTCCGGGGCAGTATTTCCCGATCGAGGAGGACGAGCGCGGCACCTATATCCTGAATTCGAAGGATCTCTGCCTGTTGCCCTATCTCGATTCGGTCATCGAAAGCGGCGTCAACAGCCTGAAAATCGAGGGGCGCATGAAGAGCGTGCATTACGTCGCGAGCGTCACGAAGGCCTACCGGCTCGCGATGGACGATTATGCTGCTCACCCGGATTCATGGCGGGTCCAGCAGGCGTGGCTCGACGAGCTCGAAAAGGTCTCGCACCGCCCTTACACGACCGGCTTTGTCTTTCATCCGCCGGATGAAAACGATCAGGTGTACGGGACCTCGTCCTACGTGCAGACCTCGGATTTCGTCGGCCTCGTGCTCTCCTATGACGCCGCCTCCGGGTATGCGCTGGTCGAGCAGCGCAACAACATGAAAATCGGGCAGGAACTCGAAATCTTCCCGCCGACGGGCGCCGGTTTCCGGCAGACGCTTGCGGATATGCGCGACGAGGAAGGGCAGCCGATCTCCGTTGCACCGCATCCGCAGCAGAAGATTTATATTCGTATGGCAAATCCGGTTGCGCCGTATACCATCCTGCGGCGCGACCATGAGAAGAACGTCCAGCAGAGAGGAAAATAGGTGAAGACCATGGCAGAACAACGTATTCGTTATTTCGGCACGGCGACGGGCCGTGTGCAGGGGGTCGGCTTTCGCATGTTCGTGCAGCAGCATGCCATCGAGCACGGGGTCACCGGCTGGGTGCGGAACATGGAGGACGGCTCGGTCACCATGGAGCTGCAGGGCACGGAGAAACAGCTTGAGGCGCTTTGCGCGGCCATCCGCAAGGGAAACTTCTTTATCCGGGTCCAGACGTTTTCCCTCGAGGACCGACCGCTCGTCCCGGAGGAAAACGGATTCAAGATTCGGTACTGAGGGGGTAGAAATATGCATAAGGTACTGGTGCTCAACGGGCCGAATCTCAACATGCTCGGCACGCGCGAGCCGGAAATCTACGGGCATACGACGCTGCAGGACATTGAGAACATCCTGATCGCGCGCGGCAAAGAGGCGGGTGTCGCGGTGGACTGCTATCAGTCGAACCACGAGGGGGACCTCGTCGACAGGATCCAGCAGGCCAATCACGCGTACGACTACATCATCTTTAACGCCGGCGCCTACACGCATTACAGCATCGCCATCCGCGACGCGATTGCAGCCATCGACGTTCCGGTCATCGAGGTGCATATCTCCAACATCCACAAGAGGGAGGCCTTCCGGCATACCTCCGTGCTCGCGCCGGTCGCGATGGGTCAGATCTGCGGGCTCGGCAACGTCGAGAGCTATTTGGCAGCCCTCGAGGCCATCCTCTATAAAATCCAGCACAATCACGAAAATGAAGGAAGCGGAAAAAAAGCATGATCCAACATCGTTTGGCAGCCCTGCGCGCCCTGATGGACGAAAGCAGGACCGATGCCATTCTTGTGACAAAATACGTCAATCTGCAGTATTTCAGCGGGTTCCGCGGCGACGACACGACGCTGGTCGTGACGAAGGACAGGGCCTGCCTCGTGACGGACAACCGGTACACGGAGCAGGCTGCGTTGCAGGCGCCGGACTACGAGATCGTCGAGCAGAAAAAAGGCCTTTGGACGCGCACGGCAGAACTCATCCGCGCGCTCGGCGTCCGAAACGTCGGCTTTGAAGGCAGTGTGCTGAGCTTCAACCATTATCGCGTCATGAAGAAACTGCTCGGATCAGCGGTGCGCTTTGAGACCTCGGTCAATCTCGATCCTCTGCGCCAGGTCAAGGACGCGGAGGAACTGCGTTTCATCCGCGAGGCCTGCCGCATTGCGGACGCGGCGTTTGAGGCGGTGCGCTCCTACATGAAGGTCGGGATGACGGAGGTTCAGGTGGCTGCGTATCTCGAGCGGGTCATGCGCGAGCAGGGCAGCGAGAAGCCGTCGTTTGACACCATCGTGGCATCCGGTCTGCGCGGCAGCATGCCGCACGGCACCGCAACGGAAAAGAAGCTGGAAGCCGGCGATTTTGTCACGATGGATTACGGGGCGAAATACCAGGGCTACTGCTCCGACATCACGCGCACGGTCGTGATGGGCAAGGTGGACGCGCGGCAGCGCGAGGTCTACGAGGCGGTGCTCGATACGCAGGAGAAAGTGCTCGCCGATATCGGCCCCGGGAAATCCGGACGAGAAATCGACGCGCGCTCCCGCGAGAACCTGAGGCGCTATGGGTTGGATACGTATTTCGGGCACGGGCTCGGTCACAGCCTCGGCCTCGAGATCCACGAGGAGCCGCGCCTTTCCCCGTCGAGCACCTGTGAAAGCCTCGTGCCGGGCATGCTGATTACTGATGAACCGGGCGTCTACCTCCCCGGATGGGGCGGCCTGCGCATCGAGGACACGGTGCTGGTCACGGCGACGGGAAGCGAACGCCTGACAAAATCACAAAAAAATCTTATTGAGATTCCACAGTAAATGCATTATAATAAATAGAAGCGTGTTTGTGTCCGGAAGGGCAAAATCGGAAACACAGGGCATAAGCCAGAATAATTGGAGGGCATATTCAGATGATTAACAGCACGGATTTCCGCACGGGTCTTACGATTGAGATTGATGGCGGCGTATGGCAGATCGTTGAGTTCCAGCATGTAAAGCCGGGCAAGGGTGCTGCTTTCGTCCGCACGAAGATCAAGAACGTCGAGACGGGTGCGGTCGTTGAGCGTACGTTCAACCCGAACGAGAAGATGCCGGCGGCACATATCGATACGCGCACGATGCAGTATCTCTATGAGAACGATGGCATGTACACGTTCATGGATATGGAGACGTACGAGCAGATCGAGATCAACAAGGAGACGCTCGGCGATGCGCTGCACTTCCTCATGGAGAACATGGAGGTCCAGGTCCAGAGCTTTAAGGGCCGCATCATCGGCATCAGTCTGCCGAACTCCGTCAACCTTAAGGTCGTCGAGTGCGAGCCGTCCGTCAAGGGCAACACGGCAACGGGCGCCAAAAAGAACGCGACGGTTGAGACGGGTTACGTCCTGCAGGTCCCGCTGTTCGTCAACGAGGGCGATACGCTCCGCATCGATACGCGCACGGGCGATTACATCGAACGCGCCTAAGCAAGAGCGCTCTTCATGCCGTGCTGTGCCCTAAGGCATGGCACGGCATTTTCTCTATGAGAAGTCTGTTTTCCGCTTCTCCAAAATTTTTTTGAATTTTCCGCGGATAAGCAGGAAATATCCAGGCATGGCTAGAATCCTTATAGTAAAACAATTGTATATTTATACAGTTGCTAAGGGAGTCCTGGCGGAGAATGAGCTCCGCGTGTTTAAGCGAACCATAAGGAGGAAAACGTCATGGAAAAGGAAGGTAAGGAAATCGTGGAAAAAGGTTCAAAACTCGGGTCGATCCGCATTGCGGATGAAGTCGTCAGCATCATTGCCGGGCTTGCGGCAACGGAAATCGACGGGGTCGCCGGCATGAGCGGCGGCATCGTCAGCGGCGTCGCGGAGATGCTCGGCCGCAAGAACTTCTCGAAGGGCGTCAAGGTGGAGGTCGGCGAGAAGGAAGCGGCGGTTGACCTGTTCCTGATCGTGAAATACGGCGTCCGTATCCCGGATCTCGCGCTCGCGGTGCAGGAGAATGTCAAACAGGCCATCGAGACGATGACCGGACTGTCCGTCGTAGAAGTCAACGTCCACGTGCAAGGCGTCGGTTTCCCTGAGCCGGAGAAGACAGAAGAAGTCCGCGTTCATTAAGACGGGAGAGGAGCCGAGACATGGGGATGATGAACCGCGTTCTGCTGTTTTTGGCAGCGTTGTTGTTGCTCGCACTGTCTGTCCTTTGGCTCGCCGTGTCCCTCGGCGCAGTGCCGGACACGGTATGGCAGAATGAGTTGCTCTACGCGCTCAGCCGCAAGGAGGGCGTGCTCGCTGCCGCGGTTATCCTGCTCCTGTCCGTGCATCTGCTCGGCGTATCGGTACACCGGGAGGACGAGGATGCGCTCGCGCGCCGCGGTGAGTTTCTCGTCGTGCGCAGCGAGACGGGATCCTGCCAGGTGTCCCTCGCGGCCGTGCGGGATCTCGTGGACCGGACGGTGCGCGAGGCGCGCGCCGTCCGCGACGTCAAGGTGAAACCACAGGTCCGCCGGAGAAAGGACAAGAAGACGGGGGAAAAGCTCGAGCAGCTTGAGCTTTCCCTGCTCCTGACCGTTGGCCGTGAGGCAAGGATTCCCGCGCTTGAGCAGGAACTCGAGCAGAAGGTCGCAGAAGCGCTGCAGCGCTCGCTTGCACTGACGGATGTGCCGCTCGCCATTCGCGTGACTGATATCACGGATGCGCAGCCGGTCCGCACGCAGCGCGTGGTCTGAAAGAGGTGTGCCGGGAATGAAAGAAACCATGGTGCAGTTCTGTAAGGACTGTCTGTGCGAGCATCCGCACAGGACGGCGGGGACTGCGCTCGGCCTGCTGCTCGGCCTTGCCATTTTGCTTTTTGGCTTTTGGCCGGTGCTGTTTGTCGCACTCTGCTGCGGCATCGGTTGGGTGGTTGGCAGCCGGATGGACCGCGGCGAGATGCATATCGCAGAAACGATCGACGAGCTGCTCTATCGCTGGCAGAACCGCCGCTGAAAAAGACAGAGCAAGAAGACTGTGGCAGAGATGCCATATCCAAGCTGATAGGATACGTACACCCTGATGGCGGGCAGCTTTTTCTGCATCCATGAGAATCCATGGAAGGGCGCTGCTCCATCAGATGACAAGAAAGGAAACAAGCATGAGTCGTAGACAAGCAAGAGAGGCGGCGCTGCAGGCGCTGTTCCAGCTGGACCTGAATCCGGCGGAGAGTCCCGAGAAGCAGGAGATGACGGAAACGCTCGCGGTTGACACGGCGCTCGACGTCGGCGAAAAGATGTCGAAGCGGAGCCGGGAATACCTCGAGCAGATCGTCCATGGCACGCTCGATCACCGAGAGGAAATCGACGAGCGCATCGCGCGCAGTTCGAAGGAGTGGAAAGTCAGCCGCATGGCGCCGGTAGACCGCAACATCTGCCGCATAGCGGTTTGGGAGATCTTCTATTCCCCGGAAAAGCTCGACGCCGGCATCGCAATCAATGAAGCAGTGGAGCTTGCCAAACGATATGGCACCGATGATTCCAAACGCTATGTCAACGGGATCCTCGGCGCGATGGTGAAGCTTGGGTAATTTTGTTTGACAAAAGCCAGACTGCGTCTGGCTTTTTCGTTGTATTGTCGAGGAATCGGGGGAGGGCCAATGAACGTCCACAGCGTGAGCTCGCTGAACGCGTACATCAAGGGACTTTTCGCGCGGGAGACCGTGCTGCAGCACATCCTCGTGCGCGGTGAGGTTTCCAATTTCAAACGCTATATGTCCGGACACTGCTATTTCACCTTAAAGGATGCGAAATCCGCGCTGAAATGCGTGATGTTCCGCAGCTATGCCTCCCGCCTGCGCTTCCAGCCGGAGAACGGCATGCAGATCGTCGTGGAGGGGCGCATTGCCGTCTATGAACGGGACGGTGTCTATCAGCTCTACGCCGAAAATCTGCAGCCGGAAGGGGCGGGCAGTCTCGCTATCGCTTTTGAGCAGCTCAAGCAGAAGCTGTCGGCGGAGGGGCTTTTCGATGCGGCGCACAAAAAACCGTTGCCGAAATTTCCAAAGAAGATTGGTATCGTGACTTCGCTTTCTGGCGCGGTGCTGCGGGATATCTACCATGTCTCGAAGCGGCGTTGGCCATCCGTCGAACTCGTGCTGTATCCCGTCACGGTGCAGGGTGGGGAATCCGCCTCGGAGATCGCCGCGGGCATCCGCTTTTTTAACGAGAAACACCCGGTGGACGTGCTGATCGTCGGGCGCGGGGGCGGCTCGATGGAAGACCTTTGGTCGTTTAACGAGGAAGTGGTCGTCCGCGCCATTTACAATTCCGTCATACCGGTGATTTCGGCGGTCGGGCATGAGACGGACTTTACCCTTGCGGATTTTGCGGCCGACAAACGTGCGGCGACGCCGTCGCAGGCGGCGGAGTTTGCCGTGCCCGATCGGCAGGAGCTCCGCCGCTACGTAGAAAGCCTGCGCGCGCGGCTCGGGACGCTGGCGCGGCGCGAGGTGCAGACCAGGCGTCTGCGCGTCGAAGGCCTGCTGCAGTCGACGGCGCTGAGCAAGCCCCAGCTCCTGCTCGCCGGGCGGAAGCAGAGGCTGGACCGCGCGCAGGCAAGGCTGCTCGAGCTCTGCCAGAAATCGCTGACTACGAAAAAACAGGCACTCACGACGGCGATGGAAAAACTGGAGATCCTGAGCCCTGTGCACGTCCTGCGCCGCGGCTACAGCATCGTGGAGAAGCAGGGCAGGCCCATAACGAGCGTCCAGCAGGTAACGGCGGGTGATGCACTGACACTCGTTATGAAGGACGGGCGCATCACCGCCATCGCAAAGGAGTAACGTTCCAGAAAAAAGAGAGGATGAATGCCATGCCGGCGAAAAAACAGCTGAGCTTTGAAGCATCGCTCGAAAAACTTGAGTCCATCGTGCAGACGATGGAGTCCGGGGACACGACGCTGAAGGATCTGATGGCGAATTATGCGGAGGGTGTGAAGCTCTCGGAGCGCTGCCTGAAGGATCTGACGCGTGCGGAGCAGGCGATGGATCTGCTCGTAAAGGACGACAATGGGAAGGCAAAGGCGGAGCCGCTGACCATAGAGGGAGAGTAAAAGCATGGATATGAAGAAACGCTGGGAGGAGCGCCGCGCGCTCGTGGAGAACCAGCTTGTCACGGAAATCGATGAAGAGCACGCGCTCGACGCGACGCTCGCGGCTTCGATGAAATACAGCCTGATGGCAGGCGGCAAGCGCTTGAGGCCGATCCTGCTGATGGCGGCGGCCGATGCGGTCGGTGCAGATGGGACGCAGTTCCTGCACTCTGCCTGCGCGATTGAGATGATCCATACGTATTCCCTGATCCACGACGACCTGCCGGCGATGGATAATGACGATTACCGCCGCGGCAAGCCGACGAACCACAAGGTCTATGGAGCGGGCATGGCGACGCTGGCCGGCGACGCGCTGCTGACGCTCGCCTTTGAGGTCATGCTGCGCGAGACGGTCTCCGCAGAGAAAAAGCTGGCCGTCGTCCGCGAGATGAGCGTCGGGGCAGGCCCGAACGGCATGGTCGGCGGACAGGCCATCGATCTTGAATCCGAGGGAAAACACATCCCCATGGAGCTGCTCCGCAAGATGCATATGGGGAAAACCGGGGCCCTGTTCCGCGCGGCGATCCGCAGCGGTGCAATCCTTGCCGACGCGCCGGAGGAAAAACTCGCGGCGCTAACGACGTACGCGGAGGCGTTCGGGCTCGCTTTTCAGATCACGGACGATATCCTCGACGTTGTCGGCGACGAAAAGGTCATCGGCAAGCCGGTCGGCAGCGATATCCGCAACGAGAAGTCGACCTATGTCACGCTGACCTCGCTCGATGAGGCAAAGAAGCTCGCGGATGACGCGGTGCGCAAGGGGGAGGAAGCCCTGCGTGGATTCGGCGCAGAAGCGGATTTTCTGCGCGATCTGCTCGCGTATCTCGTGAAACGGAAGCATTGATTGGGAGTGCCGTATGATGTATGAATGGCTAGACCAGATCCAGAAGCCGGAGGATGTCAAGAGGCTTTCCATAGCGCAGCTCGAGATGCTGGCAGCGGAAATCCGTCGCTACATGCTCGAGACGGTCTCGAAGAACGGCGGTCATCTGGCACCGAGTCTTGGCACGGTGGAGCTGACGCTTGCGCTGTACCGGGTGTTCCAGTTCCCAAAGGACAAACTCGTATGGGATGTCGGGCATCAGGCCTATACGCATAAGATCCTGACCGGGCGCCGCGACGCGTTCAAGACGCTGCGGAAAAAGGGCGGGATCACGGGCTTTCCCAACCGGTTCGAGTCGGCGTACGACGCGTTTGGCGTCGGCCATGCCTCCACCTCGATTTCCGCCGCGCTCGGCATGGCGATTTCGCGCGATCTCATGGGGCGTACGAACAAGGTCATCGCCGTGATCGGCGACGGCGCGATGACCGGCGGCGAGTCGTTCGAGGCGATCAACGAGGCAGGCCAGCTCGGCAAGGATCTCATCGTCATCCTCAACGACAACGAGATGTCCATCGACAAGAACGTTGGTGCGATGAGCGAGTACCTCTCGCGGGTACGGCTCGCGCCGCAGTACGAGCGGGTAAAGCAGGACGTCCACGATTTTCTCGAGCGCATCCCGCATGTTGGCGGCAAGATGCTAAGGACCGTCTCGGTGATCAAGGACAGCGTGCGCTCGGCGCTCGTGCCGGGCGAGCTGTTCGAGGAAGCCGGGTTCCATTACGTCGGGCCGCTCGACGGGCACGATATCGGCCTGCTCTCTGAGGTGTTCGAGCGCGTGCGCGAGATGCACGGTCCGATCCTCATTCATGTGCATACGAAAAAGGGAAAGGGCTATTTGCCGGCCGAGCAGAACCCGGGCAAATTCCATGGCATCGGCAAATTCGACCCGGCGACCGGCAGCTGCGTGAAAAAAGCGTGCCCGCCATCCTATACCTCTGTGTTCAGCCAGACGATGCTCGAGCTCGCCGAACGCGACCCGAAGCTCATCGCGATCACGGCGGCGATGCCGGATGGGACGGGCCTTCGCGCGTTTAAGGAGAACTACCCGAAGCGCTATTTCGACGTCGGCATTGCCGAGGAGCACGCCGTGACGCTGGCGGCCGGCATCGCCGCAGATGGCTGCCATCCGGTGGCGGCCATTTACTCGACGTTCGCGCAGCGCGCGTTCGATCAGCTGCTGCATGACGTCTGCCTGCAGCAGCTCCCCGTGACGCTCTGCCTCGACCGCGCGGGACTCGTCGGCGAGGACGGGCCGACCCATCACGGGGTGTTCGACCTCTCCTACCTGCGCATGATGCCGCATATGACGATCTTTGTGCCAAAGGACGAGAACGAGCTGCGCCATATGCTCTATACCGCGGTGCGGATGGACAGTCCTGCGGCCGTGCGCTATCCGCGCGGCGCGGGGCTCGGCGTGGACTGCGGGGAGCCGCTGCGCGAGATCCCCATCGGGCAGGCGGAGACGCTGCGCGAGGGAACGGATGTCGCTTTGCTCGCGGTCGGCAGCATGGTCAGCAAGGCCGTGCAGACGGCGGATTTGCTGGCAGAAAAGCAGATCTCCTGCACGGTCGTCAACATGCGCTTCGTCAAACCGATGGACCGCGCGTGCATCCTGCGCGAGGCGGCCTCGAAGAAACTGCTCGTCACGATGGAGGAAAACGCGTTGATCGGCGGGTTCGGCTCAGGCGTTGCCGAACTTCTCGCGGACGAGGGGCAGGCGGTCCGCCTGCTGCGCTTTGGCATCCCCGATCAGTTCATCGAGCAGGGCACGCATGACGAGCTGCTCGAGCTCGTCGGCCTGACGCCTGGGCAGATGGCAGAGCGCATTGCGGCAACAAGGGAAACGGTGAAGGATTGACACGATGGAACAAGCGGAAAAGAAGAAAGTCAAGAAGATTCGCCTCGACGCGCTGCTCGTCGAGAAGGGTTATGCCTCGAGCCGTGAGCGCGCGAAGCGCCGCATCATGGCCGGCGAGGTGCTGGTCAACGGGCAGAAAATCGACAAGGCCGGGGCAAACGTCAAGGAGGACGCGGAAATCCGCCTGCTCGGCCGGGACCTGCCCTACGTGAGCCGCGGCGGCCTGAAGCTGGAAAAGGCCATCAAGGTCTTCGGCGTGCGGCTCGCGGGCAGGACGGCCGCCGATATCGGCGCGTCGACCGGCGGCTTTACGGACTGCATGCTGCAGAACGGCGCGGTCAAGGTCTTTGCCATTGATGTCGGCTACGGGCAGCTCGCCTGGAAACTTCGCACGGACGAGCGCGTCGTCAATATGGAGCGCACGAACATCCGGAACGTCTCGCCGGAGGACATCGGCGAGTTGCTCGATTTCGCGTCGATCGATGTCGCGTTCATCTCGCTCGAAAAGGTCCTGCCCGTCGCCTATGCACTGCTGAAAGCCGACGGCGAGGTGCTCGCGCTGATCAAGCCGCAGTTTGAGGCGGGCCGCGAGAACGTTGGCAAAAAGGGCGTGGTGCGGGATCCGCGCATCCATGAGGAGGTCATTGCCCGCGTGACGGAATTCGCGCGGTCGCTGGGCTTCGTGCCAGCCGCGCTGACCTATTCGCCGGTCAAGGGCCCGGAGGGCAATATCGAGTACCTGATCGATTTATCGAAAGGAACGGGGACGGCGGATGTCGTGAGCGAGAATAAAATCCGCGAGGTCGTGCGCGAGGCGCATGCCGATCTCGACCACTGAGGAGGAAAGGCTTTGCTGAAGATCGCTGTTTTTCCCAATGTATCCAAGCCGGCTTCGGTGGAGGTACTAAGGCGTATCTTTTCTTTTTACGAGGACAAGGATGTCGAGCTCATGCTCCCGGTCGACGAGTCCCGCTTTTTCGGCATGGAGGAATACGGTGTGCCGCATATCGAGCAGGTACGCGCGGATATCGCGCTGAGCCTCGGCGGCGACGGGACTCTGCTCGGCGTTTGCCGGCGTTACGGGGCGATGGAGGTGCCGGTCTGCGGCGTCAACATCGGGACGCTCGGCTTCATGGCGGATATCGAGCCTGATGAGCTCGAGCGGAAGCTGCAGAAGCTGCTGGAGGGCGATTATCATATCGACCGCCGCTTGATGCTGGCCGGCTATTTAAAATCCCAGGGCAAGGAAAAATTCCTCGGGCATGCGATCAACGATGTGGTCGTGACCAAGGGCGGCGTCGCGCGCATGCTGAGTCTCGGGCTCACCATCAACGAGACGCATCTGATCGATTATAAGGCCGATGGCCTGATCGTTTCCTCGCCGACCGGCTCGACGGCGTACTCGATGTCCGCGGGAGGCCCGGTCATGAACCCGAACATCAAGGCGCTTGTGCTGACGCCAATCTGCGCGCATACGTTCAACATCCGCCCGCTCGTCATCGGGCAGGATGATGTCGTGCACATCGAGATCGCGGCCATCCATCAGGATATCATCGTGAGCTTTGACGGACAGGAATGTTTCCGACTGCTGCCGGGCGATGAGGTCATCGTCAAGAAATCCGATGTGCAGGCCTGCATCGTGAAGTTCGAGGACAAGGACTATTATTCCATTCTCCGGGCCAAACTCTGGAAGAATGACGAATGAGCGCATGACAGCCATCCATTTCATCCATCCATCTATCTATCCGAGCTATCCGAGGTGAGAATATGACGCAGAAAACGGTACCGCAGAAAAGTGTCCGACACGCCATGATCAAGGATATCCTGGCCCACGAGGTCATTGAGACGCAGGATGACCTGGCAAACGCCCTGCGCGAACGCCACGTCGAAGTCACGCAGGCGACGGTCTCGCGGGATATCAAGGAGCTCATGCTGATCAAGATCCCCATCGGCGACGGGCGTTATCGCTACGGAGCGCCAATGAAGGAAAGCGTGATTTTCACGCGCGAGCGCGTGCGGCGGCTGTTTCAAGATACGGTTACCGATGTGAATGACAGCGAGAACATCATCGTGGTCAAGACGCTGCCGGGCGGTGCGAACACCGTGGCCAGCGTGCTCGACCATGCGTCCTGGGATGAGGTCATCGGCACGGTGGCGGGGGATGATACCATCCTCCTCGTTGTCAAGCCGAAAGAAGCGGCCAAGGACGTCGTGCGCCGCATCGAGGAGCTCATGCAGGACGAGGGCGAGGCAGAGCTCGCGAGAGGGAAGTCTGCCGGGAACTAACGGAGACGAAACGCGGAGGTGTTTGTCCGGATGTTAAAGACGCTGACGGTTTGGAATTTCGCGCTGCTCGAGCACGTACAGGTCGAGTTCGGCAGCGGACTGAATATCCTGACCGGTGAGACCGGTGCGGGGAAATCCATCCTGATCGATGCGCTAAGCGCCATGCTCGGCGCGCGCATTCCGTCGGATATGATCCGCACCGGCTGCGACTGGCTGCGCGTGGAGGCTGTGTTCACGCTGGACGACGAGGCGCTCGGTCTGCACGAGCTGCTGCACGGACAGGCCATCGACGACAGCGAGGGTATGCTGATCGTCACGCGGCAGGTCACGCGCGGCGGGCGCAGCATGGTCCTCGTCAACGGCTGCCATGTGACCTTGGCCGTCCTGAAGCAGATCGGCGCGTTCCTCGTCGATATCCACGGTCAGCACGAGAATCTGGCGCTGCTCAAGGAGGAAAACCAGTTCCGTCTGCTCGACCAGTTCGATCCGGATCTTGTCGAGGCGCTCCACGCCTATCGGAAGGCGTACGACGATTGGCAGCAGAAGCAGCGCGCTTATGCGGAAAAGGAGCAGGCCTCCAGAGAGTACGCGCAGCGCCTCGACATGCTGCGCTGGCAGGACCGGGAGATTTCGGAGGCACAGCTGCAGCCGCAGGAGGATGAAAAACTCGAGACGGAGATCCGAAAGCTCAGCCACGCGGAGAAAATCGCAGGTTATGTCGAGGACGCCTACGCGCTGTTGAACCGCGGAATGAAGGGCGGGGGCGGCGTGCTCGAGGCGCTTTCGCAGATCAAGAAGGACCTCGAGGATATGTCCCGCTACGACGATTCCCTCGCGAACGCCTGCAAGATGGTCGAGGAGTCGGAGATTTCCCTGCAGGAAGCGGCCTATGAGATCCGCGATTACGGCGATTCGATGGATTTCTCGCCGGAAAAGCTCGACAAACTGCAGCGCCGCATGGATACCATCGACAAATTGCGGCGGAAATACGGCGCGACGGTTTCCGATGTTCTCGCACATCAGGAAAAGGTGCAGCGTGAACTCGCGGATATCGAGAATTTCGACGACGATATCGCCGCGCTCCGCGATGGCATCGAGCGGGCGCGGCAGGAGATGGCGCAGCGCGCGGCGGTGCTGACGGAAAAACGAAAAAAGACCGCGGCAGAGCTCGGCGGCGCCATCGGCAGGCAGATTACGGCGCTCGGCATGCCGAAGGCCCGCCTGCGCATCGCCATCGAGCCACGCGATACCTATACGCCGCGCGGCAGGGACAATGTGACGATGGTTTTCTCGGCAAACCCCGGGGAGGCGGAAAAACCGCTCGCACGCGTGGCGTCGGGCGGCGAGCTCTCGCGCATCGCGCTCGCGATAAAGACCGTTGCGGCCTCGCGCGATTCCTCGGTGCCGAGCATGGTTTTCGACGAGATCGACACGGGCATCGGCGGGCGCACGGCACAGATGGTAGCCGAGCGCATCGCGATGGTGGCCAGCTACAAGCAGGTGCTCTGCATCACGCATCTGCCGCAGATCGCCTGCATGGCCGATGTGCACCTGTATATCGCGAAAACGAGCAGCGCGGCGTCGACGCAGACCATCGTCCGCCCGCTTTCCGAGCGCGAGCAGGTGCGCGAAATCGCGCGCATGGCGTCCGGCGCCGACGCGACGACGGCCTCGATGGATAATGCGCGCGAGATGGTCCTGCATGCCAGACAGAAAAAAGCGCTGTTCCGTCAGCGGGCAGGGAAACCCAAACAGGAGGAAAAGCCGGAAACGGCGGAAACATAACAAAGGAGCACAGGAAAATGGCTGAGAGCAACGAGAACGATAAAGATTTGGTGGAGAAGAAAATCAAGAGTGAAAAGATCTTCGACGGGACCTTGCTGCATGTGCGTCGGGATACCGCCCTCCTGCCGGATGGCAAGCAGGCGACCCGTGAGTGGATCGTGCACCCGGGCGCATCGGCGGTCTTGCCCCTGCTGCCGAATGGGGAGATTATCCTCGTCCGCCAGTATCGCTACCCGGTCGAATGCGTGACGCTGGAGATCCCGGCAGGCAAGCTCGACGCGCCGGACGAGGACCCGCTCGACTGCGCAAAACGCGAGCTCGCCGAGGAGACAGGCTATCACGCGGCGCATATCGAGAGGATGACGACAATCGCGACGACGGTCGGTTTCTCGAATGAGAAGATCCATATCTACCTGGCTGAGGGCCTTACGCCGGGCAGGCAGAGCCTCGACCCCGACGAATTCATTCACGTGGTCCGCGTCCCGCTCGACGAGGCCTGCGCGATGGTGCGGGACGGCCGCATCATCGATGCGAAGTCGATGGTCGCCATTTTGATGGCGGCGCAAAGCAAAAAATAACGCGGTAATCGGATTGGCAGATCGGAGGAATTTCAATCTATGACCAACTACATTTTGCAACTGATTGCGGGGATTCCCGGCCTCATCATCGCGATGTCGGTTCATGAGTACGCGCACGCGCGCATGGCCGTCGCTTTCGGCGATTTCACGCCGAAGATGATGGGCCGTCTGACGTTGAATCCGGCCGCGCATATCGATCCGATCGGCCTGATCATGCTGCTGATCTGCCAGTTCGGGTGGGCAAAGCCGGTGATGATCAACCCGCGCAATTTTAAGGATCCGGCCCGCGACGATATCCTCGTTTCGCTCGCCGGCCCGCTGTCCAATCTGGTGACGGCGTTCCTGTTTTTGCTGCTCTTGCTGGTTCTGCGCACGCACGGTGTCCTTAGTAGCGGCACGCTTCTGGTCTTTACGCTGATCGTCGAGTACAACATCGGCTTTGCCATCTTCAATCTGATCCCGGTGCCGCCGCTCGACGGCTCGCATGTGCTCGTGCGCCTGCTGCCGCGGGATCTCGCCTATTCGTACGCGCGGCTCGAGCGCTATAGTTTCCTCATCCTCGTCGTGATGCTCATGACGCCGATCCTCAGCTATATCCTCGTGCCGCTCCGCGCGGTGATTTATCATCTGTTCTTTCAGATCCTCAGCCTG
>JALFBM010000050.1 GCA_022773425.1 Selenomonadaceae bacterium
GTCGGTAAGATCCTTTGCCGGAAAGGTATTCTTTCACTCTGGCAAGCATCCAATCTGCCGAATGTTTCCTTTTGCCCATAGAAAAATCCCCCTAAAGCAGTTTGGTTATTTACCGTGTCTGCTTTAAGGGAATCATATCACACGAAAGTATGTTTCGTGCGACAGCCCCTTTTTTGAAAACGCCGGGAACGGGAGGTTTTTGTTATTTGATGACCTTGAGCGCCTTGCGGTCGGCGAATACCGCGACGAAGATCAGGAAGATGACGCCTTCGACGAGCTGCAGTTCCTGTGTGGTCAGACCGATCATCGTGAGGCCGCTGTAGAGGACGTAGTAGAGCAGTGAGCCGACGATGATGTTGCTGAACCGCACTTTCGCGCCGCCCGAGATCGGCATGCCGCCGAGCACGAGCGCGATGAGGATCTGCGTCTCGAGCTGGTTGCCGACGTTCGCGGTCGCCGAGCCGTTCTTGACGATGTTGATGAAGGCCGCGAAGCCGGTGAGCGCGCCTGCGAGCGTGTAGATGAAGAACTTCATGCGGTCGGTGCGGATGCCCGCGAACATCGCGCCGCGCTCACCCGAGCCAATGGCCTTCAGGTACGTGCCGAACGGCGTATAGCGGAACGCGATGTAACCGGCGAGGAGAATCAGGACCGTGACGGTGAGCTTGAGCTCGATGTGGTCATAATCGTAGACGTCCATGCTGGCCCGGACCGGAGAGTCCGAGGCAAAATACTTGATGAACCCGCGGAACAGGAACATCGTGCAGATCGTGACGATGAAGGATGCGATCTTGCGGCAGACGTGGAAATAGGCATTGATGGCGCCAATCGCGGCGCCGGCGACAATGCCGCCGAGGATGGCGAGCCCGATGCTGTACGGGGACAGCAGGCAGATCACGATGGAGGCAATGCCGAGGATCGATCCTTGTGAGAAGTCCAGCCCGCCCATCGTCATGATAAAGAACACGCCCATCGCGGCAATCATGACGACATATACCTGGTTCAGCAGAAGAATCAGGTTCTTTGGCGCAATCATCCTGCCATCCGTCAGGTAGATAAACAGCAGGAAGATGATGACGAGTCCGACCACGGGGAGGTACGTCCGCAGCTGGTCGATGCGCTTGGCCTTTTTCCGGGCCTCGTCTTTTGACAGTGGTTTTTCTATCTTCTTCATCAAGAACCCTCCTTATACCATCTTGGCAATCAGCGCGTTTTCGTCCAGATCCCTGCTGCGCGGGAGCTCACCGCTCACCTTGCCGTCCTTCATGATGAGGATGCGATCGCACATGCCGATAAGCTCCATGAGTTCCTCCGAAATCATGATGACGGACTTGTTCTGCTTCCGCATGCGATCCATGAGCTGGTAGATATCCTGCTTGACTTTGATGTCGATGCCGCGCGTCGGCGAATCCAGCACGAGGATGTCGGAATCCTTGCCGATCCAGCGCGCGAGTACGACCTTCTGCTTATTGCCGCCGGAAAGGTCGGAGACGAACTGTTCGATGCCCTGCATTTTGACGGACATCTGTTTGGCGTGTTGATCGGCGAAGGCCGCGAGCTTGCTATCCCGCAGGAACTGCAGCGGCCCGGAGGAGAGGTCTTTCAGAGAGGGCAGCGTGATGTTGTCCTCGATGCTCTGGTTGAGGATGAGCGATTCGTTGTCGCGGTCCTTGGACGTATAGGCGATACTGTGGTCGATGGCCGTCGGGATGTCCCGGATTTCGGTGCCGTCCGCGAGTACGACCTCTCCCGTGCGGTCGTAGGAGGCGCCGAACACCGCTTTGCCGACTTCGTGCATGCCGGACTCGGAAAGTCCGCCAAATCCGAGGATCTCGCCCTTGTGCAGGTCGAAGGACACATTTTCGATCCGGCCGGGGACCGAGACGTTCTTGACGGAAAGGACGACCTCCTTGGATACGGGCTCCCCGTAATCCGTGCGGTAGTAGTTGCCTGTTACCTCGCGGCCGACCATGAGGCGTTTGAGGTCGTCCTCCGTGACGTCGCTGCTCTTGACGGTATCGATGTAGACGCCGTCGCGCATGACCGTGATGGTGTCCGCGTGTTCGAGCACTTCGGCGAGGTCGTGCGAGATAAAGATGATACTGTTGCCCTCCGCCCGGATGCGGTCCATATGCTTGTAGAGCTCCTCGCGTCCCTCCTGGGAGAGGGCGGTGGTTGTCTCATCGATGACGACGATTTTCGGTGAGAAATACGTCGCCTTGATGATCTCGATGAACTTGCGTTCCTCGAAATTGTAGTCATCGATCTGATCCTCCGCGCGGATATGCGAGAAGTCGTATTTCTTCAGCAGCGCGTTCGCCTGGCGGTTCATCTCGCGTGTGTTCTTGATCCCGTGAGAGACGAACCGGTCTTCGTGGCCGAGGAAGATGTTTTCGGCGACCGTCAGCCCAGAGAGCGTGCCGAGCTCCTGTACGATGATGGAGATGCCCTCGTTGTTCGCCTCGACCTGGTTCCGCGGGTGCACCTCTTTTCCGTCCAGGATGAATTTCCCGCTGTCGATGGTGTAGATACCCGTCAGCATGTTCGTCAGCGTCGATTTACCGGAGCCGTTCTCGCCAATCAGGGCGTGAACCTCTCCCTTGTTGACGTTAAAGGAGACGTCCTGGACTGCCTTTGTGATGCCGAAAGATTTGCAAAGATGCTGAATCTGCAGTCTGATTTCACTCATGAATACGTTCCCCCCTTACTTGACGATAGCGCCTTTGGCCGTCTTCGTCGTCAGCGCAACGATGATCAGCAGCGCGAAGCCCGTGATGACATCCTGAATGGCGGTCGGTGCACCGAGCGCGACGAAGCCGTAGAAGATGATGTTGATCATGAATTCGCCGAGGACAATGGCCTGTATGGGGATGCCGTATTTCTTGAAGGCGAGGCCGAAGAAGCAGCCCATGGTCGGGACGAAGTTGCGGCTCATGGAGCCCATGCCGGTGACGGCGACGATGGACGAGCCGTAGGAAATCGTCAGGATGGACATGATGCCGAAGAACACGCCGCTGATCGCGAAGGCGAGGAATTTGTAGTAATCGACGTTGATGCCCATGTTCTTGGCGATGAATTCGTTGCTTCCGATGGCGTAGGTATAGGTGCCGATTTTCGTATAGTTCAGGATGGCATAGGCGGCAAAGAAGGTGACGAGCGCCAGGATCAGGTTGCCCGGCATTTGCCCGAGCATGCGAAGGTCGGCTGGCAGCGTCTGCTCCACGCCGCCGGCGAGGATGTTGGCGACGGATTCATAGATGAGCGCAAGGCCCGTCGTGATGATCATCGAGGGGATGCGCAGCTTGATGTAGAAGAAGCCGTTGCATATGCCGACGATGCCGCCGGTGATGAGGCAGCCGAGAATCAGGCCGGTGTAGCCGAGCCCCATGGCCGCGAGCTTGCATCCGATGATACACGAGAGGATGATGCAGGCGCCAATCGAGAAATCGAACATGCCCATGACGATGACGAAGTAGAAGCCAACCGCACCAGCGGAAGCGATCAAGCTGGCCTGGAAATAGCTCAGCATGTTATCCATGGAACCAAAATTATCTGGTGTTAGAATTTTGAACACAAGCCAGGAGATGAGTATCATGGCGCATAGGATCAGATACCCTTTAGCGGCAGAGGATAGTTTCTTCTTGCCCGTGCTCTGCGTGCGTACGTCCATAGTTCCTCCTTTAAGATTAGACACGAATGGCCAGTATCACATCTGATACTGGCCATTCCTTACGTTTGTTGCAGATTGCAAACAAGCCGTTTCGATGCGATCGATACCTTACTTACTGGAACGAGCTGCGGCGTCGGCAATCGAGACGTTGGCAGCCGATTCTTTCAGCTGGTCGAGTGTCATCTTGGACATATTGACTAACTCATCCTTCGTGAACGGCAGCTGTTTTACGAAATACTTGTCATACTCCGCATAATCCGCCGGGGAAGAAACGTAGAGATACGGGAACTCAACATCGACGAAGTTGTTCTCGACATCCTTGTAGTTGCCCTTGATGGCGTTGTAGACCATCATGAATGCATAGAGCGGGTCGCAGTAATGGCCGCCGGACTCACCGGCGATGGAACCGTTCTGCAGACGCTCACCGAGGTCTGGCAGGAAGTCCGTCGAGACGATCTTGATCTGGCCCGTCTTGCCTGCGCGTTCGACCGCAGCGATGGCGCCCTGCAGCGGGTCGCCGCCGCCGCCAGCCGGGATGAGGGCATCGAGCTTCGGATCCGCGCTCATGAGAGCCTCGGCAGCCTTGGCACCGCCCTCAGAGGACGTGCCGGCGTACTGCGGGTCGGAGAGCTTTGCCTGATCGTCCGGATGGTTGGCGTTCCATTCCTCGATGCCGGCCTTGTAGCCTTCCCAGCGGCCGAGCCAAGTGGCATCGCCCTGCTCCCAGCCGATGAGGCCGATATCACGGCAGCCCTTGTCGAGAAGGATCTGGACAAGCTTCTTGCCGTTCTCGTTCTCGTTTTCATGAACTGCGCCGATATAGTACGGGGACTTTAAAGCCTGCTTGTAGATATCCGGGTTCTTGTCCTTGTTGATGATGCGGAAGAACTGCGCGAGATACACGCCGTTGTCGTTCGCCGTCTTGATGGCGGAAGCCATTTCCGTATCGGACGAGTTGCAGATGATGATGCCCTGGCATCCGGACGCGACCAGCGTCTCAACCGAGGACGTGACCTTTTCGGATACATGCCCCTGATCGACGTAGACGAGCTCGACGCCGAGCGCGTCAGCTGCGGCATCCAGCATGCGTTTGCACTGAGAACCGAGAACATCGGTGGAGCTCCAAATGGAGACGCCGATCTTGATCTTGTCCGGTGTGCCTTGCCTCGCTGCCTGCTGATTCCCGCAGCCGGCAAACGCGAATGCGCACATCGCAACTGCCAGGATGGTGCACAGTACGCGTTTTACCTTTGACCATGTTCCCTTCATGTTACTACCTCCTTAGTTTGTCACCAAACGTTTCCAAGGTACTTTTCCGGCTCTCGCACATGCACCATCTCTCCTCGGAATGGTTTATGTGCTCGAGCACATTTTCTGATTCTTATCATATAATCTTTTCGGTCGAATGTCAATAGAAAATTCCGTTTTTTCTCTTTATTTGTATGATTTCACGGTATTTTGGAATAAAATGATTTAAAATTCGGGAAAAATTCAGGAGGATAAGCGAAAAATTCCACGGATTTCGGCGTAAATCGGCGCGTGATCTCGCCGCGTGCTGTTGTGCCAAAGCGGTGGGACGGGCACGAAAAAAGACCTGCCGGACAGGCAGGTCTTTTTCGGATGGATCCCAACGGAGAGCCACGGTCTATGCACCGGCGGCTGTTGTCCGGCCGCGCGGAGGACGAGGATGCCGCGCTCTCGTCGGTGTGGTGCGTAGGAAAGCTGCTTTTCAAACCGCAGCGATTACTGCTTGGCGAGCGGTTTTTTGAGCACAGAGAGGACGAGGCAGCCGACGATCGCACCGATGAAGATGGCGACGAGGTACATGAGCGGGTTGCCGATCGTCGGCACGACGAAGATGCCGCCGTGCGGCGCGCGGAGCGTGCAGTCAAAGGCCATGGAGAGCGCGCCGGCCGTAGCCGCGCCGACGACGCAGGACGGAATCACGCGGATCGGGTCACCAGCGGCGAACGGAATCGCGCCCTCGGTGATGAACGAGAGGCCCATGACGTAGTTCGTGATACCGGCTTTCTGCTCGCTCTCCGTGAAGCGGTTTTTGAAGAAGGTCGTGCAGAGCGCGATGGCGAGCGGCGGAACCATGCCGCCGGCCATGACGGCAGCCATGACGTGGAACTCGCCGGAGGCGAGCAGGCCGGTGCCCGTGACATAGGCCGCCTTGTTGATCGGGCCGCCCATATCGACCGCCATCATGCCGCCGAGGACGATGCCGAGCAGGATGCGCGCGTTCGGATCCATGTTCTTCAGCGTGTCGACGAGCCAGATGTTGATCCCGCTGACCGGCGGCGCGATGATGAACAGCATGACGAAGCCCATGAGCAGGATGCCAAAGAACGGGTACAGGAGGACCGGCTTGATCCCGTCGAGGGAATCCGGCAGGACGCGGAATATCGCTTTGAGCTTATTGACCAGCCAGCCGCCGAGGAAGCCTGCGAGCAGGGCCCCAAGGAAGCCGGAACCCGTGGTGCCGGCGAGCGCGCCGCCGACAAAACCGACGGCAAGGCCTGGGCGGTCGGCAATCGACATCGAGATGAACCCGGCGAGGACCGGCAGCATGAAGCCGAAGGCCGCGCCGCCGATGTCCTTAAAGAATTTGGCGAGCGGCGTGTTCGAGCCGAAGTTTTTCGGGTCGATGCTGTAATCGTCGAACAGGAACGCGAGGGCGATCAGGATACCGCCGCCGACGACGAACGGGAGCATGTGGCTGACGCCGTTCATGAGGTGCTTGTAGGCCTGACGGCCGAGGCTCTCGCCCGCTACGTTGTCGGCGCCCTCGACCTCGTCCTTTCCGTTCTTATGGTAGATGGCAGCCTCGCCGGAGAGCGCGAGGTCGATGAGCTCGTCGGCCTTGTTGATGCCGTCGGCGACCTTCGTGATGACGACGCGCTTGCCGTCAAAACGGCTCATCGCGACGTTCTTGTCCGCCGCGACGATGATGCCGTCCGACTTTGCGATTTCCTCCGGCGTCAGGACGTTCTTTGCACCGCCCTGGCCGTTGGTCTCGACCTTGATGGAGATACCGCGCTTTTTCGCGTGCATTTCCAGGCTTTCCGCGGCCATGAAGGTGTGCGCGATGCCGGTCGGGCACGCGGTGACGGCGAGGATCTGGATGTGGTCGGATGGGGCAGGTGCGGCAGGGGCCGCTGCGGTGTCCGCCTTTGCCGTGAAGGTGCCATCTTCTTTGTCGTTGATGATCTGCAGGAATTCCTCTTTCGTCTTTGCGGCGATCAGAGCCTCCTTGAAATCCGGATCCATGATCATCGTTGCCAGCTTGGAGAGAATGGCCATGTGTTCGTCATTTTCTCCGTCTGGTGCGGCAATCAGGAAGAACAGGCGGGAGGGCTTGCCGTCCATCGATTCGAAATCCATGCCACCCGGCACGGTCATTGCGGCGAGGCCGGCGCGCGTTACGCCCTTGCTCTTGGCGTGCGGTGTCGCGATGCCGTCGCCGAGGCCGGTCGTGCCGGATGCCTCGCGTGCGAGGACGTCTTTTTCATACTGTTCCTTGTCGGATAGGTTTCCCGAGGCGTCCATGAGCTCGACAAGCTGGTGAATGGCAGCGGATTTGTCTGCCGGAGATGCTCCGAGAACGATGCTTTCGTTCTTCAGAAGATCGGTAATGCGCATAGTTTTCGCTCCTTTTTGTGGTGTTGTATATGGTGAGTTAGTGTTCTATCGTTTTCAGCAGGGCCTCGACCTCAGGGCGCGTCGCGAGATTCTCGCTGAACGCGGAGGCCGATCCCGTGGCAACGCCCCAATGGAATGCCTGCTCCAGATTGTCCGCCGATTCGAGCAGGCCGGTGAGGAAGCCTGCGACCATCGAGTCGCCGGCGCCGACGGAGTTCACGAGTTTTCCCTTCGGGGCCGGGCTCTTGTACGAATCGCCGTTTGCCGTCAGCAGGATGGCGCCGTCGCCGGCCATGGAGATCAGCACGTTCTGCGCGCCTTTTTCCTGCAGCTTCTTCGCGTAGGTGATGATTTCTTCATCGGTTTTCAGCGTTACGCCAAACATGTCCCCGAGCTCGTGGTTGTTCGGTTTGATGAGGAACGGGTGGTAGGGCAGGACGTTCAGCAGCAGGTTCTTCTCGGCGTCGACGACGGTGCGGACGCCGCGCCCGTCGAGCTTCTTTAGGATCTGTTCGTAGATATCGTCCGGCAGGGACTTCGGGATCGAGCCCGCGAGTACGAGGATATCGCCTGCCTGCAGCGTGTCGAGCTTTGCGAAGAGCTCCGCGCATTTGGCCTCGGAAATCACCGGCCCCTGGCCGTTGATTTCCGTCTCGTTTTCCGCCTTTGCCTTGACGTTGATGCGGGAGAAACCCTGATCGAGCGGAACGAAGTCGTGCGAGACGCCCATCTCGCTAAGCATGCCCGCAATGGCTTTTCCCGTGAAGCCGGCGAGAAAGCCGAGCGCCGTGCTCTCGTGCCCGAGATTGTGCAGGACAATCGAGACGTTGATGCCCTTGCCGCCGGCGAGAATCTGCTCGTAGTTCACGCGGTTGATGCCGCCGGTCTGAAAGGAATCGAGCCGCACAATGTAGTCGAGCGACGGGTTAAAGGTTACGGTATAGATCATCGTTTTTCCCCCTCGTAAATCGTTGTGTATTCGAGATATTTTTTGTCCTTATCCTGAAGCGTTCCCGTGATGATCGCGGCATCGGCGAGATTCGCGAACGAGAACGGCGTCGTCTGGTCGAATTTGGAAGAATCGGCGAGCACGAACGCGTGCTTCGAGCGGTGCAGCGCCTCGCTTTTTACGATGCCTTCATCCGCGTCCGGCGTCGAGTAGCCGGACTGCGTGCTGATGCCGTTCGCACCGAAAAAACCCTTCGTGAAGTTGTAGACCTTCAGGCTTTGCAGGGCCTCGGTGCCGATGACGGCCTCTGTCGTGGATTTTAGCTGACCGCCGAGCAGGAACACCTTGAATCCCTTGGCGGCGAGTCTGCCTGCATGGGGCAGGCCGTTCGTGACGTAGACGGCCGCACACTCCGTCAGAAAGT
The DNA here is from genome assembly GCA_022773425.1 of Selenomonadaceae bacterium. Classification (GTDB taxonomy): domain Bacteria; phylum Bacillota; class Negativicutes; order Selenomonadales; family Selenomonadaceae; genus UBA2897. Next base: position 8,689 of record JALFBM010000050.1, read on the forward strand.
CGATCATGCGCAGGGTCGTCGAGCCGGCGTCGAGGTAGACGTAATCGTTGCTCCGGACGAGCGAGGCAGCCCGTCGGGCGATCGCCGTCTTCTCCTCCGGATTCAGCGAGGCCTTTGTGCGCATATCGTCTTCGGAGGAGCTGAACGAGTTGTCGATCGCCGTCGCGCCGCCGTAGACCTTGTAGAGGCGGCCGCTTTTGTGGAGTGCGTTCAGGTCGCGGCGAATCGTGGATTCCGAGGCCCCGAGGTCTTTCGTGAGCTCGAGCACCGTCACCGCTTTTTTCTCCTCGAGAATGTGAAGGATTGCGGCGTAGCGCTCCTCTGTCAGCATTCTTTGACACCATCCTTTTTTCTTGGACACCGTGGCACGTTGTTTGGACGTATTCACCCGCGGCTTTTCTTCTATTCTGGATTTATCTTTATCATATCATCGAACTTAATCAAAGTCAATCAGAAATAGCAAAAATAGAGCAAAACCTGTCAAAAAGTTCGAACATCGCCTTGTTGTTTCGCGTAACGGTATAGTATAATGACGGTTAGTTAGGTGAAGGTAAGCAGAATGAGGAGATTGTTATGCGCGAAACACAGGCAAAAGCAACGGCGGAAAGCCCCATGGCAAAGAAAAAGCGGATTGCCCAGCACCGCACAACGTCGTTTTATGTAAAAAAATATCTGATGATCTTCGCCGGTGCGATTATCGCGTCCATCGGGTTGGAACTCTTTCTGATCCCGAACAAGGTCATCGACGGCGGCGTCGTCGGTATCTCCATCATGATGAGCTCGATCACGGGGCTGGCGTTTGGCGCCTTCCTCGTCGTGCTGAATCTCCCGTTCCTGTATCTCGGCTATAAGCAGATCGGCAAGAACTTCGCCATCGCGACGATGATCGCGATCTGCTTCCTTTCGGCCTGGTCCGCGGTGTTCGAACCGCTTCCGCGCGTGACGGAGGATCCGTTCCTCGCGGCGATTTTCGGCGGTATCATCGATGGGCTCGGCGTCGGCCTGATCATTCGCGCGGGCGGCTCGCTGGACGGCACGGAGATCGTCGCGATCATCATGGACAAGCGGTCCATGTTCTCGGTCGGCGAGGTCGTCATGTTCATCAACCTGTTCATTCTGTCGAGTGCAGGCCTGCTCTACGGCTGGGACAAAGCGATGTATTCGCTGGTCGCGTATTTCGTCATCTCGAAGATGATTGACGTGGTCATCAAGGGGCTCGATGAATCCTACGCGGTCATGATCGTGACGGACGAGCACGAGGACATCACGTCGGCGCTCAACGACCGCCTCGGCCGCGGCGTCACCCTGCTGCATGGGGCGGGCGGCTACACTGGCGACAGCAAAGAGGTCCTGTACTGCGTCGTCACGCGCCTTGAGGTCGATAAGCTCAAGGAAATCGTTCTCGAAAAGGACGCAAACGCGTTCGTGACCATCAACGCCGTACACGACATCGTCGGGGGCCGCTTCAAGAAACGGGCTATCCATTAAACGGGCGTTCCCTTTCACGAAGCGTAAGTCTCTCGTCGCATACGGATCGGACCGTCGCAGCGGAAGCTCGCGCGGTCCGATTTTTTCTGCGCCCTGCTATGCCTTCAAGCTATAACACGGCGTAACAAGATAACATACCCGAAAACCATATTTTCCTCTTGACGATTACGGCTGACCTCGCTATACTATAAACATATCAAACATATATGAATTCGAAGAACGGAAACACAGGAAAGAGAAAGAGGTAATCATCATGGCAGAACAGAAGAAGTATCATTTTGAAACCCTGCAGCTTCATGTCGGTCAGGAACAGGCCGATCCGGCAACGGACGCGCGTGCCGTGCCGATCTACCAGACGACGTCGTACGTGTTCCACAACTCCCAGCACGCGGCGGACCGTTTTGCTCTGAAGGATGCCGGCAACGTCTACGGGCGTCTGACGAACCCGACGGAGGACATCTTCGCCCGCCGCATCGCGGCGCTTGAGGGCGGCGTCGCGGCCGTCGCCGTCGCATCCGGTGCAGCAGCAGTTACGTACACGCTTGAGGCGCTCGTCCATCACGGCCAGCACATCGTCGCGGCTACGACGATCTACGGCGGCACGTATAACCTGTTCGAGCACACGTTCCCGAATTACGGCATCGAGACGACGTTCGTCGATCCGACGAAGGGCACGCAGGTCTTCGAGGACGCGGTAAAGGACAACACGCGCGTCATCTACATCGAGTCGGTCGGCAACCCGAACGCGAACCTCATCGACATCGAGGCCGTCGCGAAGATCGCGCATGAGCACAAGATCCCACTCGTCGTCGACTCCACGTTCGCCACGCCGTATCTGCTGCGTCCGTTCGAGTACGGCGCGGACATCGTCGTGCATTCCGCGACGAAGTTCATCGGCGGCCATGGCACGACGCTCGGCGGCGTCATCGTCGACAGCGGCAAGTTCGACTGGATTGCGTCCGGGAAATTCCCGCAGTTCGTCGAGCCGAACCCGAGCTATCACGGCATCAGCTTTGCCAAGGATGTCGGTGCGGCGGCGTTCGCGACCTACATCCGCACGCTGATCCTGCGCGATGAGGGCGCGACCCTCTCGCCGTTCAACGCGTTCCTGCTCCTGCAGGGCACGGAGACGCTGTCGCTGCGCGTCGAGCGCCACGTCGAGAACGCGCTCAAAGTCGTCGACTACCTCGCGAAGAATCCGCATGTCGAGAAGGTCAACCATCCGTCCCTTCCGAATCATCCGGACCACGAGCTCTACAAAAAGTATTTCCCGCATGGCGGCATCTCGATCTTTACGTTCGAGATCAAGGGCGGCGCAAAGGCCGCGCAGACGTTCATCGATCATCTGAAGATCTTCAGTCTGCTCGCGAATGTCGCGGATGTGAAATCGCTCGTCATCCATCCGGCGTCCACGACGCATTCGCAGATGAGCGAGGAGGAATTGCTGGCCTCCGGTATCACGCCGTCGACGATTCGTCTGTCCATCGGCACCGAGCATATCGACGATATCCTCGCGGATCTGGATCAGGCCTTTGCGGCACTGGACTAAGATCCACTCTCTTTCCCATACATACACAGAAAAAAGACCGGCTCCTGCTTGCAGGATGATCAGCCCCTGTCAAGATATACACAGCAAATACCTAAAATTCATAGCCGTAAATCCCATGCTGGTGTTTTAGTATCAGCATAGGATTTGCGGCATTTTGTTATGCCGCAAATTTCGCTTTGTATTTCTTAATC
>JALFBM010000056.1 GCA_022773425.1 Selenomonadaceae bacterium
GGCAGGTTGTCTACGCGTTACTCACCCGTTTGCCACTCGACTTATCAAAAGCAAGCTTCTAATTCGTCTCGTTCGACTTGCATGTGTTAAGCACGCCGCCAGCGTTCGTCCTGAGCCAGGATCAAACTCTCCATAAAATTGGAAAGCCGATATGGCTCATATTTATCTTTTGGTATCCAGTCCTGTTGGACCGGGTAAAAGAAATTGCGATTGCTTGTATGTATCTTGTACATAACCAATCGATGTTTTCACATCTGGCTTGCATCATAAACTTTGTTTTGATGCACTGCATTGTTTAGTTTTCAGAGAACAACACCAGCTCTCCGTCCGAGGCTTTCGTGCCCCTCGCTTCAAGCGACTCATTTATAATACATCAATCCAGGATGCCTGTCAACACTTTGTCGCAAACTTTTTCAAAAAAAGTTAAAAATAGGAATAGACCACGACAGCGAGCACGCCGGGGATACCGAATACACCGGCAATCAGGGCCGTCAGAATGGTTATCGCAACCTTCGGCAAGAAGAGCTTGACGAGTGCGAGCAGCACCGCGCCGACGATGCTGTTCGTGATGAATTTCCAAAGCAGGCGCGCCGGTATCGCGATAATTTTCGCGATCAGACATAGGCCGACGATGCCGACGGCAAAGGCGGCGATGAGTTCGAGCATCAGATTTCCCTCCGATTTTCCATAGCTTTCGAGAGTGTCACCTCATCGGCGTACTCGAGGTCGCCGCCAATCGGCAGCCCGCGCGCGAGACGCGTGACCTTGATACCCATGGGTTTCAGCAGCTTCGCTATATACATAGCCGTCGCCTCGCCCTCGACGTTCGGATTCGTCGCCATGATGACCTCTTTCACCGTGTCATCCGCAACGCGCGGCAGCAGCTCCTTGATTTTGAGCTGTTCCGGGCCGACACCCTCGAGCGGCGAGAGTGCGCCATGCAGGACATGGTAGACGCCGTTATAGTCGCGCATGCGCTCCATGGCCGCGACGTCCTGTGGCTGCTCGACGACGCAAATGACCGAGTGATCGCGTTTGTCCGACGCGCAGATCTGGCACGGATTCTGGTCGCTGAGATTGAAGCAGGTCTGGCAATAGCCGATTTTCGCCTTGGCCTCGAGAATCGCGTCAGCTAATGCCTTTGCTTTCGACGGCTCCATATCCAGCACATGATAAGCAAGGCGCACTGCCGTTTTCTGGCCTATGCCCGGCAGTGCGCGAAAATGCTCGATGAGTTTTGCAAGTGGTGCGATGTACTGCATCAGAACAGTCCTGGAGGAAGCCCGAGGCCGCTCGTGAGCTTGCTCATTTCCGAAGCCATCATCTCGTCGACTTTCTGCGTCGCTTCATTGAACGCCGCCGTGATGAGATCTTGCAGCATCTCCACGTCTTCCGGATCGACCGCTGCCGGATCGATGGTCATGCTCTCGACCTTTTTCTCGCCGTCCATAACGATTTTCACCGCGCCGCCGCCCGAGGTGACCTCAACCGTCTTGCGTTTGAGCTCGTCCTGCATCTTCTTCATCTGATTCTGCATTTTTTGGACTTTTTTCATCATACCGGCCATGTTGCCCATGTTGCCCATTCCACCGTACATATCGTTTTCTCCTTTATGTTGCTTATGCTGCTGAAAATGCCAGGAGCGCAGACTCCCGTTTTACGCGTCTTGCGTACTATCTTAGCGTACCAAATTCCATCGTCAGCGTCAACCAGAAAATCCGGCTTTACTCGCTTTTCTCCTCTTCTACGTCTTTTACCGCGACGATATGATCGCCGAACACCGCCTTCGCTTTCTCGAGCTGGCTGCGTTCCTCTGCAGAAATGCCCTTGAGCTGTTCCTGCGGATCCGGCGGCGCGGGCTGCTTTGGCACGGGCTTTTCCTTTTTCGGCTGCCCGAGCGGGCCGCGCCGGTCATCGCAGCGGCAAATGAGGGCGAGTGGTGCTCCGTGCAGCTCCGCGAGAATGCGCTCGATCTGTTTCTTATAGATTTTGTCGGCGAGGCTCGCCGAAAGGTCGCGGTGAAAGTTCAGCACGAAGTGATCCGCGTTCATACCAGCAAAGGCCGCGTTATGCAGGCACGCGAAAAGCGGTGCGTTCTTCGTCTGAACGGTCTGCATGAGGCGGTCAAAAAGGGCCTTGCCCTCCTCCGATGCGGGCGTCTTGGTGTCAGCCGTCGGATCTTGCGTCCCTTTTGCAGGCGCCGTTGCTTCCACCGCATGTGTCTCCGGCGCACCGTGTTCCTTGCCTGCATGCCGCACGGTCTTCCTGTTCCCGGCCGGAAGTACGGCTGGCCCTGCGGCAGCACCGCGCTCCAGCATCGCGGACAACTTCGCGATCTTTGCCTCAAGCTGCGCGATCCGCATGGCATCCGCGTCATTTCCGTCGCCACTGCCCTGAACCAGCGCCGCAGGCTCCGGCTTTTCCGCGCCCCAGTCGCCATGTGCCAGTGCGAGCAGGGCTACCTCGACCGTCACGCGCGGCTGCGGCGACCATTTGAGCTCATTCATCGCCTCGTGCAGCCGCGCGATGACCAGCATGACCGCATCCGGTGAAAACGCCGTACTCTGCCGCTTCAGCACATCTTCGCGCTCATCGTAGAGGTCCATATGGTTGAGTGTCCCAGCCGCCTGATAAATCATGATGCTGCGAAAATGCAGGGACAGCTCGGCTAACATCTGCTTCATGTCCTTGCCATCCTGCAGGAGCTTGGCGACCATCTCGAGGAGTTTCTGCGCTTCGTGCGCAGCGATAGCATCCGTCATCTGGTAGATCCAGTCGTGCCCGACGAGACCGAGGATCTGCTGCACGCGCGCCGCCGTGATTTTCCCGTCCGAAAGCGCCGAGCATTGGTCGAGAATGGAGAGCGCGTCGCGCAGGCCGCCGTCCGCCTGGATGGCGATCATCGCGAGCGCCTCGTCCTCGATTTCCATGTCTGACTGCTTGGCGATCTCGCGCAAACGGCCCTCGATCTCCTCAACCGCAATGCGGTGGAAATCGAATCGCTGGCAGCGCGACTGAATGGTCGCCGGCACTTTGTGGATTTCCGTGGTTGCGAGAATGAACACAACATGTTCCGGCGGCTCCTCAAGCGTCTTGAGCAAAGCGTTGAACGCCTCCGCCGTCAGCATATGCACCTCATCGATGATATAGACCTTATAGCGGCTCTCGGCAGGCGCGAATTTCACCGTCTCGCGCAGACCGCGGATTTCGTCGATGCCGCGGTTCGAGGCCGCGTCGATCTCGTAGACGTCCAGCGAACTGCCCTTCGTGATCTTCTGGCAGGATTCGCATTTACCACACGGCTCCGGCGTCGGCCCATGCTCGCAGTTGAGCGCCCGCGCAAAGATTTTCGCCGTACTCGTCTTGCCGGTACCACGCGGTCCTGAGAACAGAAACGCGTGCCCAATCCGCCCGCTCGTGATGGCATTGGAAAGCGTGCGGCTGATGGGTTCCTGCCCGACGAGATCCCGGAAGGTCTGCGGCCTCCATTTGCGGTATAGTGCTATATATGCCAACGTTCCCACTCCTAACGTTCCTTCGCGTACAATCCCAATAGAAAAGAAAGCAGTCTGTCTGACTGCTTTCCCTGACCTGTCTGCACGCTGGCAGCTTCCTCACTCTTTTTCACGTCGGGCCGCTGCGCCCAGGCACCCTCACGGCACATGGGGTATCCCTCTTAACGCTGCTTCCTTCCGGACCTGACGTGGTTCGTGGGGCTCCATCGCATGAGACCAGAGCGCCGCGGTCCGACCTGAAAAAGAATAAAGAATATAAAAATGGCGGAGAGTGAGAGATTCGAACTCTCGGTACCGCTTTAGCAATACACACGCTTTCCAGGCGTGCTCCTTCAACCACTCGGACAACTCTCCACAATGCTCTACCAAACATGCTATTCAGTTGGGCTGCAGCCCGCTCCCGCGCCTGCAACGATAATTATTTTAACAGAGCCGACCACGTCTGTCAATACTTTTTTCCTTTTTTCCTGTCTTTTTTCAGAGCAACTCGTATTTCGACAACAGCAGCTCCACGCTGCCGACCTCTGTCCGCACGGGCAGGCGCAGCAGCCAACGACCCGTCTTAATCCGCCGCCCCGCGCGAGGCAGACCGATCTCGAGGTGCAGACCGTCCCCGGCGCGCTCGATGATGTATAGGCCGTTGATGACGTTTAGGAACTCCATCAGCGCATCGATGAAGAGGATATCGCCCTTCTCGATCTCCATTTCGCCATAGGCGCTCGCAAGCCGCGCGAGCACTTCGGCCTGGCCGCAGATCCCGACCGTCAGGGAGATATCTCCGAAGATCCGCTGGGATACCACATAGCGCGGGCCCGCCTCAGCCCCGCGCTCCGCCATCTCCGATCCAAAGGCTGCACGCATCTGCATGCCCTTTTCGAGCTCCCGCAGAAAAAACGCCGCAAAATCCACGTACAGGCAGGTCTCCGTCTCACGCAAGGAATCAAGCAGTCCCGCCGCCTCCGCGGCCCGACGCACAAGGGCGCGCGCCTCAGTGCTTTCCGCTTGTTCCATGTTTTTCGATCCTCTTGCGCACCGCATCCAGCGCCTTTTGGAGCTGCTCCGGCTTATACGGCTTCTGGATAAAATCCATCGCCCCCATCTTCAGCGTCGTCATGAGCTTCTGCGGTGTACCGGCCGACGAAAGCATGATGACCGGCATGTCCGGCGTAACCTCGCGGATGACCTGCAGCGCCTCAATACCGCCGACCTCCGGCATGACGATATCGAGGAACACACAGTCCGGCTGCTCCTGCAGCACGTCAAGGATCGCGTCTTTGCCGTTCTCCGCCTCAAGAACCTCGCAGTTCATCGACTCGAGCTCGCCGCGCAGCTTCTTGCGCAGCAGCTTCGAGTCGTCCGTAATCAAAACTTTTAGTTTCCGTGCCATATCTTTCTCCACGTTCTTTCCCTCCATGCGGCCCCAATCACAGGAGTTCCTTTTATCCCCAGCCGGTTTCCGGCCACTTTTTCTATTCTTCTTTTTCTTTAATTCTCTGTCCGCCGCCTGGAATCCTTTTCCGCATAAAAAAAATCCGCAGTTTCCTGCGGATTCTTTAGCTCTCGTCTGGAATTACCAAATGAACAGGCCTGCGATGCCGGCAGACATCAGCGAAACGAGAATACCCGAGAGCAGCATGTAACCGACGTTGCGCGAGATCAGGTCGTTCTTGTCGTCGTCGACCATGCCTTTGAACGCGCCGATGATCATGCCAAGCGTCGAGAAGTTGGCAAACGACGTCACGAAAACCGTCATGACGCCCTGGAAATGCGTGCTGTACGTCGCGAGCGTATCCTGGATGCCGAGCATGACGACGAACTCGTTCGTGACGAGCTTCGTGCCCATGTTCTGTGCGAGCACGAACGCCTCGCTCGTATCGAGGCCCATGAGCCACGCGAACGGGAACATGATGACGCCGAGGATATTTTCCAGCGTCAGTGCCGGGTAGATCAGCACGAGCAACATGTCGATGAGTTTGGCGAGCGCGACGAACGCGATGACGTTCGCGCAAATGATCAGGATCAGGCGGCCGGCGCCGAGGATCGAATTACCGAGAAATGAGAAGAACGGTTCGCGTTTGCGCCCACCGTCCGTGACCGTTGCGACGGTATCCTCTTCCTCCGATACGCGCACCGGATGCAGGAGGTTCGTGACGATCAGCGCGTTGATGACATTCAATGGAATGGCCGTGATGATGTACTCGCCCGGCATCATCTTCGTGTAGATGCCGACCATGGCGGCCGTGATGCAGCTCATCGACATCATCGCGAGCGTCAGGCAGCGGTCCGCCTTCATGCGCTTCAGCTGCAGACTCGAGACCGCGAGCGCCTCCGTGTTGCCGAGGAACATCATCTCAATGGCGAAAAACGACTCGAACTTCGGCTCGCGCGTGATGAAGGCGAGCCCCTTGCCGATCCATTTGATGATAAATGGCAGGATCCCGATATAGGTCAGGATATCGAACATCGGCACGACGAGCAGGATAGGCAGCAGGGCCGACGTAAAGAAGTTCATCTGCGGCACATGCACCCAGTCCGGGAACGCGAACGCGATGCCCTCGTAGGCAACGCTGATGAGCCAGTTGAAGCCGGCGGCAGCCGCCGCGATGATCTCACGGCCGATGACGAACGAGGTCAGGAACCACGCCACGACGAGGTTCAGCAGGAGCAGGACACCGACGCTGCGCCACTGGATCTCCTTGCGTTTCTTGGAAAACAGGACACCGATGCCGATAAAGACCAGGATGCCCAATACATTGATCAGTAAATAACCGGTCATAGAAAGATACCTCTCATTTCTCTACTGAAAATGGATCATGGATAAAATGCTATCTCATTTTCTCACAACTTCCCCGTCAGGTCAAATCCTCTGGGGAGAAGGCGAACGGCAGCAGTTCCTCGAGCGTCACGACCCGCGTGTCGCCCTTGAGGTTCGACATGATGATCTTCGGAATGCGGAACTCCGCGATGACCTGTCGGCACGCGCCGCATGGTGCGCACGGGCCGTCCGTGTCTGCCGTCAGGGCGATTGCCTCAATCTCACGCTCCCCCTCGGAAACGGCTTTGAAAATGGCCGTGCGCTCCGCGCAGTTCGTGACCGGATAGCTCGAGTTCTCGATGTTGCATCCGCCGTAGACGTTGCCCTTTTTCGTCAGGACCGCCGCACCGACCGCAAAATGTGAGTACGGATTGTAGGCGTATCCGCGGTATTTCTCCGCTACTTTGATGAGTTCCTGATCGGTCATGACTTTCACTCTCCTAACTTTCTGTTTCGATGATACGTTTCGATGATATATCCCGATTTTCCACCGGCTTATCGCCGGACGGGCTCAGTACTTCTCTACCTTGTCCTTCTCGACGCGCGCGTAGACGAGCGGTTCCTTCTCCGGACGCTCATCGCCGATCTGCACGGCCTCGCGGTACATCGCCTCGGCATCCTTCAGTGCGGACTCCTTCGACGTGTAGAGCGTCACGAGGCTGTCGCCCTTCTTCACGGCATCGCCATACTTCTTGTGCAGGATCAGACCAGCGCTGAAATCGATGGGGCTGTCCTTCGTCTCGCGGCCCGCGCCGAGGACGACCGACGTCTCACCGACCTCTTCGGCATTCATCTTCGTGATGTAGCCGTCGCGCTCAGCGAGCACCTCCACCGTATACGGGGCCTTGCGGAACTTGCTGTAGTCGCGCAGCACCGCATCGTCGCCGCCCTGCTCGCGGACCATCGTGCAGAACGTCTCGAACGCCGATCCGTCCGCAATCGCCTTTTCGGCCATCGTGCGGCACTGCTCCGGCGTGCCCTTGCCGACGAGGTAGAGCATGTTCGCAGCGAGCTGCAGCGAGACCTCGCGCAGATCCTCCGGGCCCTCGCCCTTCAGGACGTCCATCGATTCCATGACCTCGATGCTGTTGCCAATGCCGTAGCCGAGCGGCGTATCCATATCCGTGATCAGCGCGACCGTACGGCGGCCGGCGCCCTCACCGATATTGACCATCGTCTGCGCGAGCTTGATCGAGTCGTCGAGTGTCTTCATGAACGCGCCGGAACCCGTCTTGACATCGAGCAGGATGCAGTCCGAACCCGCGGCGATCTTCTTGCTCATGATGGACGAGGCAATCAGCGGGATGCTGTCAACCGTCGCCGTGACGTCGCGCAGCGCGTAGAGTTTCTTGTCGGCCGGCGCAAGATTGCCCGACTGACCGATGACCGAGACGCCGCACTTCTTGACCGTGTTGAAGAACTTCTCGCGGTCGAGCGCCGTCTGATACCCCGGGATCGACTCGAGCTTGTCGACCGTACCGCCGGTATGGCCGAGCCCGCGGCCCGACATCTTCGCGACTTTGCCGCCACATGCCGCGACGATTGGCGCGACAATCAGCGTCGTCTTGTCGCCGACACCGCCCGTCGAATGCTTGTCGACCTTTTTGCCCGGAATGCCCGAGAGGTCAATCATGTCGCCGGACTTCGCCATGCATTTCGTGAGCTCCGTGATCTCGTGATCGTTCATGCCCTCGAACCAAATCGCCATGAGCATCGCGGACATCTGATAGTCTGGGATATCTCCCTTGACATAGCCGTCCACCATATACTCGATTTCTGCGTCCGTCAGCACACCGCCGTGCTTTTTCTTCGTGATCAGGTCGTACATACGCATTGCAGAACACTCCTTTAGCCTTTTCGTTCTTCTATTTCACCCAAAAGAAAGTCTTTCGATTCTCAGTCCGCGAGGATGCGCGGCAGCAGGCTCTCGCCTTTCGTCTGAAGGTCCGCGCCGAACATACCCGAGATCGTCGCGCCGAGCATCGCAAACGTCGGATACGTGCCGAGGTTGTTGCCCGCTTTGATCCCCTTGCCGTAAATCAGGAGCGGTACATACTCGCGCGTGTGATCCGTGCCCGCGGCGCCTGGATCGCAGCCGTGATCCGCCGTAACCATCAGCACATCGTCGTCGCGCATCTTCGAAAGGAACGTGCCGAGCTGTACGTCAAAGTCCGTCATCGCCTTTGCGTACCCGTCGATGTTGCGGCGATGCCCGTAGACCATATCGAAGTCCACGAGGTTCACGAAGCAGAGGCCCGTGAAATCCTCATCCATGACGCGCAACGTTTTCTCCATGCCATCACGGTTGTCCTTGTTGATGCCGAGCGTGCGGCTCACGCTGCGGCCTGCGAAGATATCCGAAATCTTGCCGACGCCGATCGTATCGAGTCCCTTGCGGTGCAGCGCGTCGAGCATCGTGTCGCCCGTCGGATCCAGCGAGAAATCATGCCGACGCGGCGTGCGCGTGAAGTTCGGGTACGTGCCGACATACGGGCGCGCGATGACGCGGCCGACGCCGTGCTCACCCTGCAGGATCTTGCGTGCGATGCGGCAGTATTCGTAGAGCTGCTCGACCGGCACGTCGTCCTCGTGTGCGGCAACCTGGAAGACCGAGTCCGCCGACGTATAGACGATCAGGCCGCCCGTTTCCTTCTGCTCACGGCCGTAGTCCTTGATGACCTGCGTGCCGGAATACGGCTTGTTGCAGAGGATCTTCTTGCCGCCCCATGCCTTCGAGATCGTATCGAGCAGATCCTGCGGGAAGCCGTTCGGATACGTCGGCATCGGGCGTTCCGACACGATACCCGCCATCTCCCAGTGGCCGGTCGTCGTGTCCTTGCCCCGCGAGAGCTCGCGGAGACGCGCGAAGCTGCCGAGCGGAGCCTTTATCGGCTCGCCGCACCCAACCCCGTCGATGTTGAACAGACCGAGCTTTTCGAGGTTCGGCACATGGAAGTTCTTTCCCTTGAACAGGGAACGGCAGGTATTTACCGTATCCGCGTCGCCAAAGTCACCGCAATCCGGTTCTGCGCCGATGCCGAAGCTGTCGAGCACCAGGACAAACGCGCGCTTGAACTTTTTCATCGTGAATCGCTCCTTTTATGGAATCTCGTAAATCATCTGACAATTGATTCCACTTTCGTTTTGTTTTCTTATGTTTCTATTGTAATTCTTTTCAATAGAAAGGAAAAGGACACGTGTCTTAAAACATGCCCATTTTCTTCCAAACGAAAACAAAAAGAGCCGCCGCAGAGTTCTCTGCAGCGACTCTTTTGCCTGTCCTTTTAGTGGCTCATCGCAAGCGTGCGCTCGTAGACGCGCTGGCGCCGTTCGCGGACGATTTCCTTCGCCTGTGACGTGCGGTCCATATGTGCGCGCGTAAACAATCCGTAGCGGCCGATCAGCAGGTAATAGAGACCCATGCCGATGATGGAGATGGCCCCGGCCGCGAGGTAGACGAACGAGAAGCCGAACGTCGGCACGAAACTGCCGAGCGTGTATGGCCCGACGCCGATGCCAAAATCGAGGAACACGAAGTACGTGCTCGTCGCGACGCCGACCTGATGCATCGGTGCGCAATGCACGGCGAGCGCATGGCAGGATGCCGTGATCGTGCCGTAGCCGAGACCGAGGAACAGCGCGCCGACGAGCATCGCGATATCGCCTGACGCGTTCGCGATGATGGCCATCGCGACGGCCATGCAGAGCAGCGCCGGATAAATCACGATATTGCCGCCCCGCTTGTCGAGCAGGAAGCCGGTCAGCGGCCGACTGATGAAGCTCGTCGCGGCAAAGCAAAGGAAGAAGCAGGTCGCGCCGATGCCCGTAATGCCGATGGACATCGTGTACGCACCGAGGAACGAAAGCACCGTCGAGTAGCAGACACCGCCCATCAGCGCGATGAACGAAATGGCGAGCGCGCGCATCGAGAAGAAGCGGTCAAACGAAATCTTCTTGAGATCCTGTTTCTCCTGCGGCAGGATCTCGCGCTCCGGCGCCTTGATGGCGAGTGAGAGCAGAAAGATCACGAACGCAAGCGAACCGACGATCTCAATGCCGAGCGTGTAGAGATGCGCGGACGTGATCTGCATCGCGAGGAACGGCCCGATGGCCGAAGCGATCGTGACGCCGAGCGTGAAATAGCCGATGCCCGTGCCCATCTTCTTCAGCGGAATCAGCGCTGCGACAATCGTGCTCGCCGCCGTCGACGTCATCCCGAACGACATGCCGTGCAGCGTGCGCACGACCATGAACACGGAAAGCGTCGGCGCCACGAGATACAACAGGATCAGCAGAAAGAACATCGACGAGCCGGCGAGGAACAGATGCCGGCGCCCGATGAAATCCACAAAACGGCCCGACGGCACGCGCGCGAACAGCGCACCGACGATGAACAGACCGGATGCGAGACCCGCCATGCTGATGGACGCGCCGAAATGCTCCATCGCGTAGGCCGTCGACCACAGCATCAGCAGGAAATGTACCGTGTAAACGAGCAGGTTCACGGCAATCGTGAACAGATAATTCTTGTTGAATAGGCTTTGCTTTGCTGTAGCATCAGGCATTTGCGACGACTCCTTCCGGCATCAGGCACAGGGAAAGTGACATCGACTCAACCGTTTCCTTTGCCTTTTTCTTGGTCTTGATGGATGGAGCGACCTCAAGAAGCAACTCCTCGGCATCCTCCCGGCTCAGATGATACGTATGCTGCAAACGCTCACTGCGACTCTTCTTGCTCATGAAGCAGGACCTCCTATAAAACGTCTTAAAATGATTTCCATGCATAACTTCTTTTCGTCGTTCATTATAGGAGGCTGTTCTCTATCTGTCTAATGTAAAATTTCGTCAATTATCATTCATAACATGCATAATTCCGCTGTATTTTCCCGAAAAAGTGTGTTATGATTATCGTGCATGATCCCTATGCATGTTTGGGTTTTGTATATTTTTTCTGTTTATACGATATAGAGGTGTAAATAAACGTAAATTATGGAATTGGCACAACTGCAATATTTTCAGACCATGGCGCGGGTCGGGCATTTCACGAAGGCCGCGGATGAGTGCGCCGTCTCCCACTCCGCGCTCTCCCGTGCCATCGGCAAGCTCGAGCACGAGCTCGGGGTGAAGCTGTTCACGCGGCATGCGCGCCATGCGGAGCTGACAGCCGAGGGCGTGCATTTTCTGCACCATGTCGACCGCGCCCTGTCCGAGCTGAACACGGCAAAAGCGGAAATCATGGAGGAAGGAAAACAGAAGGACGAGGTGTTCCATCTGTCCTTCTTCCATTCGTTCGGCAGTTACCTGCTGCCGATGCTGCTCGCGGAATTCCACGCGGAATACCCACAGATCCGCATCAAGCTGCACCAGCACAGCAGCCGGCTCATCATGCAGCAGATCGAGGCCGGCGACACCGACCTCGCCCTTTGCTCGACGATGGCCACGGAGGAGCACATCGCCTGGGTCTACCTGTGGTCTGAGGAGCTCTTTGCCGCCGTGCCGAAGGATCATCCGCTCGCGAGCCGCAAAAGCATCACGCTCCGCGACCTTGAGCCAGAGCCGCTGATCACCATGAAGCCCCATTACAGCCTGCGCGAACTCGTCAACCAGTGTTTCGCGCTCGCCGACTGCCACCCGAAAATCATCTTCGAGGGCAGTGACGTCAACACGCTCGCCAGCCTCGTCGCCGCAAAGCTCGGCGTCAGCATCATCCCGAACATCCCCGGTATCGAACACCTCGGCATTGTCTACCTGCCGATCTCGTTTCCGATCTGCAAGCGCCCCGTCGGCATTGCCTGGAACACCGCCAAGCAGCTGTCGCCCGCCGCGCTGAAGTTCCAGCAATTCGTCATCCATCATTTTGAAAAGGAGGAGACGCCCTGATCCGGCGCCTCCTCCTTTTCGAATGTCTCTATCCGAGCGAGAATTTTTTGTTCACTGCGGCTTCCGCAACAGTGCTTCAATCTTCGTTTTCATGATGTCAAACGCCACGTCGTTCATGCCGCTGTTGATGACGATGTCGGCGACGTTCTTCGTTGGTTCAACGTAGAGGTAATGCATCGGCTTTACCGTCGCGAGGTACTGCGCGATGATGTTCTCGAGGTCGCGGCCCCGCTCGTTCATATCGCGCACGACGCGGCGCAGGATCCGCTCATCCGCGTCGGCCTCGACAAAGACTTTGATATCGAAGATATCCCGCAGGCGCTCGTCCTGCAGGATCAGGATGCCCTCGACAATGATGACGCGGCTCGGCTCGATCGTGATCGTCTCATCGGAGCGGTTGTGTTTCGTGAAGTCGTAGACCGGGCATTCGATGCTCTGCCCCGCGCGCAGGGCGCGCAGGTGCTCGACGAGCAGATCCGTGTCGAGCGCATCTGGATGGTCGTAGTTGATTTTCTGCCGCTCGGCGAATGTGAGCTCGTCGTGACGCTTGTAATAATTGTCGTGATAGATCACGGTCACCTGATCGCCGAAATATTCTTTCAGGCGGTTGGTAAAGGTGGATTTGCCGGAACCTGTGCCGCCGGCAATACCGATAATGGTCACCTGCATCAAAAGGACATCCTTTCTCTCATCTCTTGTACACACTGTTACCTATTATACCGGATTCTCCGCGGAAAGCAAGAATCAAAGGGAAAAGTGCTTCTCGAGGGTGGCGGCGATGCCGTCGTCGTTGTTCGAAAGCGTGACCTCATCGGCCGCGGCCTTGAGCTCGGGGACGGCGTTCCCCATGGCGACGCCGATGCCGGCGAAGTTCAGCATGCCGAGGTCGTTCTGCGCGTCGCCAAACGCCATTACCTCATCGGGAGAAATACCGAGCTTCCACGTGACGCGCTCGAGCGACGTATCCTTCGAAACGCCGTGCGGCACGCCTTCGTAGAACCACGGCGCGGACTGGACGAAACTCATCGCGTCCGTGAAGCCCTCGCGGACATAGGGCATGAGCGGCACGAGCGTCTCGTTTTGCGCGGCGGTCAGAATTTTCCCCGGACGGATACCGCGCTCCGCCACCGCGTCCGCGATGTTATCGACCAGCTCGACCTCCATGTTGTTGTTGTGGCTCTCGTCCTGGACCTTGTAATTGTACGCGCAGGTCGTCAGGATCGCGCGGCCGTCGTCAACGATCGGCGAGACGGAGAATTTTTCGAGGTGACGCAGGAAGCGCACCGCGGTCGCATTGTCGATGCTGCGGTCGAGCAGTACCTCATGCGTCGTCGCATCCTCGATGCGGCCGCCGTTATAGGAGAGCAAAAGGCCATGGTGTTTCTCAAGCTCGAGCGCCGCGGCCTCGCGATGGAGGCCCGGCGCCTGCCGCCCGGACGCAAGCACGACGATAACCCCCTGCTCCTGTACGGCGAGCAGAGCCTCGCGGGTCTTTGGCGTGATGACCTTTTCATCGTTATTCAAGGTGCCGTCGAGGTCAAGGGCAATCATGCGGATAGACATAATGGTTAATTCCTTTCTACATTAAAATAGATAAACGTTTACTTGCGGAAATAGGGCCGCAGCGCGAGGCTGACAAAAAACAGGATGCCCGCGGCCATGACGATGGCAGCGCCTGCCGCAAGATTGGTCTCGTAGGCAAAGATGAGTCCCGTGACCCCAGAGACGAACGAGATACAGACGGAAATCAGATGATAGCTCTTGACATTCCAGGCGATATTCCGCGCGCCGGCCGCCGGCAGCACGAGCAGGGCGTTGATGAGCAGGATACCCACCCACTGGATGCTGACCGATACGACAACGGCGAGCGTCGCCGCGAACAGACTCTCCACCCAGAACGCATGGATGCCGCGGCTCTCCGCGAACGATGCGTTGATGGACAGCACGAGCAGACGGTTAAAGAGCACGGCCCACACGGCCACCACGAGCACAAACGCCACGGCAAGGCCCGCGAGATCATTCGGCGTGATGGACAGAATATCGCCGATCAGAAAGGCCGCGTATTTGTTAAAGCCGCCCCCGTACGTCATGAGCATTAGGCCGAGCGCGACGGCAATCGACGAGAACACGCCGATGATCGTGTCGGCCGACGCGGTGCTCTTGTTTTTGATCCACGTGATGAACACCGCGAACACGATGGAAAAGACGATCAGCGAGAGCAGCGGCGAGAAAGAGCCGAGCAGCACGCCGATCGCGATGCCGGTGAACGCGCCGTGCCCGAGCGAATCGGAGAAAAAGGCCATGCTGTTCGAGACAACCATCGTCGAGAGCAGGCCGAAAAGCGGCGTCACGAGCAGGATGGCGAGGAACGCGTTCTTCATAAAAACATGCCCCGCCCACTCGAAGGGCAGCAGCGCGTCGATAGCGCTGTAGCAGAGCGATAAAACATCCATTTACGCGTCCGCCTCCTTTCCGTCCGGTGCGCCGGCGAGCATGCCGAAAATCCGTTTCGTGCGGGCGTCGGCGAACACTTCTTCCGGCGTCCCTGTGCAGATGACGCCCTTGTCCATCAGGACGACCTGATCGGCGTAGCGCGCAACCATGTTGAGATCATGCGAAATCAGGATGATCGCCATATCCTCTTTCTCACGGAGCTCCTGCGCGATGCGGTAAAAGAGCTCGAGCCCGTTCTGGTCCACGCCGGACACCGGCTCATCGAGCAGCAGCAGGTCTGGCATCGGGTCGAGAGCGAGCGCGAGCAACACGCGCTGCAATTCGCCGCCCGACAGCGCGCCGAGCCGCCGGTCGATGAGGTCCTCGGCATGCACGAGCGCGAGATCCTCACAGACGCGCCGCCGAAGCTTCTTCTCTCGCGCGATCCAAACGGGGCGCCTGGACAGGCAGGCCATGAAGATATCCATCACCGAGGTCGGCGCGGATACATCGAACCGCAGGTACTGCGGCACGTAGCCGATGATGGGATGCCCCGTATGTTTGCCCTTGGCGTCAACGTAGCGGAGACGGCCGCTATGCGGTACCTCGCCGAGAATGGCGCGCATAAACGTACTTTTCCCCGCGCCGTTGGGCCCGATGATCGCCGTCAGCTGTCCGCAGTGCACGTGCAGGTTCACGTGCTCGAAAATGGTCAGGTTCCCCGCCCGGACGCCGAAATCCTCGATCTTCGTGCAGCAGAGTTTTTTGCAGTCCGCGCTCGAAGCCGCCCCATGATGCAGAATGGTTCGAAACAAAAGTCATCCCTCCTCCGGCGTGCTGCCGATATATTCCTTCAGGATTTCCAGGTAACGCGCACTGATCCCCGTCGGCGCAAGGCCGCGCGGGTAAAGGTAAACAAGCTCCATATGTTCATCGCTCTCCAGCGGCACGGCGACGATCTGATCGCCGTTGAGGTCTGTTGCGAGGATGCCCGACGAGATAGTGTAGCCGTCGAGCCCGATCAGCAGGTTAAATAGCGTCGCGCGGTCGGCGACAACGATGCTCTTCGGCACCTGCTCGCTGCTGTGCAGCTCCTCGGCAAAGTAGAACGAATTGTTGACGCCCTGCTCATACGTCAGGCGCGGGTACGGCAGCAGGTCGCCAAGCGTCACGCTCTTGCGTCCCGCGAGCGGATGCCTGCGGCTCACGAAGATATGCGGCTTCGCCGTGAACAGCGGCACGAAATCGAGCTCCGCCCCGCGGAGGATATGCCGCATGACGTCACCATTGAAGTTTGACAGATATAGGATACCGAGCTCGCTGCGGTGCGTGCGCACGTCCTCGATGATATCGTTCGTGCGGGCCTCGCGCAGCGAGAACTCGTACTCATCCTCGCCGTACTCGCGCACGAGTGAGACAAACGCGTGCACGACAAACGCATAATGCTGCGACGAGATGCCGAACACGCGCCGCACGCGGTGCTCGCCCTTGTACTGGTGCTCGAGCAGGTCGGCCTGCTCGACGACCTGCCGCGCGTACGACAGGAAGCGCGTTCCCTCCTCGGTCAGCGTCACGCCGCGGTTCGACCGCCCGAAAATCGTGATGCCCATCTCGTGCTCGAGCTCAGCGACGGCCTTTGACAGGCTGGGCTGCGTGATGAAAAGTTGCTGCGCTGCCATATTGATGGATCCCGCCTGCACGATCTGGATCACATAGCGCAGCTGCTGCAATGTCATGGAAATCCCTCTTTCCGGTCAAGGACCCCGGCTGGGTCCCTTTTTCTTTCGCCTATCATTATAACATAAAGCTATAGCCTCGTCTTTCTTTTTTGCATATTCCCGATTTTTTCTTTTTTCTGCAGACAGGGGCTTGACAATCCTTAGTAAAATAGTTATAATTCAAAACATATCAAACATGTATGGAAACATGGGATATGGAGAGAAACAGAAAGAAGGAATCTTTATGGCAGAAACCAAGAAAACGGCCAGCGTTCAGGAAGAAGCAAAGGCCGCCATGCAGAGGAGCAACCTGCGTGCGAAAAAACGGCAGTTCATCCTGTGGTTTGCCGCGCTGATCCTCGGCGGATTGCTCGGCTGGCTCGGCATCACGCCGCTCAACAATCTGTTCAACTTCGTCGCGACGGTGTTCACACGGCTGTTCCAATTCGTCGCCGTACCGACCATCGCACTCGCCGTCATCACGACGCTCGCGAAGCTCGGCGCAGAGAAGAACACGGGACGCATCTTCGCGCATGCCGTCACCTACACGCTGCTGACGACCATCGCGGCGGCCGCCATCGGTCTCGCGCTGTTCCTGTGGATCGCGCCTGGCAACCTGCCGGCCGACGTGCTCGGTGCCGGCGAGGCCAATGTACCGCTGCAGAAGCTCGGCTCGCTCTCCTACTATGACCACATCCTGTCGGTCATCCCGAACAACCTGCTGAAGCCATTCCTCGACGGCAACGTGCTCTCGGTCATGCTGATCGCCGCGGCGTTCGGCCTCGGGCTCGCGTTCATGCCGCGCAGCGAAAACCGCACGGCACTGCTCAAGGTCATTGACGGCGCGCAGGAACTCCTGTTCACCTTGATCCGCGGCCTGCTGTTCATCCTGCCCGTAGGCATCCTCGCGTTCGCGGGACAGCTCTCCGCGCAGATTGAGGCCGGCGTCATCGTCGGCGCGCTCGGAAAATACACGGCCGTCGTGCTCGGCAGCAACGCCATCCAGATTTTCATCGTGATCCCGCTGTTCCTGCTCGTGCGCGGCCTGAACCCGCTGTACGTGTTCCGCAAGATGGCCCCGGCGCTCGCCGTCGCACTGTTCACCAAGAGCTCGGCGGGCACGCTGCCCGTCACGCTCGCCTCGGCCGAGCAAAACCTGAAGGTCGATCCGCGCGTCTCCCGTTTCGTGCTGCCGATCTGCACGACCATCAACATGAACGGCTGCGCGGCCTTTATCCTGATCACCTCGCTCTTCGTCATGCAGAACGCTGGCATTGACCTCTCCTTTAGCTCAATGGTGCTCTGGCTGTTCATCGCCGTGCTCGCCGCTATCGGCAATGCCGGCGTACCGATGGGCTGCTACTTCCTGACGCTGTCGCTGATGAGCTCCATCGGCGCGCCGATTGGCCTGATGGGCGTCATCCTGCCGATCTACACGATCATCGATATGATTGAGACAGCCGAAAACGTTTGGTCCGACTCGAGCGTCTGCGCCATGACCGATCACGACCTGCGCGGCAAACTCGACGAAGACGTCGCCGAGGCCCCACAGCTCTCGTAATCCTTTCCGATCGCGAAGGGAAGAACCTATTTTCTTATAACGAAGCAACAAAAAACCTGCCCCGACCGGGCAGGTTTTTTGTTGCTTTTTCTTTCAGTCATCGCCGCGGGCGTTGCGGAGCCGACGGTTGATATTGGTCAGGCCGCGGTAGACGGTGCCGAGATCGACCTTTTCGCCGCGGTTCTCCATGTATTTTTCGAGCTTGCGCTTGACCCGCTGCAGGGCGTTGTCGATGGATTTGACGTGCCGTCCGAGGTCGGCGGCGATCTCCTGATAAGATTTACCGTCGAGGTAACTCATCAGGACCTTCCATTCGAGATCCGAAAGGATCTCCTCCATCTTGCCCTCAATTTCCGAAAACTCTTCTTTGCTGATGACGAGCTCCTCGGGGTCGGATACCTTCGTGACCGACAGCACGTCGAGCAGGGTGCGGTCGGAGTCTTCATCGTAAATCGGCTTGTTCAGCGATACGTACGAGTTCAGCGGGATATGCTTCTGCCGCGTCGCGGTCTTGATGGCCGTGATGATCTGCCGCGTGACGCAGAGCTCCGCGAACGCGCGGAACGAGGAGAGCTTGTCACAGCGGAAGTCGCGGATGGCCTTGTAAAAGCCGATCATGCCCTCCTGTATGATGTCCTCGCGGTCCGCGCCAATCAAGAAATAGGAACGCGCCTTGGCCCGCACGAAGTTCCGATATTTGTTGATCAGATAGTCGAGTGCGACCTTGTTGTCATGATCCTTGATCTCAAAGACAATTTCTTCGTCGGTCATGTCTTCGAACACGACCTCCTCCGGATAAACGTCCCGCTCGCGGCTGCTCTTCGGTTCTGCTTCCATCGCCATCGCACGTTCTCCTTCGTCCAATGTGTCCCGTTCCCTGCTCATATGCAAATCTTGATCCTGTTCACTTAAAAAATCCTAACATGTAAAATTATACTCCCGACATTTGGCATCGTCAAGTTTTGAGGCCGCATGTCTGCTGCCCTCTTCCGCTGTTCAGTCCTTCTGCTTGCGCAGGGCATCAAGTTTTGCGACAGTCTCCGCATCGATCCGATCCTGTACGTCAAGGCGCACGTTTGGGAGGGTAACCGGGCCGAGGTATTCCCTGCGCACGGCCTTTTTCGCGCGCAGCACGCGCCGACGAAGCTCTGCCGACGGGATGCGGTAGGCACCCGCACCGAGAATCACACTCTGCTCGGCGCCGTCGGAGGTCACGACGTGCACCTCCTCGCCCCGCTTTGCGTACGCATAGGCCAGTCGTTCGATGCAACTGTCGGCCGTCTCGCCCGCACCGGTGTAAATCACCGTCATATGCGCGTTGACGCGTTCCTCGTGCTCCTCATCATCCGTGAACATCGCGTCGAACACGAGCGTCAGGTTGACCTTCTCATACGCTCCGTATTCCGCCAGTGCGTGGATGAGCCGATGACGCGCTTCTTCGAGTTGATGGAGGAGTCCCTTGTATTCCGGCCAGAAATGAATGACATTGTAACCGTCGACGAGACAGCGCTCCCATTTTTTCTGCCGCATGCTTACGCCTTCTTCTTTAACAACCGCTGGCGCATGGATTCATACATCAGGATGGAGCCGGCGACCGACGCGTTGAGCGAGTTGATCTGCCCGACCATCGGCATCCGGACGATGAAATCGCAGTTCTCCTTGGTGAGGCGAGTCATACCATGACCCTCACTGCCGACGACGAGCACGAGTGGGCCCGTGAGGTCGGCCTCCCAGTAGTTCTGTGCGCCGTCCATGTCAGCGCCAGCGACCCAAAATCCCTTCGCCTTCAGCGCCTTCAATGTCTGCACGATGTTGCCGATGCGCGCGACGGGCACATACTCGACCGCCCCCGCGCTCGTCTTCGCGACCGTCGCGTTCAGCGGCACGGAGCGGCGCTTCGGGATCAGGATGCCATGTACGCCGGTCGCGTCGGCCGTGCGGAGCAGGGCGCCGAGGTTGTGCGGATCCTCGAGCTCATCGAGCAGGACGAGGAACGGTGGTTCCCCCTTTTCCTCCGCGCGATGCAAGATATCCTCGAGCGTCGCGTACGGCACGGGAGCCGCCCACGCGAGCACGCCTTGATGGCGCATGCCGCCCGCCAAGGCCTCGATGCGCTCACGCTTCACGTGCTCGACCGGCACGTTGTGTTCCCGTGCGAGGTCCTCGAGCTCCGCAGCCTTGCGGTCACCCGGTACGAGCAGCACACGGTTGATGCCGCGTCCCGCGCGGAGCGCTTCGGTTACGGCGTTGCGCCCGACGAGCAGCTCGTTCTCGCTCTCATTTTCCACAGAGCGTCCATGTCCGTTCGGCCGTCTTTTCTGACGCTCGTTTTCGTCCTGGCGGCGCGTCTCCTTGTCTCTATCCTTCGGGCGCCTGCTTCTCACGCGCCCCTCGTCATGTTTCTTCATCGGGTTCCCTCAGCTTGATCATCTCAGCGAACTTACCGCAAGTCATCGCGCCCTCCGGGCATCGGCCCGTATTCACGCAGCTCGCACCCGCATTGTGAAACAGCGTCGGCGCGACCTTCTTGACCTCGGTGAGCATCTTGTAGGCCATCTCGCGGATCTCCCACTGCGCGCGCAGACAGCAGCGCAGGTTGAAAAAATGCAGCAAGGTGCGCGCGTTCATCGTCACGAGGATCTTCGTCTCCGTCGCGTTCGCCAGCACGTAGCGCGCGTCTTCCTTCGGGATGCCCATCTCCGTGAGTTCGTCGTAGGTCTTGCGAATCTCCGCGAGCAGGCGGTCGAACTTTGCCTTGGCCGCTGGGTTCTCCTCGATCGTATGCGGCGTGATGTACTGGAAACCGTGTGCTGCGACGTAGCGCTGCGACTGTTGGTCGTAGCTCGCGATGCGGTGCCGCACGAGCTGATGCGTGAGCACGCGGCTGACACCCTCGATGCCGAACGTGAACGAGACATGCTCGATCGTCGAGGCGTGCCCGAGCGAGACCATCTTCTTGACCATTTTCTTGACCTGGTCGTCGGAGAGCTTTTCCGCGAGCTCCTCGGCACCGCTCGCCGAGTAGCAGAGCCGCGCCGCCATCGCGACAACGCGCTCCGGCTCCGGCGTGTAGTCCAGGAGTTTTACTTTCATCATATCGTTATTTTTCCGCCTTTTTCTTCTGAATCTCTTCCATCATGGCACGGCTGATGACCTGGAACGAGGCCTCCGCGATCTCGCGGAGCCGCTCGCTTTTCTTCTCGAGGCAGAGGCTGCCAAGCAACGCCTCAAAGCCTGTGCTCGAATGATATTCCGCGACGCTCGCGGCGCGCGGCGCATGACTTTTCGCATTGCGCGCGCGGCGGTAGATCGCGCGTTCCTCCTCGGTCAGCATGTCCTTGATCCCGAGATATGCCTTGTGCTGCCATACCGCCGAAACAATCTTTCCCGAGAATTGCTGTAGGATGCCGACCCTTGCCTGCTCATACGAGAGCAGACGCGTGCGCACAAACAGATGGAAGTACGCGTCGCCGACATAAGCGAGCACGAGCGGGTTCATCTGCCGCACGTCCGTCTCATGGTAGCGCTCCAGGATGCCGCCCGCACCGTCCGGCTGAAACATCATGCGGACCAGCTGTTCATAATACGCCAGCTTCATCGCTCAGGCCCTTTTCCAGCGCACGCCCTGCGGCGTATCCTCGAGCACGACGCCAGCGTCCTTTAGCGCGTCGCGGATCTGATCGGCGACCGCCCAGTTTTTCGCCTTGCGCGCATCCTGACGGATCTTGATGATGAGATCCATGAGCTTCTCCGTCAGGCCATCGTCCGCGGCTTCCTTCTGCTCGAAGATGCCGATGACGCCGGCCATATCCGCCCAGGCCTTGGCAGCCTGCGCAAAATGCGCCGCATCGAAAGCAGTCTTGCCGACTGTGACAGCCTGGTAGTAGATATTGATTTCCTTCGACAGCGCAAACATTTGGCTGATGGCGAGCGCCGTGTTGAAATCGTCCTCCATGGCCTCGTCAAAGGCCTTGAGAAGCTCTCCTGCCTTTGCGGCGAGCTCTGCCGCCGTATCGGCCTCGCCCGGCTTCCCGCGAAGCTCATCGATGTACTGCTGCGTGACCGCGAGGCGGCCGAGGCTCGTCTGCGCTTCCTTCAGCCGTTCGTCACTGAAATCGAGCGGAGAGCGGTAATGCGTCTGCAGGATGAAGAAGCGCACGACCTCGCCGGGATACTTCTCGAGGATTTCCTTGACCGTAAAGAAGTTGTGCTTCGACTTCGACATTTTTTCGTCATGAATCGTGATGAAGCCGTTGTGCACCCAGTACTGCGCGAAGCTGTGCGTATCGCCGATGCAGGCCTGCGACTGCGCGATCTCGTTCTCGTGATGCGGAAAAATCAGGTCGCTGCCGCCGCCGTGGAAATCGAACTTCTCGCCAAGGTATTTCAGCGACATCGCCGAGCACTCGATATGCCAGCCCGGGCGTCCCTTGCCCCAGGGGCTGTCCCAGGACGGCTCACCCGGCTTTGCCGACTTCCAGAGCGCGAAATCCATCGGGTTGTGCTTGCGCTCGTCGACCTCGATGCGCGCGCCGGCCTCCATATCCTCGAGCTTGCGTCCTGAGAGTTTGCCGTATGCAGAGAACTTCTCGACGCTGTAGAACACGTCGCCGTTGTCGAGAGCATACGCGTAGCCTTTGTCGACGAGTTTCTGCACCATCGCGAGAATCTCCGGGATCGTCTCGCTGACGCGCGGGTAGACGTCCGCATGGCGCACGTTCAGCGCGTCCATCGCCTCGAAATAGGCCTTAATGTAGCGGTCGGAAATCTCTTTCCACGTCACCCCCTCCTCGTTTGCCGTGCGAATGATCTTGTCGTCGACATCCGTGAAGTTCTGCACATAGCGGACCTTGTACCCCTTGCGCGCGAAAAAGCGGCGGATGACATCCCAGGTCACGAACGGCCGCGCGTTACCGATCTGCGGGTGATTGTACGGCGTAACACCGCAGCAGTAGATGGAGACCTCGCCCGACTTCAGCGGGTGGAATTCCTCTTTTTTCCGCGACATGGTATTGTAAACATTCAGCATAAAAAGCTCCTTTGTCCCTGTATCTTGCAATTTTTCTTTTGGCATTCTCCCTATGGGGTGCCTTCGCGAATTCAGCCGCGGATCCAGGCCTGCTCCGGCTCGATGCCGGCAACGGCATAGGCAGAAATGCCCTGCTCGGTCCCCGTGAACCCAAGCTTTTCCTCGGTCGTCGCCTTGACGTTGACCTGCTCGAGGTCGACGCCGAGGACGCGCGCGATGTTCTCCTCCATCTGCGGGATGTAGTCCTTCATCTTCGGGCGCTGCGCGACGATCGTCGCATCGACGTTGCCGATCACATAGTCCTTGTCCGCGACGAGGGCGCGCACCTCCGCGAGAAGCTGCAGGCTGTCCGCGCCCTCGTAGCGCGGATCGGTATCCGGAAAATGCTGCCCGATATCACCGAGCGCGGCCGCGCCGAGCAAGGCATCTGAAATCGCGTGCAGCAGCACGTCGGCGTCCGAATGGCCGAGCAGCCCCATCTCGTGGGGAATCTCCACACCGCCGAGAATGAGCTTGCGCCCCTTGACGAGACGGTGTACATCGTAACCCATACCGAATCTGGTCATTTTGCTCCCTCTTTCAGAAACGCCTCGGCGACCGCGAGGTCCCCCGGCGTCGTGATCTTGATGTTCTCGTAACGGTCCCGCACAACGTGCACAGGCGTGCCAATGCGTTCGACGAGACTCGCATCATCCGTGCCGAGGAAATGTTCCTCCTCCGCCCGCTCGTTCGCGCGCAGCAGGATGCCGCGCCGGAACCCCTGCGGGGTCTGCACGGCCCATAACGTCCGGCGGTCCGGCGTGCGCACGACGACGCCGTCCCCGCTGACAATCTTCACGGTATTCTTCTCGGGGACCGCGGCGATAGCCGCACCGGACAGCCGCGCCGCACGGATCACCGCCTCGATGGTTTCGCGTGAGACGAGCGGCCGTGCTGCGTCGTGCACGAGCACGATGTCCGCCTCGCGCGAAATGGCCGCGAGGCCGTTTTTCACCGAGTACTGCCGCTCACTGCCGCCCGCAACGACGCGCCAGGGCTTCAGCCCAGGCTCCTCGCGCAGGATCGTCTGCATATGCGAGAGATCCTCCTTGCCCGTCACGACGATGAGCTCGCCGACAGCCGGGACGTCCGAGAAACGGCGCAGCGTGTGCCGGATGATCTCCTTTCCGGCGAGCTTTAAGAATACCTTATTAAAGCCAGCGCCCATACGCTTTCCCTGCCCCGCGGCCGGGAAGATGACCGATACCATCGCTTCGCCCCCTTCACGCGCTCAGCGGACGCGCAAAGATCATGCGCCCCGCCGCCGTCTGCAGCGCAGACGTCACCGTCGCGTCGATCGTCTTACCGATCAGGCGGCAGCCGTTCTCGACAACAATCATCGTGCCATCGTCGAGATAGGCGACGCCCTGGCCGGGTTCCTTGCCCTCTTTGACGATGTGGATCTTCATCGTCTCACCGGGAATCACGACGGGCTTTACGGCATTCGCGAGCTCGTTGATGTTCAGCACCTCGACGCCGCGGAGCCTTGCGACCTTGTTTAGGTTGAAATCGTTCGTGATGATCTTACCATGCACTTTCTGCCCGAGCGCGACGAGCTTCGAATCGACCTCGCGGATCTCGTCAAAATCGATGTTCGAGACCTCGACCTTCAGCTTCTTCTCCTGGCGGATTTTCTGCAGAATATCGAGGCCGCGGCGCCCGCGCGTGCGCTTCAGACTGTCTGGCGAGTCCGCGATATGCTGCAGCTCCTCGAGCACGAAGACCGGGATCAGCAGCGTTCCCTCAATGAAGCCTGTATCGCAGATATCGGCGATGCGCCCGTCGATGATCACACTCGTATCGAGTAGCTTATACGCTTTGTCCGCACCGCCCTGCGCCAGTGTCCCGGCTGCCATGGCAGCTGCATCTTTGCCTGCCGCACGCTGCTGCAGGCGCTGCTCACGTATGCGGCTCAGCTCCTTTAGTGCCTTCGGCACAAAATCGAAAGAATCCGCGATCTCCTGCCGTTTCTTCAACGCGATGCGGATGCCGAGGTAGCCAAGCACCAGGCTGAACACGACCGGAATGTAGTCGCCAACCACCGGGATCCTCGAAAACGAAAACGCGAGGAGGTTCGCGAGGATAAGGCCGATACAGAGACCGATGGCCCCCGCGATGACATCGTGGATCGGCACCTCGCTCAGCGCTGACTCAAACCACAACGAGAAGCGCTTGAGCTGCCGAATCAGATAGGGCGAGGCCGCGAATCCGACGACGCCGCCAAGCAGGCCACCGACGAACACGCAGACAAGACCGGCCGCGGTCAGCTGAAAGAAACCGAGATCCGCTTTCAGAATCTCGGTGCTCAGGAATAAGGTCAGCACAGGCCGGGCAAGATTCAGCAGGGCAATCCCGGCGAACGCGAGGAAAATGGTAATGAAGAAGCGCAGAACGCGATCCAGCATACCAGAAAACACCCCCTGTATAAAAATAAATGCTATAAATACCATTTTATTATATCACAGGGCACACATCCTCTCAACGCAAACGGCGAATTTCTCTCAAAAGAAAAAAGAGTCCTCTCGGACTCTTTGCACGCGGTACCAGCCGTCTTTTGAACGGATCTTAGGCCTTCCGGTAATGGTTATGCGCCAGCACGCCCTGCACCCAGCCCTCGACCTCTTCCGGAGATTTATCGCAGGCATAGACGAGTTCGCTGATCAGGATCTGCTTGGCCAGCTCGAGCAGGCGGCGCTCCCCGCTCGAGATCTTCTTTTTCCGGTCCTGCATGATGAGGTTCCGCGCGACCGCGGCGACATCACAGATATCCCCGCTCTTCATCTTTTCGAGATTCGCGTGGAACCGCTTGTTCCAGCTCCCCATCACGCGCTCCGGCTTTTCCTCGAGAACGTCCCGAACCTCTCCTACCTCGTCTTCGGAAATGACATTCCGCAGTCCGATATTCTCCACATTATCGGTCGGGATCATCACTTTCATACTGCCGATCGGCATCTTCAGGACATAATAGGTCTTGTCTTCGCCGAGGAC
>JALFBM010000067.1 GCA_022773425.1 Selenomonadaceae bacterium
TCATAAAGATCCTGGATGATTATATGCACTGGTATGCTGAGGAGCGAATAAAGATATCGCTTGGAGGGATCAGTCCTATCCAGTACCGGAGACAGCTAGGATTGACCGCATAATTGGTCCAGGTTTTTGTCCGCACCCCCATCGGAGCGGCATGGGGCAATGTCGACTACAACAAGAGCGTATGGAGCGGGAATGCCAACCAAATCAACTCGACGGATAACGCGACCCTTCTGAAAAAGGGAAAAGATGCGAAGATCAGCGATGTAGCGAAGCTTTCGGCTGTACAGAAGATGAATTTGCAGAGCCTGATCAACAGCGGCGCGGTATCCGTAACGGATGCCGGCGGGGCCTCTATCACGAATGTGTCGGCTGCCACGGACGCAGTGACGGTGAAGAATACGTCGGGAGCGGATATCGCGGTTCCGTTTGTTTACTGGAAACCGGAGCGCGGCGTATCGGGCTCGGATATGAACCCGGATGGCCTCGGCGTCAGCATGACGCAGTTCCAGAGCTCCTATCGCCCGACGAGCAATTTCGCCGTGAACATGAGCTACTGGCATCTGCATGCCAAGGGCGGCGACCACTATTACCTGAGCCCGAAGAATGCGGCGGCGAACCGGGCAGCGGAGTCTTACGGCCTGACTGCCCCCAATACACCGAAGTACTATAAGGACCCGAACATCGGCGAGCTGAACCTCGTTTGGAACGTTTCGCCAAAGGTCGAGCTGCAGGCCTTCTACGCGCAGTCCGATTGGCAGGAAAAGGGCGGCGGCGGTCAGAATAAGGCGTATGCCCTCGCGGCAAAATGGGGCAATGCTGTGGCTGCCAAAGCGCATTCCCGCCACTTCGAGCTCGATTTGATTCATCAGGAGCAGTATACGGGCATCAAGTCCTCGTTCGATTTGAAGAACAAGGAAAGCGAGGGCCAGCACGGTCTCATTGCAGAGTACCGTTACGTCCCAGTCAAGAATATCATGTTTGACTGGCGCTGGATGCACTACCGCGCCATCAACGTCAGTGCGGATAAAAAGTACATCGGCAACCAGTACCGCTTCCAGCTCTACTATTACTTCTAATCCCTATCCCCATTCCCCAGTACTCTATAGAGGAAACGCTGCTTTTGTCAGGTGCTTCCGGAAAGGAGCGGTTTCTGCCGCTCCTTTTCTATAGAGTGAGCGTAAAATGGCGGAGAAAAGAAGGTACGATTTCCGAATGGATCGATTCAAAGGAGGTTTATCCATGCGTTTTCCCAGCATGAAAAAGACGTTGGCACTCACGACGATGGTATGCCTGGCAGCTGCCGGGTCGTTTTTTGCCAGCCCTGCCGCACCGACCGGCCTTGAGGCCCCCGCGCTCTCGACGACGGAGACGGGCACGACGCTGGTCTGGAAGCGTCCGGCCAAGACGAAGGACATCATCAGCTACAATGTCTATATGGATGGCAAGAAGATCGCGACGACGAACGAGGATTTCTCGTCGAAGGCCAAGCGCGAGATCCAGGATTTCTACGCGAAGAGCCCGAAGGCCGTGCGCGTCACGAACCATATCTATCACGTCAAGGGGCTACAGCCTGGCTCGCAGCACGTGTTCACCGTCCGCTCGCTCGACGTAAAGGGCGATGAGTCTGATCCGTCGAACGCGGTCAAGGTGACGACGAGCAAAAAGACCGAGCTCACGGTGAATATTCAGAAGTTCGGCGCGGTCGGCGACGGCCGGACCCTCGATACGCTGGCAATCCAAAAAGCCATCAAGGCGTGCCCGAAGGGCGGCACTGTCGTCGTCCCGGCCGGCGTCTACAAGACCGGCGCGATCTGGCTCAAGAGCGATATGACGCTCGATATCCAAAAGGGCGCGACGATCCTCGGCTCGGAGGACCCGAACGCGTATCCGTATCACTACAAGCTCTATCCGTACCTTTCCGATGAGCGCTTCTACGCGCTGATCAACGCGAAACCGGGGGCGGACGGCCAGCGCCTGCAGAACATCCGCATCGTCGGCGAGGGCACCATCGACGGCAACGGCTGGAAGAAGGGAGCGGACGGCAACTATCTCTATCGCGAGAAGGGCAAGAACAAGGACGGCACGCTCAAGAAGAACCATGTCCTGAACATCGGTATCCTCGCGGCCAATCAGGTACGGTATCTCGAGCAGCACGAGAAGCTCAACGAGAACAAGGCGTATCCGCGCCGCTCGAGCCTGATCCTGCTTCAGGGCGTCGACCACGTCTATCTGCAGGGCATCACGATGCAGAACCCGGCGAACCACGGCTTCATCGCCCAGCACTGCAACGATGTCGTCATCGAGCAGGCGAACTTCCATACCTTTAACTGCAACAACGGCGACGGCATCGAGTTCGGCCACGGCAGCGGCCTGAAGGTCATGGACAACGTCTTTGATACCGGCGATGACTGCGTCAACTTTGCGGCAGGGCAGGGCGCGCTCGGCGAGAAGGATCACCCGACCGAGAACATCTGGATCTTCAACAACTCGTTCCATCATGGCCATGGCGCGGTCGTCATGGGCAGCCACACGGCAGCCTATATCCAAAACCTGCTCGCTGAGGATAACGTCATGGACGGCACGGAGATCGGCCTGCGCATGAAGACGAACCCCGTGAACGGCGGCGGCGCGCGCAACATCCATTTCCGCGACAACGCGATGCGCAACATGCTGAAGAACTTCTTCATCGCGACGACGGCGTACAGCGACCCGAACGCTGCGGCGGCATTCCCGAAGGCGACGAAGACGGGTTCGTTCTACAACATCCTCGTCGAGGACTGCACGGTCGACGGCACGAAGAAACCGGCCATCGAGATCGAGGGCCAGCCGAATGCCTTCCACCATGACATCACGTTCAAGAACGTCACGATCACGGACGGTCAGCCGTGGAAGATCACGAATGCGAAGAACATCAACTTCTACAATGTGAACCAGAAAACTTCGAAAAAGGCCGCCAAGAAATAAGACCGCATCGGGGAAAGGCTGTCTCTAAGGGTACAGCCTTTCCCTTTTTTTGAAAGAAAGGAGATTGACGTTCAAATGCAGAAAAAGTATCTAGCTGCGGCGGTCTGCGCCGGGCTCGTGCTCGGCCTCGGCGCCGGGATGCTGCCGGCCAATATGACGCCGTGCCCGGCTGCCGTCGTCTATGCGGCGCAGGCACAGACCCTGACCGTCGATGCCACGAAGGCATCGCATAAGAATACGTACCGGACCCTCGGCGAAGCGCTGAAGGCGGCGAAGCCGGGCGCGGTGATCCAGGTCATGCCGGGCACGTACCGCGAGAAAGTCACCGTCAGCGTCCCGGATCTGACGCTTGTCGGACAGGATGCCAAGACGACGATCGTCTGGAACGATTCGGAGGGAACGCCGCTCCGTCCGGGCGATACCAACGGCAACAACACGACCTACAAGATGCGGTGCGCGACGTTTACCGTGACGAAGGCGGCGAAGAACTTTCAGGCCGTGAACCTGACCTTCCAGAACGACTACCCGACGGAGGAGGGACGCGCGGCTGGCAAAAAGCAGGTACAGGCCTTTGCCCTGACCGATGAGGCTGAGGCGAGCAGCTTCTACGGCTGCCGTTTCCTCGGCCGGCAGGACACGCTCTACGCAAATGCCGGGCGGCAGTATTATAAGGACTGCTACATCGAGGGCGATGTGGATTTCATCTTCGGGCAGGCGAGCGCGGTGGTCTTTGAGAACTGCAACATCCATTCGCTCGCGCGCGCGGTGAAGGAGGATGGCAAGTCGCACGGCATGGGCTATGTCACAGCTCCGTCGACGCTCGCGACGGACAAGGGCTTCCTGTTCTACCAATGCCATCTGACGGGCGACGTGCCCGCTCCGCATTACGCGATGCTCGGCCGTCCGTGGCACCCGTCTTCTGAGAAGCGCGAGGTCAACTCGGCGGCGGCGTTCGTGTACTGCCAGATGGATACGCGTTTCAAGGCGCGCGGCTGGAACAGCATGAAAAATAAGTTCGGCGAATACCAGCCGCAGGATAACCGGCTCTACGAGTACAAGAACACGGGCAAGGGCGCGATGAAGGGCGAGCTCCGCCCGCAGATCGCCGATGCCGATGCGGCAAACTACACGCCGGCGGCGTATCTCGGCGACTGGCAGCCTGTCAAACGCGCGTGATTTCGGATTTTTTGAGGTGATATCGTATGAAAAAGAAAAGCATAGCAGCGCTCACGAGCGCCATCTGCCTGGCGGTCAGCGCGTCGGCCTTTGCGGCGCAGGCGCCGACCGGCCTGCAGAGCCCGACGCTCTCGACGGATGCGAGCAGCACCTGGCTGGCGTGGGACCGTCCGGCAAAGGGCGACGATGCAGTCTACTATAACGTTTATCAGAACGGCAAGAAGATCGGATCGACGCAGCAGGCGATCGACACCGTCGGCACGAAAGCCATGGCGAATTTCCAGCAGAAGAATCCGGAGCTGTGCGGTGATTTGCTGCGGTTCCACAGCTTTGGGGTCAAGAACCTGCAGCCGTCCACGGAATACAGCTTCACGGTCCGTGCGGTGGGCAAAGACGGCAAAGAATCCGCCGACAGCAAGGCCCTGAAGATCAAGACGACGGCGGTGCCGAAAATCGTAAAGCTTACGGATTTCGGTGCGGTCGGTGACGGCAAGACGCTGAACACGGCGGCGCTGCAGAACGCCATCGACAAGACGCCGTCGGGCGGCGTGCTCGAGGTGCCGGCCGGTACCTTCGTATCCGGTGCCGTGAACCTCAAGAGCAATATGACCCTGCAGCTCGACGCAGGCGCGACCCTGCTCTGCACGGACAGCGTCGACGGCTATCAGATGCAGGAGAACGGCCGTTACAACGGCCTGCTGAACGCGGACGGCGTCAAGAATCTCCGCATCGTCGGACAGGGCACGATCGACGGCAACGGCTGGCAGAAGGATGCCAAGGGCTACTACCGCAAAGCCGCGAACCTCAAGCGCGAGGACGGCAAGAAATCCCGCGAACCGGATGTCCGCGCGTACGGCATCCTCGCGAAGAACCAGACGGTGTACCTCATGGATTACGACGGCCGCAATTTCAAAGAAGGCTATAATGGCCGCGGGACGACCGTCCAGCTCAAAAACGTCACGAACCTCTATGTCGAGGGCGTCCGCATGCAGAATCCGTCCATGCACATGGTCCAAATCGGCGGCGGGCATGATGTCACGTTCAACAACGTCGATTTCCACACCTACGATGCGAACAACGGCGATGTCATCGATTTCAACGGCACCAAATACATCGTCATGAACTGCGCGATGGATTCGGGCGACGATGCCGTCAACTTTGACGCCGGCATGGGCGAGAAGGCGCAGGGAAAACCGCCGGTCGGCGATGCCTGGATCTTTAACAACTACTGCCGTCACGCACACGGCGGCATTACGTTCGGCAGCCACACCGGCTCCTGGATTCAGAACGTCACGGGCGAGGACAACGTCTTTGAGATGACGGAGGTCGGCCTGCGCTTTAAGACGTCCAGCAACATGATGGGCGGCGGGCGCAATTCGGTATTCCGTCATAACGTCATGAAGAACATCAAGAACAACGCGTTCCTGTTCACGACGAACTACACGGATACGAATGCCGTCGGCAAGTTCCAGGGCAGCGCGGCCGGCGTGTTCCACGACATTCTCATCGAGGACTGCGCGGTGCTGGGCACGAAGAAAGCGACGCTGCAGGTCTACGGCCTGCCGGGGGCGGAGCATCATGACCTCACGCTCCGCAACATCAAGGTCATCAACGGCGTCGCTGAGAGCATCAAGGATGGCAAGAACATCCAGCAGGAGAACGTGACTTATACGAAGGATGAGTCGCTGCTGCAGAAAAAGGCACCGGACAAGAAAGCTGTGAAGAAGTAAATGAAATCCGTATTCCGCAAAACAATCGTAACGGGACTCGCTGCCCTGCTGCTCGGCGCTGCAGGAGGCATCGGCGCGCCCGCTGCCTCGGCCGCCGCGCTCCAGAACGGCGAGACGATCCAGCTGTGGCCGGGCAAGGCGCCGGGCAGCGAGCACGTCGCGTTCCACAACACCGTCAAGGAGCGCAGCACGGATCCCGCGCATCACGACCGCATCATGGTGCACATCGATAAGCCGACCATGGTCGCCTATGTGCCGAAGCATCCGAACGGTACGGCGCTGATTGTCGCGCCGGGCGGCGGCTACGCGCGCGTCGTGCTCGACAAGGAGGGCACGGAGGTCGCGGACTGGCTCGGCCCGAAGGGTGTGACGGTCTTTATCCTGCGCTATCGGCTGCCGGGAGATCCGCATAAGAACAAGGCCGACGTCTCCCTCGAGGACAGCCAGCGCGCCGTGCGCCTCGTGCGCGAGCACGCGGCGGAGTGGAACATCGACCCGCAGAAGATCGGCATCATGGGCTTTTCCGCGGGCGGTCATCTTGCAACGAGCCTATCCGCCTGCTTTGACCGCAAGGTCTACGCCCCGGTCGATGCTGCCGATCAGCTCAGCGCGCGTCCGGACTACGCCATCCTCGGCTATCCGGTCGTTTCGATGCTGCCGGAATACGCGAGCAAGGGCACGAAAAAGCGCATGCTCGGCGAGGCCCCGTCCCAGAAACTCATGGAGAAATATTCGCCGGAGCTTCATGTGACGGAGAATACGCCGCCGGCGTTCCTCGTCTGCGCGGCCGATGATAACGTCGTACCGCCCATCAACAGC
Source organism: Selenomonadaceae bacterium (assembly GCA_022773425.1). Taxonomy (GTDB): domain Bacteria; phylum Bacillota; class Negativicutes; order Selenomonadales; family Selenomonadaceae; genus UBA2897. The sequence continues at coordinate 6,690 of JALFBM010000067.1, forward strand.
ATCCGCTACTTCGAGGCATTGCGCGCGCACGGCGTGCAGGCTGAGCTCCATATCTACCGCGAGGGCGGCCATGGCTTCGGCCTCGGGCACAAGCTCACGACCAGTACCAAGGACTGGACCGGGACCTGCGAAGGCTGGCTGCGGGATATGGGCTTGATCGATTGAATCTGCAGACAGAAAAAAGGACAGAGCAAAAGCTCTGTTCTTTTTGTTTTCTATGGAGCGGGGAATGATGTTGCTTTTGCAACATCGTTCCCCGCTCATTATTGCTATAATACAAATAAATAAAAGTATTTCTACAATAGTAAAGAATCAGGGGGCAGAATGGGAAGAAACGATTTGAACTTGCAGGATCTGCCTCTTTTTCAAGGGCTGAACGCCGATGAGGTGGATCGGTTCATCAAGGATACGGGGGCTGTCGTCAAGCATTACGGCAAGGAGGAGCGCATTCTAAAGGCGTATGAGGCTAACAACCGCATCGGCATCCTGGCGGAAGGGGAAGCGCTCATTCTCGCAGAGGACAGCTTCGGCAATGAGTTGGTCGGCCATCGGCTGAGCCGCGGGTCGCTCTTTGGCTCGACGACGGCGATCCTGCCCGAGTATGCGAATCCGACGGCCGTCGAAACGGTCTCGGATGTCATCGTGCTCTGGGTTCCCTACATGGCGCTGCTCGTATCCGGCCCGAAGCTTGGACGCATCCACGGCATTGTCATGCGCAATCTGCTCGTGTCCTTTTGTCGGAAGAATGTGCTGATGCTTCAAAAGCTCGAGATTCTCTCGCAGAAAACGCTGCGCGAGCGTCTGATCCTCTACCTGTTGCAGCAGAGCAAGCGGCAGAAAACAGACTGCGTCAAGGTTCCCGGGCGCGTGCAGCTTGCCAAGGAGCTTGAGTGCAACAGGAGTGCTCTTACGCGGGAGATCCGCCTGATGAAGGAGGATGGGCTTCTTGCATGCGGCAAGGATTGGATGAAGCTTGAGGAAGTGCGGCTTCGCGAGACGAGGTGAGTGCATGATCAGCCTGACGTTTTCGAACGTGACAAAGCGCTTCGGCGCCCGGACGATCCTCGATGGATTCACGGCTTTCCTGCCGGGCGGCTGTATCACGGCCGTGACGGGGGCGAATGGCAGCGGCAAATCGACAGTGCTGAAGCTGGCGGCAAAATTGCTGCTGCCGGACGGAGGCAGCATCCTTGCAAGGGACGGCGACAAGGAACTCTGCAAGGCTTCGTACCGATCGCGGATCGGGCTTGTCTCGCCGGATTTTCATGCGTATCCAGCTCTTACGGCGAGGGAAAATCTCGATTTTTTTCTGGGCTTTCGCCGCGAAGCACCCCTCCGGTCGCGCGAGTATGAAGAACTGCTCGTGCGCGTGGGCCTGTCCCCCGATGCGGTGGCAGGGAAGCGTGTCGGGTACTTCTCGACGGGCATGCAGCAGCGGCTGCACTTTGCCATCCTGCTGGCCGCCGGCGCAGATGTCTGGCTGCTCGATGAGCCTGGAGCCAATCTTGATGACGCGGGGCGCTCGATGGTGCGCCGTGAGGCGCGCCGGGCAGCTGATGAGGGAAAGCTCGTGCTGCTCGCGACGAATGACAGGGAAGAGGAGGCAGCAGCCGATGCATGTATCGCTCTATCGGGCCATTGAGGCGGTCTTTTGCAAAGAGATGCGCATCTCTTTGCGCTCGCGCTCGTCGTGGCTCGTCGTCCTGATGTTTGCGCTGACAACGCTCTCGTGCGTGAGTCTCCTGATGCAGGGAGACGTGCTCTCGCCGCGCCTCGCTGCGGCCATGATCTGGGTCATCTTATTTTTCTCGCTGCTCTCAGGCGCCGGGCGTGGCTTTGCGGATGAGGAGCAGATGGGGACGATGACGGCTCTTTCGGTTTACGGCACCTCGCAGGCTGTCCTCTTTGGCAAGAGCCTTTTCATGGCGCTCCTGCTGATGGCACTGGCCATGGTCGTGCTGCCCATCTACCTCGTGCTCATGGATGTTGCGGTCTTTTCCTTACCCGTGCTTCTCCTGACACTGCTGATGGGGACATACGGCATGGCGATGGCGGGGACGCTCCTCTCAGCACTGATGGCTGGCGCAAGGGTGCAAAATGGCTTGCTTCCCGTCTTGATGCTGCCGGTGCTGCTCCCTGTCCTCTTGCCTGCCATCTTGCTGACGGCAGGCTGTTTCTCAGGCGAGACGCATGGCTCGTATCTCGTCGGCATCGCGCTCTACGATGCCATCATGACGGCGGCAGCCTCTCTTCTGTTTGATTTTCTCTGGTATGAGGACTAAGATACGCGTGTATGAGAGAAGGAGTGGATTCGATGAAGTCGTATGAAAAGGGGCTATGGCTCTTTATTCTGCTGCTGACAGGGAGCCTTATGTATGCCGTGTTCTTCCTTGTGCCGCCCGCTGAGGGTCTGGGCAATCTCGTGCGCATCGCGTTCTTCCACATTCCCGTGGCCTGGGTGTCGGTGCTCGCGTTCCTCGTCAGCGCATGGTATGCGCTGCGCTATCTGCGACGGCCGCAAAGCAGATTCGATGCCATCAGTGCAGAGTCTGCAAAACTCGGGCTTATCTTTGTCGTCCTCGCAACCGTGAGCGGCGCCATGTTCTCGAAGCTGACATGGGGGGCATATTGGAATTGGGATCCCAGGCAGACGACCATTTTTGTCCTGCTTCTGATCTATGCGGCCTATCTGACACTCCGCTCCGTGATACCGGACGGACAACGCCGTGCGCGCGTCTCGGCCATTTACGCACTGTTCTCCTTTTTGACCGTGCCTTTCCTCGTCTTCCTCATCCCGCGGTTTTACTTCTCGCTTCACCCGTCGCCCCTCCTCAATGCCAGCTGTACCATCGACATGGATCCGCTGATGCTACGTGTTTTGCTCGCATCCTTGGTGGATGTGACGTGTTTCTATCTGACGCTGCTCTATCATCGTGTGAAAGAGGTGCATCATCATGAGACGTAAGATCCTGCTCATTGTGCTGCTGCTGGCCTTTGTCGCCTACGCTGGCTGGAGCTTTGCCGACTCGGTCACGCCGTATGTCGGCATTCGGGAAGCGAAGGCCGCGACATCGTCGAGTGTCCAGGTCAAAGGGATTCTCGCAAAGGATGCACCGGCTCCGCAGATGGAGGGGAAGGACTTCGTATTCACCTTGCAGGATGAAGAGACGGGCGAGGAACTACTCGTGCGTTATCACGGCACGAAACCCGACCAGTTTGATGAGGCGCACCACATCGTCGCCATCGGCAGGATGCAGGGCGAGTCATTCTCATCAGACAAGCTCCTCATTAAGTGTCCGTCGAAGTATGAGCAGCAGAAGTGAAACCGAAGTGCATGCAATCCATGGAGGCCTTATTATGATCGGAACGATATGCTTGGCAATCTCTTTGGCGCTCGCCCTACTGGCCGCGATAGCATACGGCTGCGCCAGGAAAGCGGGGGAGGTGCAGATTGCGCGCTGGGGGCGGCTCGCGCTTTCAGGCGCCTGCCTGGCTGTCGTCATTGCCGCGCTCTATCTCTGGGGGCTGATCCTGGGCGATCACTTCGAGATCGCCTATGTGGCGAGCTATTCCTCGCGGGATCTGCCGACGCTCTATAAGGTGTCGGCCTTCTGGGCGGGGCAGCAGGGATCCCTTCTGTTATGGCTGCTCATCCACGCGCTTGCCTCGCTGTACCTCTGCCGCAGGGGTCACATGACAGCAGAGGGGCTCACCGTCTATTCGGCTCTGGAAGCATTACTCGTCATCCTCGTCCTGGCGAAGAGCCCCTTTGTGGCTTCGGCGACGGCCGTACAAGATGGCATCGGACTCAATCCCCTGCTGCAGGATCCCTGGATGGCCGTCCATCCGCCGATCATCTTCATCGGCTACGCGCTGCTGGCCGTGCCGTTTGCCTACGCGATGGGCGCCCTTATAAGAGGCGGTGCGCGCCAGGACTGGCTCGAGCCGGCGCGCCGCTGGGCGCTCCTCGCCTGGGGCTTTCTCGGAGCGGGCGTCTTCGTTGGCGGCTACTGGGCCTATAAGGTACTCGGCTGGGGCGGCTACTGGGGCTGGGATCCCGTCGAGAATTCTTCGCTCGTGCCGTGGCTGCTCGCGGGGGCGTTTGTCCACGTACTGCACGTTGCCAAAAGGCGTCCTGCGGCGCTGCCCGTTCTGCACCTTTCCATCATCTTTACGTTCGCACTCGTCATCTACGGCACGTTCCTGACGCGCAGCGGCATCCTCGGTGATTTTTCGGTTCACTCGTTCAGCGGTACGAGCATCGGCATGACGCTCGCTATTGCCAATGCCGTCGTGCTCATCGGCGGGCTCATCCTGCTCGCACTCAAGGCGGGCAGCCTGCCGCAGGGCAAGTTTTATGAAGCGTATGCGAGCCGCGAGTTCTGCCTGCTTTTAGGTGCGCTGCTCCTCGTCTTTCTGGCCGTCATCATCTTCATCGGCATGTCGATGCCGCTCTTCACGCAGCTCATCGGCAAACCGGCTGCGGTGGATACGGACTTCTATGTGCGCACGACCATGCCGCTCGCCATCGCCATGTGCCTCGTCATGGCAGCCGCCGGCTTCTTTGGTTATGGGAATCGGACCGAGAAGATGGACAAAGTCCTTCCGGCTGCCATGCTGGTACTCGGCCTGGTGCTGGCCTTCCTGGCGGGAGTGCGCGCGCCGGGGCTCCTCGCCCTGGCCGCTGTCTCGCTTTTCCTGTTCGTCGCGTCGCTCGTCAGCTGGCACAGGGGAAAGCTGCGCGTCGGCGCGACGGTCGCGCACGGAGGCGTGGCCTTAGCGCTCTTTGCCATGGTGCTCTCGGGCGGTGCCTCGCAGTCCCTATCTCGGGAGTTTAGCCCTGGCGCGAGCGCAGCGATTTCTGGGCACACGGTCACGTATGAGGGCCAGACTTTCGCCGATGACGGCACGATGAAGTCCTACTGCTACCGCGTCGATGGCAGCGAGGTACGCGCCATGACGAAGCTCCACAAGAATGGCGAGGATGCCGCGCGCGAGCCGGCCATCGCCCATACGCTCACGGGCGATATCTACATCGCGCCGACGCCTCCGAAGGATACGGGCCGCATGGAACTCATCCTCAAGCGCGGCCGCATTGAGATGGGCGACATTTTTGCCTATCGCTACGATGATGTCACGATGGAGAGCCAGCCGGACGGCACGACGCTCGTTACGGCTTCGATTGCCGTCACGGACGGCGCGACGGTCGAGCATGCGCAGCCGACGATCATTGCGACGCGCGACGGCGGCACCTCTGAGCCAATCCCTGTATTTGGCGGACAGAAGCGCATCCGCCTGACCGGCATCTCCGGCAACGATTCACAGGCACGCCTCGAGATTCTGCCGTCGGTCGAGGAAGAGGGGCAGGCCGCCGTTACGGCTTCCGTCAGCACGAAACCGTTCATCTATCTGCTCTGGATCGGTGCCATCGCCGCCTCCCTTGGCTGCTTCGCAGCCATGCGCCGCTGATTTTTGGAGAGAATCGGTCGATGCAGACAGGCCATCCTGTCAACGGGCTCGTCACCAGACTTTGGTAAATCGTATAGCCTTTGTTTCATAACTCAAACTTCGCACACGGAAAACATCCCGTATGCCTTGATAAA
>JALFBM010000076.1 GCA_022773425.1 Selenomonadaceae bacterium
GCTGGCGCGGCGGCCCCTCTTTGGTATCTCGCTGGGTTGTGTTTTCTTAGTTTTCGAGGAGCAGTCCGACGCGTTTTTTCGCCTTGGTGAGGGTCTTGCTCGCGATGCGGGTGGCGCGTTCGGCGCCTTTCTTCATTTCGGCGTCGAGGAACGCGCGGTCGTTCATGAGCTCGTCGAACTTCTCGCGAATCGGCTTGAGCTCGTCCGCAACGGCCTGGCCGACGGTTTGTTTGAAGTCGCCGTAGCCCTTGCCGCGGAATTCCCCCGTGATCTCGTCCATCGTTTTGCCCGTGATGGCGGAGTAGATCGTCATGAGGTTGCTGACGCCCGGCTTGTTCTCGACGTCGTAGCGGACCTCGGCGTCGCTGTCGGTAACCGCGCTCTTGAATTTCCGCAGAATCGTTTTCTCATCGTCGAGAATCGAGATGGTCGCCTTCGGGTTCGTGTCGGATTTGCTCATCTTGCTCGTCGGATCCTGCAGGCTCATGACGCGTGCGCCGGCTTTCGGGAAATACCCCTCCGGCAGCTTGAAGATCTCGCCATAGGTGTGGTTGAACCGTGTCGCGACGTCGCGCGTGAACTCGAGATGCTGCGTCTGATCGGCGCCAACCGGCACGTAATCCGCCTGATAGAGCAGGATGTCGCCAGCCATCAGCGCCGGATACGTGAACAGGCCCGCGTTGATGTTGTCCGGATGCTTTTGGCTCTTGTCCTTGAACTGCGTCATGCGGGAAAGCTCGCCGAACTGCGAGCAGCAGTCCATGATCCAGCCCATTTCTGCGTGGCATTTGTTGTGGCTTTGCACGAAGACGAGGCTCTTTTCGGTATCGATGCCGCAGGCGAGCAGCAGGGCAAAGGCCTGCCGTGTCTGCTGGCGGCGCTTGACCGGATCGATATGAATCGTCAGCGAGTGCAGGTCTGCGATGAAATAGTAGCAGTTGTATGCTTCCTGCAGGTCTTTCCAGCTCTTGACGGCGCCGAGGTAGTTGCCGAGCGTGAAGACGCCCGTCGGCTGGATCCCCGAGAGGATGATTTTCTTTTCTGCGCTTTCTTCTGACATAAAAAAGGCTCCTTTCTTCAGAAGACCGATCGGCGGTCTTTCTGCCGTCAGGAGCAAAGAAAACGCCCCTGACAGTAAACGATACTGCCAGGGACGAACTTTTCTGCATAAAATTCGCGGTGCCACCCTGTTTCACGTGGGAAAATCCTTCCCAGCGTGCGCTTTGCGGGATACAAGCATATCCCTGACGTCTCACGCGCGTCCTGCGTCGCAGCCTACTCGGAAAAGCCTTTCGGTGCGCCCTCGGCGACCCAGCCGGTCAGTCGGTGTCTCATCCGCCTCGCACTATCGCGGACTCGCTGTCAGTCCTGACTGCCATTTCTTCGCCTCAACGGTTTACCCCATCATAGCACAAAAAAAATCGGACCGCAAGCCTCTTCTGCGTCCTCTCGTAACTTCGCGCGTTATCGCGTTTTCGCTGTCATTTGGCAGAACGCTTGCAGGGCGCGCGCGAAGGCGCGGGCGGCGTTGCTTTGGTAGCGCCGTTTTTTCGCGAGCAGGACGGCTGTGCGGTGCGGGTGCCCCTCGATCGCAACGTAGACCGGCGGATGGTTCGGGTGGCTGCCGCGGATCAGCGTATCGGGGAGGATCGCGCAGCCGAGTCCCGCGCCCGCGAGCGCCTGTGCGGCCTCCATGCTGCTGGTCTCCATTTGGATTCGCGGCGCAAAACCGGAGGCCTTGCAGAGGGAGAGCAGCTTTTCGTGGAGTTTCTGCTCGCTCTGCATCTGGATAAACGCGTCGTCGCGGAATGCGGCGAGCGGCAGGGCGGGCATTGCCTCGGTATCCGCATCCCCTGGCACGCGGCTGTATTCCCTGGCAATCGGGTGTGCAGGCGGGATGGCGAGCAACAGTTCCTCGTCGAAAAGTGGCGTGACGAGGAATGCTTTTTCGTCCGCAGGCAGCAGGGAAATCGCGTAGTCGACTTCCCCGCGGCGCGCGGATTCCTCGATCTGCATGGTCGTGCTCTCGCGCAGGCCGATCTGGATGCCCGGATACGCCCGCTGGAAGGACGGCAGGAATGCGGCGAGCAGATACGCGGAGCGGAACGGGGTGATGCCGAGTGTGAGGCTGCCGCTCGCGAGCCCGCGCATATCGTCGACACGCTGGTGAAACTCCTCGTCGAGTGCGAGAATCTGCCGTGCGGTGCGCAGGTAGAGCTCGCCGGCCTCTGTCGGCTGGAGCGGTGAGGAGCTGCGGTCAAAGAGCGGGACGCCGAGCTTTCGCTCGACGCCGGTCAGGAGCTGTGAGAGCGACGGCTGAGAAACGTAGAGCTTTGCTGCCGCGGCCGAGATCGTGCCGGTCTCAGCGATCTTCAGGATATAGCGGAACGCCCGAAATTCCATGCATGTCCCTCCTATAGGATAAAACTTATATCAAACATAAAAGGATTCGTATTCGACTTATGCTTAAAATAAGCATATACTAAAGACAACGAAAGAGCAAGGCCCTGACCTGCTGTGTAGGGGAAAGATTCGGGAGAGGAGCGGATAACATGACCAGAACAGAAGCGGTCGCAAAAATGACCGATGTCATGGCAAAATTCGTCGCGTTCACGGGCAAGCGCCTGCCGGACGATGTGCGGGCAAAGATCAAGGAGCTCGCGGCGCAGGAGGAGGAACCGCTGGCGAAGGCGCTCTATGCCTGCATGGACAAGAACCAGGAGCTCGCGTGGAAGCTGAACCGGCCGAGCTGCCAGGATACGGGCGCGTTGCAGTTCTTTTTGAAATGCGGTGCGGACTTTCCCTATCTCGGGGAGTTGCCGGCGCTGCTGAAGGAAGCGGTCGTGCGCGCGACGAAGGACGCGCCGCTCCGCCACAACGCGGTCGAGACCTTTGACGAGTACAATACGGGAAAGAACGTCGCGAAGGGCATCCCGTCGATTTTCTGGGATATCGTGCCGGGCCGCGATGACCTCGAGATTTATACCTATATGGCGGGCGGCGGCTGCTCCCTGCCTGGTCATGCGAAGGTCCTGATGCCGGGCGAGGGCTATGAGGGCGTCGCGAAATACGTGCTCGACGTCATGACGAGCTACGGCATCAACGCGTGCCCGCCGCTTCTCGTCGGCGTCGGCATCGGCACCTCGGTCGAGGTCGCCGCACTGAATTCGAAGAAGGCGCTGATGCGCAAAATCGGATCGCACAACCCGAACCCGAAAGCGGCCTCGATGGAGAGGCTCCTGGAGGACGGCATCAATTCGCTTGGCCTTGGCCCGCAGGGCCTCACGGGCAAGAACTCCGTGCTCGGCGTCAATATCGAGAACACGGCGCGGCATCCGTCCGTCATCGGCGTCGGCGTCAGCGTCGGCTGCTGGTCGCACCGCCGCGGTCATATCGTTTTCGACAGGGACCTGAACTATACGATCGATTCGCATTCGGAGGTGGATTTCTGATGGCAAAGAAGGTTTTGACGACGCCAATCAGCGCCGAGGACTTGAAAGACATTCACGTCGGCGACGTGATCTATCTGAATGGATATCTGACGACCTGCCGTGACGTCGCGCATCGCCGCGTAGTCGAGGAGGGGCGCCCGCTGCCGATTTCCGTAAAGGATGGCGCCATCCTGCACGCCGGCCCGATCATCCGCCCGCTCGGCGACGGCAAATACCAGATGGTCACGGTCGGCCCGACGACCTCCATGCGCATGGAGAAGTTCGAGGAGCAGTTCGTCGAGGAAACCGGCGTCCGCCTGATCATCGGCAAGGGCGGCATGGGCGACGGCACGATGCGCGCCTGCCAGGAGCACAAGGCGCTGCAGTGCGTGTTTCCCGCCGGCTGTGCGGTCGTAGCGGCCAACTGCGTCGAAGAGATCGTCGATGCGAACTGGAAGGATCTCGGTATGCCGGAAACGCTTTGGACCTGCAAGGTAAGGGAATTCGGCCCGCTGATTGTCGCCATCGACACGTATGGGCGTAACCTGTTCGAGGAGAACAAGGTCATCTTCAATCAGCGCAAGGCAAAGGCCCTCGAGGAAATCGACAAACATGTCCGTTTCATCCAGTAAGACGGAGTAAGAGATAAAATACAGAATATGGAATGAGAAAGCGCGGAAAATAAAAGTTTTTTAGCGCTTTTTTTCTTTTATTTATAGAGGAAATCGGCCATAATGGTCGAAATAAAAAGGTTAGGGAAAGATAGTTCTAGCCAATCCGCTATGATTAGCGGAAACAGGGGGGTTCCCTCGTAACGGGTGCTATAGGACCAAGAAGGATAAGGGGTGTTGTGCATGAAAAAAATAAAACGCCTTCTCGCGCTGCTTTGCGTCGGGGCGATGCTCGCCGTGTCGGCGGGCTGCGGATCGGGCGGAAATGGGAGCAAGACAATTGCTTTCGTCTCCCACGATGATCTCTTAAGATTCCCGGGCGCACTTTACGAAAATGTAAAGGAAGAAGCCGAGAAGCAGGGGTATCAGGTCGAAGTGACCAACGCAAAGATGGACGCGAACGCGCAGATCGACCAAATGAACGAGGTCATCGCAAAGAAGCCGGCGGCCATTATCCTGCTGCCGGTTGACGCGAATGCGATGTTGCCTGCTGTCAAGAAGGCAAACGAGGAAAAGATCCCCATCCTCGTCACGAACCGCGACATCGCGGACGGCGCACAGGTCGCGCAGGTGCACTCGGATGAGCGCCAGGCCGGCCGCCTGCAAGGCGAGTACATGGCAAAGCATCTGAAGCAGGGCGCCAAGATCGTCTACCTGTTCGGCGATGTCACGCAGGTCTCAGCGCGTGAGCGCTGGGAAGGCTTCAAGGAAGCCTGCCTCGATAAGCGTCCGGATATCCAGCTGCTCGCGTCGGGGGACGGTGCCTGGAATTCGTCGAACGGCATGAAATACATGACGCTCTGGCTTCGCGCGTTCCCGGAGATCGACGCGGTCGTTTCGGGCAACGACGCCATGGCGCTCGGCGCGATCTCGGCGATGAAGGCGGCAGGCCGCCAGAATGGCGTGCTCGTCACGGGCATCGATGCGGATAGCGACGCACTGAAGGCGATTGCCGCGGGCGAGATGAGCCAGACGATCAAGCAGGATCCGACGGCGACGGCCTCGAAAATCTTCGAGCTGGTCCAGAGCATGATTTCAGGCGGACAGTCGAACGACAACGAAAAGGTCGATTTCATCGAGATCACGAAAGACAACATCGGTCAGTTCGTGAAGTGAGCAGGGGGTGAACGCATTGAAGGATATTCGGGTAAAATATAAAATCTTGGTACTTGCGGTCATCCTGCTCGCGACGATGTGCATCATTGCGGCTGTCGGCATCTTCTCGAACCGGCAGTCCAAAGAGTTCGTCGACCGGATGTACAATCAGAACCTCATGACGACGCAGTATCTGAACGATATGACGAATCTGAGTCAGACGCTTCAGAGCGATATCGACTATCTCGAACTCAACAATCTGTCTCCGGAGAATCAGAAAATCCTGATCGATGAACTCAGCGACCATACAGACCGGATTGCAGCGGACGGTGAGAAAATCCGTGCGATCGACAACAACGACCGCGCGCAAAAGGCGCTCGATGAACTCGCGGACAGCACCGCGGCGTTCAAGGAGGGCGTCGAGGCGTCGAAGGGCCTGACGAGTTCGCAGGAAGACCTCCAGAAGATGCTCAAGAACCTCAGCGGGGCCAAGGCGATCAGCGCGAATATCGCGGAGATTGCGCCGGATAATATCCAGCAGGGCAAGCTGCTGTTTGAAAAGAGTGATGCGGTCTACCAGCGTACGATCAAGATCTTTGCGATCATCATTCTGCTCGGTCTGATCATCGGCGTCGGCGCGGCGCTCTGGATTGCGCGCAGCATCGCGACGCCGCTTGAGGCATCGGTCAACTTGCTCGATGCGGTCGCGGACGGCGACCTCACGGGGGAGCTCCCGCCAAGCTACGCGGATCGCAAGGACGAGATCGGTACGATGGTCGTAGCGCTCGAGCGCATGCAGGAATCCCTGCGCGGCGTCCTGCATGACGTGCAGACAGAGGCCGAGAACATCACGGGCATGGTCGACGAGGTACAAAAACTCGTCGGCGAGCTCAACGACGGCGCGCAGGATATGTCGGCGGCAACCGAAGAGATGGCGGCCGGCATGGAGGAGACGGCGGCGTCGACGTCGAACCTCCAGAACCTCACCGATACGGTCAGCGACAATATCCGCAGCGAGGCGGCAGAGGCGAAGAAGAGCGAGGCCTACACCGTCGAGGTGGCAGACCGCGCGAACGGCCTGAAATCGAACATGGATCAGGCACAGAAAGCGGCGGCCGAGGTCTATCATACGACAAAATCGTCGGTCGAGAGCGCCATCGAGGCCGCGAAGATTGTCGACAACATCACGTCGCTGACGCAGGATATCACGGATATCGCGGGACAGACGAACCTGCTCGCGCTGAACGCAGCCATCGAGGCGGCGCGGGCGGGCGAGCATGGGCGCGGCTTCTCGGTCGTCGCCGATGAGGTCCGCAAACTCGCAGAACAGAGCCAGCAGACGGCGGAGAAGATCCAGTCGCTGACCGGCCGCGTGACGAGTTCCGTGCAGGATCTGTCGGATGGCGCGAACAGCCTGCTGCAGTTCATGGAAAACAACGTCAATGAGGACTACAAGCTCATCAATAAGACGGCGGACCAGTACCTCGCGGATGCGGAGTACCTGCGGAAGTTCTCGAGCAAGAGCAACGAGGCGTCGCAGAAGATTGCCGCCGACGTGGAGACCATGAACAACGCGATGGGCGAAATCGCCAAGGCGACCCACGAGGAAGCGGCCGGCAACACGGCCATCGCCGAGAAGGTCACGCAGGTCGCCGACAAGGCAAACGCCATCCTGCAGAAGGTCAACGCCTCGCAGGACGGTGCGGACAAGCTCAAGAACCAGGTCGCAAAGTTCAAGGTCTGAGTTCTCCCCGGCCTCTCTGGCCTCGCTGTGTGAAACGGATTTCGGATGAATCGGCAAACCGAAGCGCCGAAAATCCGAAAAATCCCTTTACAAGGCCAGGCGGAATGTGCTATACTATTTTTGTTCGCAATGAGCCGAGGCTCATACGGCGGATACGGAGAGGTGTCCGAGTGGTCGAAGGTGCTTGACTCGAAATCAAGTGTGGTGAATAGCCACCGTGGGTTCGAATCCCACCCTCTCTGCCATGGAGCATACAGGGCTCGCACGATTTTGTGCGAGTCCTTTTTTGCTGTCTGTTTTTCGCTTTGGAACCTGCTTCCTGACAAGGCTCGCTGAAAGTGGGGATTTTCCCACGATGACGATGGGGAATTCCGACGACGAAAAGGGGGTGCGGACAAAAACCTGGACTTCGACAATGACCAGAAGGAGGTTCGCACATGTATTCCTATGATGATCGGATCAGGGCCGTCCGGCTCTACATCCAATACGACAAAAGCGCAGCCGCAGTCATACGGGAGCTCGGC
>JALFBM010000079.1 GCA_022773425.1 Selenomonadaceae bacterium
AGACATGGTCTATTGCCTCCTTACGAATTTGGTGTGGTAACTTAATTGTACTAGCGGCAATAGACTATGTCTATTTTTTATGAAATTGAATTTGCGAAATATATTTTACCTTATCACGATGTATTTCTGAATGTCGGCGCCAGAGTCTGGTAAGCAAATATAGTTTCTGTTTCCGTGCCAATAGTAATTTTCTCCTATTTTTACAGAATCATCAGGTTGTGCTAATGATATAGCTGGAGTATATAAAAGTGTAAAAAACAACAAAACGTAAAAGATAAATTTAATGCTTCTCATTGCATATTACCTCTACTTATTTGATAGTGGTAGTAATGTGTTTTGCCTTATCGTCATTGTTCCATTGCTCTATCATATGAGGCAATTACATTAGCAACTTCTTCTTGAGCCTTGTGTGCAGTGCTTAATTCTTGTTCAATTCGATTCTTTTTTGCAGTAGCGGTATTTATTTCTATATTTTTCTCTTCTACTGAATTAAATAATGTATTTTTTATAGCATTTATTTCTTCATTAGCATAATTGAGCCTAATTTGCTGAATATCAGCTTCGTTTTGGGCTTTTTGTGTAAAATATTTCTGTATTGATAAAAAACCTTCTTTGTATGCAATGTCTTCTCGTGTCTGTTTATCTCTTATAGCCGCAATTTGATTATTCATCCTAACGCGTATGTTCTCTTTTTTTGACAATAACAATTTTTGAGATTCTATAACCTTTGTGGAAGAATCGTTGTTATTATTATTATTATTATTATTGCTTGATGGTGATGTGTTATATAAATTTTCATCTTCTGTTGAAGTGTCTTTTGTATTGTCTTCATTATCAGAAGATTGTGAAATGTTTTGGGGAGAATTTAATGATTCGTGTGAATGCTGTGCAATATATATACCGCTGATGACAGCCACCACAAATAGTAATGTGAATGCAAAGATGGTTAGTAGATTCTTTTTATTTATCATATTCATAATAATCTCCTGTTTTCAAAATGGATTTATTTATCAGGGATTTGATACCTTTGTGATAAAGGTATCTATCGCTATATTTTCTGATGACTCTCTTCTTGCATATCTATACTCAAACTTACCCTTATATAAGTTATCGAAATAAAACTAATATTTCTTAAATAATATTTTTATTTCACTGTCAAGCATGTAGGAGTGGAGGAATTCATTCGCACTCTTGATATCATTTATGCCTGCCAAACGGAGTTCAATCGGAAGGCGTGACTGAAGTGTCTGATTTAGCCGTTCCACACGGCCTTTGGCCTGTGGAACGCTGCTGGATTCAAGTTCAACACCGAACTGTTTGCAGGCATAAGCAAACTTGGTGTAAGTGTCCTCATCGTCCGATGGGGCATTTTTCTTTTTGTAGGTAAATACCGTACGTCTGTCTGTGAAGAATTTATAAGGGATGCTATAATTCGTCAGGATCTGATGGAATACGTGATAGTAGCCGTTCAGCGTTTCCTGCGTATCGAACCAGGCGCCGGTGATTATGCCGAGAGCATCGTCAATCGCCAGATGAAGGTGCCAAACTGTTTCTGTACGTCATTGGCGATGGTTGTTGATGGTTTACGTCCTTTGTTGCCATGAATGAAAAAAGTCTTGCCTTCTTTGAGATATCCGGCAATCATACGGTTGATATGCCGTCTGGTACAACCAAGTTTCAGTGCTGCACGATCCTTGTTTCCGGTTTCAGGATGATCCACCAGGGACTTGATCACTTCATATTTATTCTGTTCATCCATTGATAAAATTACCTTTCTGATAAGCTATGTCCTCCAATCTGATAGATTATAGACAGTAATAGTCTACCATAATCGGGAATCGGGACATTTTCATTTGTGGTATATCAGGACTTTATCATTTATGGCTTACAAAATGTCATGTTTTATGACATTTTGTATTGACATTGTTGACAAAGATGTTACTATGGTAATAGAAGGAGGTGCATGAAAATGTATGAAAGGTTAAAAGCGGCACGCAAGGCACTGCACCTGACGCAGGAGTTTGTGGCCAAGCAAATGGGAATGTCGCGTACAACGGTTGTGGCCATCGAGTCAGGAAAGCGCGAGGTGTCTGCCAAAGAGTTAGCAGGCTTTGCCCATCTATATGGTGTCTCTATGGATGATCTGATACATGGGAAGACACCCGCCGATGAGAAAACTGCGATGTTTGCCCGAACCTTCTCGGAACTATCCGCTATCGACCAAGCAGAAATCATGAACTTGATGCAGTTCAAGAAACGCTATCGGGAGGGATTGAATGCGTAAGTCGCTGGAGCTTGTCTATCCAGCCGGAATGCGGCCGGAGGCATTTGCAGATTATGTGCTGCAGAAATGCGACATAGATACAGCTAATCCAAAACTCCCCATCAATCCCTTTGCTATCATGCGAAACTGCGGTGTTATCTATCAGTTCATGAATGCGAAAAAGCTGGAAGGTATCTACATCGTTCCCGAAGATGAAACTGATATCCCCTTGGTGGGTATCAACTTTAACCGACCGATTACCAGACAGCGTTTTACGGCCGCACATGAGCTTTGCCATCATTTGAAGGATAGGCAGTCACAATATTGTCAAATTGGCAATGTCCGCAATGGAACGGAACGCTACGCAGAACAGTTTGCCGCCGCCCTGCTTATGCCAGCGCCAGCCTTGCGAAAAGCGGCCGAAAAATACATGGTCGATGGTCAGGTGGATTTGCAGGCGGCCTTGATGCTTTCCGTAAAATTCGGAGTAAGTTTTCGGGCTTGTGCCCTGAGGCTCGCGTATGTACTGCATATATTGCCCTTTATGGATGCGAAAGAATTAAACAAGCGCATCGAAAAATTCAAGCCAGATAAAGTCAAGGAACAACTAGGAATTGACTTAAATCCGCTCATGCTGATGGCGCAGGCTGTTGATTCCTATGAATTCTTTTTCCAAATGAAGCCGGATATCACCTGGTATATTTTCAAGAACAATTTCATCTTTAACGAAAACCGCATGGAAGGCGTTGACTTAGAGGAAGACGAGGTCGCAGAAATCGTGACGGATCTTCGCCTTCATGGCAAAGACAGCGAATACTGTTGTACGGAATACGATAACATCATCCAAGTGACCGGCCATGCTGCAATTTATGACTATATTTGTTCTACGGAAGATCCGCTGGATATTTATAAGCTGATGGTGCTGAATCGGATGCTGTTCCAATATACGCCGTATCCAGATGCCGCTAGTGGTACACGCCGGGATAATGCCTGGGTTCAGGGTGCCAACTTTGAAACGGCGGACTATCACGATATCATGCAGCGGATTATCGCGCTGGCACCGGTAGTACAGGCGGCCATGGAAAATATCAATAACCTATCTGTCAGCGACTGGATTGACCAGCTCGTAAGGATTCATCATGAAATCACGCAGATCCATCCGTTTGTCGATGGAAACGGCCGCTGTTCCCGAGCGTTTTTGAACTGGATGTTGCGTAAGAAAAACCTGCCGCCCATCTACATCAAACATGCGGAAAAACAACGCTATTACGATGCACTGGCCTTAGCGGATAGCAAGGGCGATTATCAAGAACTATCCAAAATCATTATTCGAGAACTGATTCGTACCATGATGGAAATCAATAAGGGCTATGATCGTTAAAAGCAAACACAATTTTATATTCGATATGAACGGGGCTGACATAGCCCTGTTTTTTTTGTTGTGCGAGTCCTTTTTGTTGAAACTATCATCTGATAACATATTGACACGGTATGTAAACTATGCTATTTTAGGGATAAAGGAAAGCAGGGGGAGCGGTGTAGTATGAAGCAGGAAAAAGTCGGGCGGGGAGAAATCCCGGAAAAGGTCATGCATTATCTGCTCGCGGGCATCCGCCGCATCCGCTTCGGCAAGGCGGGACTCATCGCGCAGGACGGCATCCTGATGCAGGTGGAGTTCTTTACGCAGCGCCGCCTTTCTTGCTGGGATGACGGCGCATCGGCCGGCGCGATGGCCGAGAGCGAGAAGCAGCATCTCGCTGCGCATATTCGCTCGGAATTCTCGCGGCTCGATTACGGCCAGCTCACCATCGTCATCAAGGGCGGCCGCGTCGTGGAGTTCCAGCGCACCGAGAAACAGCGCTTCACCGGTCTCGACGGGGAGGGCATCTGATCCGCGGATCGAAAGATACCGACAGCAAGAGAGCTGCCGCCCAGGGGAATTTGCGCCTGGGTGGCAGCTCTCTTTGTTTCGGTGTATGGCTTTAACCGATCTGTGCGAGAATGGCGTCGGTCATGGTTTGGGTATTGGCTTTTTTCAGGCCGCTGTCCTCCTGATAGAGGTCCGGTGTACGCCAGCCCTCCTGGAGGGCGGCATCGACGGCCTGCTCGATGGCCCTCGCGGCCTTTTCCTCGTTTAGTGAGTAGCGCAGCAGCATAGCTGCGGACAGGATGGTCGCGCATGGATTGGCGATGCCTTTTCCGGCGATGTCCGGTGCGCTGCCGTGAATCGGTTCGTAGAGACTCGTGTTCTCACCGATGGACGCGGACGGCATCATGCCGATGGAGCCGCCGAGCACGGCGGCCTCATCGGACAGAATGTCGCCAAACAGATTGCTCGTCACGATGACATCGAATTGCTTCGGTGCGCAGGCGAGCTGCATCGCGCAGTTATCCACGTAGAGGTGGGAGAGCCGGATGTCCGGGTATTCCTTCGCGACGTCGGTGACGGTACGCCGCCAGAGCCGCGAGGTCGCCAGGACGTTGGCTTTGTCGACGGAGGTGACATGGCCTTTGCGCAGGCCGGCGGCCTTCATGGCGAAGCGTGCGATGCGCGTGACCTCGGGGACGCTGTAGTTCTCGAGGTCCCAGGCGCGTTCCGCGCCGTTTTTTATCTCGGATTCACAGCGGTCGCCGAAATAGATGCCGCCGATGAGCTCGCGGACGATCAGGATGTCCGCGCCGGTGATGATCGCTGGCTTCAGCGGGGAGTAACCGGCGAGCATGGCGGGCACCTTGACCGGCCGCAGGTTCGCGTAGAGGCCGAGGGACTTCCGCAGGCCGAGGATGGCGCGTTCCGGGCGTTTTTCCGGCGGCAGATCGTTCCACTGGTCACCGCCGACGGCACCGAACAGCACGCCGTCCGCGTTTTTCGCCGCCTCGATGGTCTCGTCCGGGAGCGGCGTGCCATAGGCGTCGTAAGCCGTGCCGCCCGCCGCCTTCTCCTCAAAGGTCAGGCCGAGGGCATACTTGCGGCTGATCTTTTCGAGCACCTTTCTCGCGGCATCGGTGATTTCTCTGCCGATGCCGTCACCGGGGATTACGACGATCTTTTTTCCCATGTTTACCGCTCCTTTACGTAGTTCACGAGGCCGCCGGCCGCCGCGATGTCCTGGATGAAGCCGGGCAGCGGCGTCGCGTGGAATACCTTGCCCGTCGTTTCGTCGCGGATGGTACCCGCTGCCGTGTCGATGGACAGGATGTCCTCCACATGAATTTCGGCCACATCCTTGCCGATCTCGAGGGCGGGCAGTCCGACGTTGATCGCGTTGCGGTAGAAGATGCGCGCGAAGCTCGCCGCGATGACGACAGGGACGCCACAAGCTTTGATGGCGATCGGCGCGTGCTCGCGGGACGAGCCGCAGCCGAAATTCTGCCCGCCGACGAGGATGTCGCCGGCCTTGACGTTTTTCGCAAACGTTTCGTCGATATCCACCATGCAGTGGGCGGCGAGTTCCTTCGGGTCAAAGCTGTTCAGATAGCGCGCGGGGATGATGACGTCGGTGTCGACGTTGTCGCCGTAGCGCCAGACTTTTCCTTGGTATTGCATCGTCATTTTACCTCCTTCGGGGTGGCAATCTTGCCGAGAATCGCGCTCGCGGCGGCGACCTGCGGGCCGGCGAGGTAGACCTCGCTGTCCACATGGCCCATGCGGCCGCGGAAATTGCGGTTGGTGGTCGATACACAGCGCTCACCGGCGGCGAGGATGCCCATGTAACCGCCGAGGCATGGGCCGCAGGTTGGCGTGGATACGGCGCAGCCGGCCGCGATGAAGGTGTCGATATAGCCGGCTTTCATCGCGTCGCGGTAGACCTGCTGGCTGCCGGGGATCACGATGCAGCGAACGGACGGGTGTACGGAATGCCCTTCGAAAATCTTTGCCGCGATGGCGAGGTCCTCGAGACGGCCGTTCGTGCAGGAACCGATGACGACCTGATCGATCGGTATGTCGCCAAAGGTGCCGATGACTTTCGTGTTGCCCGGCAGATGTGGGAACGCGACAACCGGCTTCAGCTTGGAGAGGTCGATCTCGACGGTACGCGCGTAGGGTGCATCGTCGTCGGCCTTGTATACCGCATAGTCATCGGACACGCGGCCCTTTTCGTAGGCACGCGTCTGCTCGTCGACCGGGAAGATGCCGTTTTTCGCGCCGGCCTCGATGGCCATGTTCGCGATCGTGAAGCGGTCGGTCATATCGAGCGATGCGACGCCGGGGCCCTGGAATTCCAGCGACTGGTAGAGCGCGCCGTCGACGCCGATCATGCCGATCAGGGTCAGCATGACGTCCTTGCCCGTGATGTCCGCGGGTTTTTCTCCGGTCAGGTAGACGCGGATGGCGTCCGGAACTTTGAACCAGGCTTTGCCCGTTGCCATCGCGACGCCGAGGTCGGTGGAGCCGACGCCGGTCGCGAAGCCGCCGAGCGCGCCGTAGGTACAGGTGTGGGAGTCAGCGCCGATCGTCATCATGCCCGGCGCGACGATGCCCTGTTCCGGCAGCAGTACGTGCTCGATGCCGACGCGGCCAACTTCATAATAGTATTTGATCTGATGCTCCCGGGCGAAATCGCGGACGATTTTCGCGAGACCGGCGGATTTGATGTCTTTGTTCGGGGTGAAATGGTCGGGAATCAGGGCAATTTTCTCCCGGTCAAAGACCGGCTTGCCGATTTTTTTGAAAACGGCGATGGCCGGCGGTGCCGTGATGTCGTTCGCGAGCACTCGGTCGAGCGAGCAGGTGATGAGGTCGCCGGCTTTTACGGCCGGGACGCCAGCGTGCTTTGCCAGGATTTTTTGCGTCATGGTCATGCCCATAGCTTGTTCCTCCTAAAAGATCTGCGTGCGAATCAGTGGATTTTCTTTTCGATGCCTTCCATGCGGTTGATGGCGGTGAAGAAGGCGCGGATCGAGGCCGTCATGGTATCGGTGTCGACGCCGGCACCCCAGGTGATGTTCCCGTCTTTATCCGTCAGGCCGAAATAGGCGATGCCGCGGGAACCGGAGTCGCGGTCGAGGTCGTGCTCGCTGTAGACGAGGTTCGTGATCTCTATGTCATAGGCCTTGCAGACGGCGTTGCTGATGGCGTTGAGCTGGCCGTTGCCCTTGGCGTCGATGGTCTCCTCTTTGCCATTCGCTTTGACGATGACGCTGCCCGTCCAGGCGTCGCCATCGCGTTTCAGCTGTGCGTCAACAAAGGCGAGCGGGGTCTCGATGTTCAGGTAGTTCTTGCAGAACGCGTCGTAGATTTCAGCTGGTTTCAGCTCTTGATGCTTATGGTCGGAAATGCCTTTGACGAAGTAGCTGAAATCCTCGCGCATTTTCTTCGGCATATCGATGCCGTAGTTCTGCTCGATGATGAAGCCGACGCCGCCCTTGCCGGACTGGCTGTTGATGCGAATGACGTCCGCGTCGTAGGTGCGTCCGACATCCTTCGGGTTAATGTAGAGGTACGGGCAGTTCCAGATTTTCTGCTGGTGTTCTTTGTGATACCGCATGCCCTTGACGATGGCGTCCTGATGCGAGCCGGAGAATGCGGCGAAGACGAGCTTGCCGGCGTATGGCTGGCGCGGCGGTACCTTCATGCGCGTGACGCTCTCGTAGACATCGACGAGGTGCGGCATGTTCGAGAAATCGAGCTGCGGGTCGACGCCGAGCGCATACATGTTCATGCCGATGGTCACGATATCCGCGTTGCCCGTGCGCTCGCCGTTGCCGAACAGCGTGCCCTCGACGCGGTCCGCGCCCGCGAGCATGGCCATCTCGGAGTCGGCAACGCCGGTGCCGCGGTCATTGTGCGGATGCACGGAGAGTACGACACTGTCGCGGTATTTGAGGTTCTGCGACATGTAGGCAATCTGTTCGCCGTAGATATGCGGCATCGACATCTGAACCGTGGCGGGCAGGTTGATGATCGCCTTGCGGTCCGGCGTCGGCTTCCACACATCGAGCACGGCGTTGCAGACCTCAAGTGCGTATTCCGGCTCGGTTCCCGTGAAGCTCTCCGGCGAGTATTCGAAGCGGTACTTTTCGCCGGCCTCGTCCGTGAGCTCCTGCAGAAGTTTGGCGCCATCGACGGCCATCTGCTTGATCTGTTCCTTTGATTTGCGGAACACCTGCTCGCGCTGGACGACGGAGGTGGAGTTGTAGACGTGGACGATCGCGTTCTTGACGCCCTTCAATGCCTCGAACGTCTTGCGGATGATGTGTTCGCGCGCCTGCGTCAGGACCTGCACGGTCACGTCATCGGGAATCATGTCGTGGTCGACAAGGTAGCGTAGGAACTCGAACTCGGTTTCGGATGCGGCCGGGAAGCCGACTTCGATTTCCTTGAAGCCGATGTCGACGAGCATCTGGTAGAACCGGATCTTTTCCTCGAGGCTCATCGGGATGATCAGGGCCTGGTTGCCATCGCGCAGGTCGACACTGCACCAGACGGGTGCGTGATCCGGGTACTCTTTCTTGAGCCAGGACATATCGACAACGGGCGGCATAAAATAACCTTTCTGATAATGCTCGACGTTCTTCATACTATCCACTCTCCTGTTCCTTTTACAAAAAAAACTTCCGTCTCCTCGTTACCTAGAGACGGAAGTTTCCTTTCGCGTTACCACTCTGTTTCCTGCCCGTTGGGCAGACACTCTGCCGGTGCATGGCTCTTGCCGAACACCGCCCTGTTCGATAACGGTCAGGTACCGGCGCCGCCTAATGACTCTCGCGTTCAGCGGGCTGCTCCAAGAGGAGACAGGATATCCGGCCGCTTGCTGTCTCGCACCATCCGGCAGCTCTCTGTTTGCGGAGGTAGGATTACCCTGGATTCTTTTCCTCGCATTTGGATTTTGTATACTTGATGGAATGATTGTATCTGATATTATCACAGAATGTTACAAAGCGCAAGTGGTATTTTTGAAATTTAATAAAAAATGTTACTTATGATTTTTCACGAAATTCTTTTGCGTACAAATGTGCGGAAAATAGAACTTGAGGAGCACGAACAGTGCGAGAACTACGAGCGCGGCGCCGGCGAACCCGACGCAGGAGAGCAGGCCGGCGGAACTGACGCGTCCGCCGATGAAGCTGCCGCTGCCGATACCGAGGTTGAAGATGCCGGAAAAAATCGCCATGACGATCGTCGTGGCGCCGGCCGGGACGAGCCGCATGAGCTCGGCCTGCAAAGCGACGTTGAAGAGCGTCGCCGTGATGCCCATGAGCACGCAGGCGGCGAGGATGAGCACGGCGGACTGCGCGTCGAAATACCAGGTCGAAAGCGCGGCCAGCATGGCGATCAGGCCGCCCGTGAGCACGCCTTTGCGATGTCTGTCGTAGAGATGGGAGAACAGCGCGCTGCCGAGCAGACCGCAGCAGCCGAAGAAGATCAGCGTATCGGTGATGCCGTCCGCGGAGAACGCCGCGACGGTTTTCAGGAACGGCTCGATATAGCTGTAGGTCGTATAGTAGCCGGTGGCAAACAGGACCGTGATGAGGTAGGTGAGAAAGACCGGTGGCTGACGGATGAGGCCGGGGAGCTCCCGTACGGAAATCGACGCTGAGGAGCCGAGCGACGGGAGGACGATGGCGAGGAAGATGAGCAGCAGGACGGCGATGCCGGCGATCAGCAGGAAGGTCATGCGCCAGCCGGCAGCGAGGCCGATGACGCGTCCTATCGGCAGGCCGAGGATCATCGCGATAGACGAGCCGGACGCGATGATCCCGAGTGCGAACGGCTTGTGCGCGCGCGTGACGAGCATCGTGCCGATCGGCGCGACGATGGCCCAAAAGATGGAGTGCGCGCAGGCGACGACGATGCGTGCGCCCATCAGCATCGGGAAGCTCGTTGCGATGCCCGCGAGGAACTGCCCCGCGGCAAAGATGCCGATGGTCAGCAGGAACAGGCGCTTCAGGTTCATGCGGCTCGCGAGCAGCATGAGGGGCAGCGACAGCAGGGCGACCATCCAGGCGTAGACCGTGATCATGATGCCGGTTTCCGACGGCGTCATCGAGAACGAGGACGAGATGTCGATGAGCAGGGCAATCGGCATGAATTCCGATGTGTTGAAGACAAACGTCGAGATGGTCAGCCCGATCAGGGCGATAAAATATTTTGTGGGAATGGCTGGTAACATCGTAAACCTCTTTCGAAAAAGAAAAAGGAGGGACCATCCTTTCGGAAAGTCTCTCCTCTTTTTTCTTTTATTCCGCGGCCTTGATGACCTCGCGGCCATCGTAGTAACCGCACTCCATGCAAACGTGATGCGGGAGTTTCGGCTCATGGCACTGCGGGCAAGCAACGTATCCCGGTGCCGTCAGCTTCCAGTTCGCACGGCGCTTGTCGCGGCGCGCCTTGGACATTTTACGCTTTGGTACTGCCAATGAAATTCACCTCCGAAAAGTTCTTATGTGGTGAAATCCATATCGAGTTGGGTTGATGCTGAATGGATTTCTTTCACTTTGACACATAAAACTATCATACACGTTTCGGAGAGAAAAAGCAAGAATTTTTTTGGCGAAAAGGCGGGGTTCTGCCTTTCTGCCTTATTCCGCGACACCGGCGGCTTTACGCATGGCTCGCGCGTTCTCCTCGGCCGTTTTTTTCGGATGGAACGCCTTGACCGCGGCGGCCTGTTCGTTTTTGTCCTTGCAGAGCACGAGATCGACACGATTGCCGAGCAGGCGCTTTACCTGGCGGAAGACGAGCCAGAATTCGCGGCTCCAGGCGACGAGCACATAGGTGCTCGCGAGGTCGCTGTGCGCGGCGCCGACGAGGCTTGCAACGGATGGACTATTGTCTTCACTGCCAGCGACGATGCAGTGTACGCCGAGGTCCTGCATCTCCTTTGCCTGCACCTTGTTCGCGGCGATGCCGAGCACCGCGACGGGCATGACGGCCTGCTCGGCGGCCAGCACATGGCTCTCGCTCATATTCGTGATGTGGATCTCACAGAGCCTGCCCCAGCCGATGGCCTGCTCGAGGATCTCGCCGACGTGATCCGTGTGGATATGCACGTCGATGTATTTTTCATGGCGTTCGAGCAGGACGAAATCCGTGCGCTTGCGCAGCAACTCCTCGAGCTCAGGGATGTTGACCTTCGTGTTGGCGAGGTGGAAGCGCAGGCAGTAGGGAAGCGTGCGGTCCTTGCGCGGATCTGGCATGCCAGGCTGCTTGACGGACAGGCCGAGCGAGAGGTTCATGGCCGGCGACACGAAGTTGCCATCGAGGCCTTTGAGGCAGCCGGTCAGGAACACGAACATGATGCGCGCCCCGGCGTCGTTTGCATCGACCTTCGAGAGCGCGGCCTCACCGGCGCGCAGCGCAGCTTCGAGGATTTCCGTGATTGGGCGCTCGCTGCGGACCGCGTGATAGGCTCCTTTGGCGACCGCCTTCGCAACCGTGATGATCGGGCGTTCCGATTCGCCGGGGATCACGCGCTGCGCGTACAGGATGCCGTACTGGAATGCCTTGCCGAACTCCGAGGAGGTCGCGTTGTATTTGCCGAGCAGCCCCTTGCCGATGCCACGGAAAATCTGTGCGAGCACGACGCCGACATTGCCGCGCGCACCAAATACGGCGCCGGTTGCCGTGCGCCGCGCGAGCCCGCCAATGCTCTCGTCCTTGACGCCGTCGAGCTCGAGCACGGCCGCGTTCATCGTGCGCAGCACGTGCGTGCCCGGCAAGGTGCCCGCGCCCCCGAGCTGATTGATGGTCTCGTATTCGAGCAGGAATTCGCTGTAGGCACCGAGCACCATGCGGCGAAAATCGCTGCCCGTGATGACTTCCCGATTGTTTTCGGTCATATTGCTCACCCTAATTTCTTCTGCTGGCAATTTTGCCAAAGATTTTTCCTGAAAAACAGGATTCTACTATATATTTCGCGAAAGAATATAAATAACCTTTATTTTTTTTGCATTGAAACGTGGAAAGAAAAAACGAACGAAGATAGGAGTTTTTTTATGCCGGAACAGACGGACGAAACCTTGCAGACGGAACAGGAAAAGAAAAAGCCGGTGCGGCGCCGTCGCCGGACTTCCAAGAAGACTACGGCGCGGAAGACGGTACATAAGCGCGCGAAGAAGCGCATTTTCGCGCTCGATATCGGCACGCGTTCCGTCATCGGCATCGTCGCGGAGGAGGAAGCGGATGGCGGCCTGAAAATCGTTGCGACGGAGCGGCAGGAGCACAAGACGCGCGCGATGCTGGACGGGCAGATTCACGATGTGCCGCAGGTCGCAGCGGTCATCCAGAAGGTCAAGAGCGCGCTCGTCAAGGATACCGGTCCGCTGCATGACGCGGCCGTCGCGGCGGCGGGCCGCGCGCTCTACACGATGACGGCGGAGGCCGAGATGGACGTCAGCGGCATCGTGACGGCCGAGCAACAGCGCAACCTCGATTTCGCCGGCGTGCAGGCAGCCCAGGCGAAGCTGCAGGTCTCGCATACGGTCGACGATCCGACGCGGTATTACTGCGTCGGCTACAGCACGATCCGCTACCTGCTCGACGATATCCAGCTCAAGACGCTGATCGGGCAGCGCGGGAAAAAGGCCAAAGCCGTTGTCATCGCCACATTCCTGCCGCGGCAGGTCATCGATTCGATGCAGTCCGCACTCCATGCGACGAAGCTCGAGATGCGTGCGCTGACCCTCGAGCCGATTGCCGCGATCAACGTGTTGATCCCGCCGACGATGCGCCATCTGAACCTCGTGCTCGTCGATATCGGCGCCGGCACGTCAGACGTCGCGATCACGAAGAACGGGTCAGTCATCGCCTACGGCATGGTGCCGCTTGCCGGCGATGAGATCACCGAGGCGATCTCGCAGAAATTTCTGCTCGACTTCAATGTGGCCGAAGGGATCAAGCGTCGGGCATCGGAGGGCGAGGACGTTTCGTTCACCGATATCCTCGGGCAGGCGTATCAGCTGACCGCGGAGGAGGTGCTGAGCCCGATCCTGCCGAGCGTGCAGAAGCTCGCACAGGCCATCGCAAAACAGATCACAGATCTCAACGGCAGCGCGCCGCAGGCGGTCATGCTCGTTGGCGGCGGCTCGCTGACGCCGAAGCTCGCGGGATTCGTCGCGGAGGCGCTCGACATGCCGGAGAATCGCGTCGCGGTGCGGCGGCCGGACAAGGTCGACGGCATCGTCGATATCCCGGAGGAACTGCATTCTCCGGATGCCGTGACGCCGCTCGGCATCTTGAAGATTGCGTCGCTGAACACCCTGCATTTCCTGCATGTCACGGTGAATGGCGAGGAGGCGAGCCTGTTCAATTTCCGCAAGCTCACGGTTTCCGACGCCCTGCTCAACGCGGGCATCCGCCTGCGAAAGTACAACGGGCGGCCGGGGCTCGGACTCATGGTCACGATCGACGGCAGGAACAAGAGTTTTCCGGGCACGATGGGGACGCTCGCGAAGCTCACGCTCGACGGCGAGGAGGCGGATCTCGACACGGTCATCCACGATGGCGCGGCGATCACGATCACGCCGGGCGAGAACGGCGTGGACGCGTCGGTGCGTCTCGGGGATGTCGTCGATGCCGGCCGCGAATACCGCGTGTTCATCAATGGGCGGGAAAAGTACATTCGCCAGTCGTTCACGGTGAATGGGGAAAGCGCGGAGCCGGATCGTCTGCTGCGCGACGGCGACCGGATCGAGAGCCGCGAGCTGCGCAGCCTCGGAGAGGCACTCGCGGCGGCAGGCTATCCGCCGACGGGCCGGAAAATCCACTATACCCTGAATGGGGACGAGACGGTCTATACCTGTGCGCCGGAAATCCTGCTCAACGACGCGCCGGCGTCGATTTCCATGCCGGTGCACGAAGGCGACCATATCGAGTACACGGCGGAGGATGCGCCGAAGCTGTCGGACGTGCTCGGCATCGAGGACGGGGATATGGCCTATACCATCTACTATGAGAACAAGGCCTGTCTTGTGCCGTCGGCCGGCGTGCGCCTGACGGTCAACGGGCGTCGGGCGAGCGCCGGGACGGTGGTCGAGGACGGCGCGGTTCTCGAGTTCTCGCGCTCCGAGCGCACAGCGACGACGGTCAGCGACGCGCTGCTCGCCGTCGGGTTCCAGCCACCGGCCGCGACGAGCCGCGTGACGTTCACGATCCTCGTCAACGGGCAGAAAGCGGAATTCACCGACCCCGTGAAAAACGGCGACAGCCTGGCCGTCGTCCTTCGTTCCCTCGATGAGAAAAAGGCGGAGGAGCAGGCGTCATCGGCCCCCGCGCAGCCCGCGGCACCGCGCACGCTCGCCGGCGCCGGCGTGCCGACACTGGCCGACCTCAACGCGAGCGTGCAGCGCGCCAAACGAGAGGCCGAGGCAAAGCTCGGGAAAAAAGACTGGTAAAAGGCATTGGACAGATCCAAAAAGACCTTCCCGCGAGGGAAGGTCTTTTTTCGGTCTTTTATCCGTTAATCTATCCGTTAATCGAAGACGTATTCTTTTGGCACCTTGTGGTAGTCCGTATGGAGGAGTTCGTGTGCTTTTTCGGAAAGCGGCTCGCCGAGGAAATCCTTGTAGAGCTTGAGGATCTCCGGGTTTTCGTGCGATTTGCGGATCGGCTTGTCGCGGTCGATCTGGTAGATGGCCTCCATGCGCTTCTGCTTGATGGCGTTGGTCGTGCCGATCGGCTGTCCGCCGCCCCCGATGCAGCCGCCCGGGCAGGCCATGATCTCGATGAAGTCGTATTTGCAGGTGCCCTTTTTGATCTGCTCCATGATGATCCGCGCGTTCTTGAGCGTATGCGCGACGGCGATGTGGACGTCGCGGCCGTTCAGGTTTACCGTGGTCTCCTTGATGCCCTTAAAGCCGCGGACGTCGTCGAAGTCGAGCTTTTGGAGCGTCTTGCCCGTGACCTTTTCGTAGGCTGTGCGCAGCGCAGCCTCCATGACGCCGCCGGTCGTGCCGAAGATGGCCCCCGCGCCGGTCGATTCGCCGAGCGGGCTGTCGAAATCGCTCTCAGGCAGATTGCCGAACTCGAGGCCGACGTATTTGATGAGCTTGATGAGCTCGCGCGTCGTCAGCACGATATCGACGTCCTGCATGCCGTCGCGGCCCATTTCC
Source organism: Selenomonadaceae bacterium (assembly GCA_022773425.1). GTDB lineage: Bacteria > Bacillota > Negativicutes > Selenomonadales > Selenomonadaceae > UBA2897. The sequence continues at coordinate 15,317 of JALFBM010000079.1, forward strand.
GGACGCGTGCACTCGTATTTCTTCGCCGTGCACGGCATGATCGAGACGGTGACGATATTGTGTACGTCGATGCCGGCCTGCTCCGGATAGTAGGTCTTGGCAATCGCGCCGAACATCTGCATCGGGGACTTCGCCGAAGAGAGGTGCTGGCGGTAATCGCCGTAATGCTTCTCCATGTAGTTGACCCAGCCAGGGCTGCACGAGGTCATCATCGGCAGGACGCCGCCTTTCGTCAGGCGCTCGACGAACTCGGCGGATTCCTCCATGATCGTGAGGTCCGCGCCGAAATTCGTATCGAATACCTTGTCGAAGCCGAGCAGTTTTAGCGCCGTGACCATCTGTCCGGTCGCGATTGTGCCAGGCTCCATGCCGAACGCATCGCCGAGTGCGACACGAACCGCCGGTGCGACCTGCACGACAACGTGTTTCGACGGATCCTGCAGGACGTCCAGGACGCGCTGCGTGTCATCCTTCTCGACGATGGCGCCCGTCGGGCAGACGAGGCTGCACTGACCGCAGAGCACGCAGTCCGTATCCTCCATCGGCTTGTTGTAGGCCGTTGTCACGACGATGTCGCTCGAGCGGTGCGCGTATGTCAGCGCCGCGATGCCCTGCACGTCCTTGCAGGCGCGGATGCAGCGGCCGCAGCGGATGCATTTCGACGGATCGCGCACGATGGACGGGTTCGTCTGGATGCGCTTCGTTTTTTTGACGACGGACGGCAGGGGGGATTGGAGGATGTTGAACCGGCTGCAGAGCCGCTGCAGGTCGCAGTTCTGGTTACGCGGGCAGGACAGGCAGTCCTTGTTATGGTTCGCGAGCATGAGCTGCAGGATCGAGACCTGCGTGTCGCGGACGATCTGCGTGTCGGTGTGCACGTCCATGCCTTCCCAGCACTCGGTTGAGCAGGCGGCGAGCAGACGGCGCTTGCCGGTGACTTCGACCGAACAGAGGCGGCAGTGCGCCTTGATGCGCTGATCGGGATGGTAGCAGAGGTGCGGGATGTCGATGCCGAGTTTTTGCGCGGCCTGCATGATTTTCGTGCCCTTTGGCACTTCGACGGGGATGTGGTTGATCGTCAGATGAATCATTTGCTGCTCACTCATGCGTTTGCACCTCCAACGGTGAATACTTCCGGGAAAACTTCCATGGCGGATTTCAAGGAGTTCTGCGCGGTTTCGCCGAGTCCGCACAGGGAACTCATGCTCATGACGCGCGCGATGGTCTTCATGATGTCGATGTCCTCCCTGGTCGCCGTGCCCTCCTTGATTTTGTCGAGGATGATCTGGATGTGGTGGTTGCCCTCGCGGCACGGCGTGCACTGGCCGCAGGATTCATCGGAAAAGAATTCCTGATTGATGCGCAGGAAATTGATGACGCTCGTGCGGTCATCGACGACGCAGAGCGCGCCGGAGCCGACCATGACGCCGGCCGCGCGGAGATCCTGATACGTGTACGGCGTATCGAGAATCTCCGGGCCGGCGACCTTGCCCGAGGCCCCGCCAAACTGGATCAGGCGGATCGGGCGGTCACCCTGCACGCCACCGGCCAGATTGTAGATGATGTCGCGGACGGTCGTGCCGAACGGGATCTCGAACGCACCGGGGTGATTGACGTTGCCGCCGACCGAGATCATTTTCGTGCCGACCGAATCGCCGACACCATAGGATTGATATTCTTTGTCGTCGTCGAGCAGCAGATGCGGGACGAGCGACAGGCTCTCGACGTTCTGCAGGCAGGTCGGGCGCGCGAAAACGCCGCTGACCTTGATGAAAGGCGGTTTCATGCGCGGGCGGCCCGCCTTGCCCTCGATGGAGCGGATCAGAGCGGTGCCTTCGCCGCAGACATAGGCGCCGGCGCCGGAATAGAGGTGGATATCGTAGCAAAAATCTTTGCCGAGGATGTGCTGTCCGAGGAACCCGTAGCTGCGCGCCTGGCGGATCGCGTTGAGCAGCAGCGGGCGGAGGCACGCGTATTCGGCGCGCATATAGATGTAGCCGTCCGTTGCGCCAACGGCCCAGCCCGCGATGATCATGGCCTCGATCAGGTTAAAGGGGTCGTTTTGGATGAGCTCGCGGTCCTTGAAGGTCGTCGTCTCGCCCTCATCGGCGTTGCAGATGACGACTTTGTTTTCGCCGACCACCTTGCGGGCCTGCGACCATTTGCGGCCCATATCGTATTCGGCGCCGCCGCGGCCCTTGACCTTGTTTTCGGCGATCAGGCTGGCGATATCCTCACCGTCCATGTTGACCGCCTTGCGCAGCGCGTCAAAGCCGCCGATGCGCATATAGGAAGAAATCGACGAGGGATCGTATTTCCCGAAATTCTTCGTCAGGAAAGCTGGTCTGTTCTTCATGTGTTTCGCTCCCTTCAATCCAGCGTTTGCAGAAGATGCTCGATTTTTTCGCGGCTGTCCAGATGGTCGTAGACCTTGCCGTTGATACGGACGGCTGGCGCGCGGTCACAGGCGCCGAAGCAGGTGACTTTCTCGAGCGTGAAGCGCTGGTCGTAGGTGGTCTCGCCGAAATCGATGCCGAGGATATCCTTCAGCAGGTTCGCGAGTCCCTCGCTGTCGTTGACGCGGCAGGCGATGGAGCTGCAGACTTGGATCGGGTACTTGGCGCGCGGCTTGTCGGATAACTCGCTGTAGAAGTTCAGAATATCAAAGATGTTCGTGATGCGCATGTCGAGACGGTCCGCGAGATAATAGGCGACGGGCTCCGGCACATAATGCAGTGGATTGAGGTCCTGGACTTCGAGGAGTATGCCGACAATCTGCGTCGAGTCGTAGTCGTGCGACTCGAGAACCAGGTCGATTTTCGCCTGGAGCTCCTTCGGGAGCGGATACACCTTTTGTGCAGTCAGCATAGAAAAACCTCCTAATACATAATACAAGCTGGGTTTTACTCCTATTATAATCGAAATCGAAACCGATTTCTATAGGTTTTTGCGGAAAAACGCGAAAAAAAAGCAAAAAGAATGGATTCAGGTATCGGTACACGTGGAAGAAAAACGATAAAACACGTATGGCAAAGAGGAAACTTCGTTATGTTTTTGTGAAGATATGCACGCAGAGGTATACAACATTACAACCTTGTGCTATAATGTAGCCATCACGAAGATATCTGTAAATAGAATCGATGGCTCTCAACATGGAATCATGGATCATGCTCTGGAGGGATTCGTATGGCTATCAAGGAAATTGACTTAGATCGTCGTGACAGTGCGAGCTACCGGAAGGCGCTGCGGCAGGTTGGGTTCCTGTCTGCGAGCTATCTTTCGACGAGCGGCTTTGACGTGGCTTCGTTAAAGAAGCTCGCGAAAGCCGGCAAGCTCGACGCCATCCGCTGCGCCATCGGGCGTTCCGTCCGCTGGTACTATCACGAGCGGCAGGCAGAGCTCGCACATCTCCGCGGCCTGGCTTGAGTTCAGGCGCAGGCAATCGGCAAAGAAAGCGAAAGGATCGCCCGTTTGCGGACGGTTCTATTTTTTTGTCTTTTTGGGTCCATACAAACGGCAGCGGGATCCTCGGATGTCCTAAATGTTTTGCTTCAAACGCCTGCATACCAATCGGAGCTTCCTGTTTATCTTGCGGGGGCTCTGTTTTATCGTGCAGGCCGAAAAATCGATTCGCTTTTTTATGTATAGTATAGTATAGTATAGACCAAGAAGCGGTCTGGATAAGGACGAGACGTTGCATGGCAGAGGGGAGGCGATGAGCGCATGAAACGCAATACCATCACGATGGCGGTCTTTTCGATCGGGATGGCAATATATCTGGTGTTACTGTGGCACATCGTGCAGAATCAGTCTAGCATGCAGAGGGAGGAATGCGCACAGGCGGCAAAAATCTACGCGGATGAGCTCGAGAAGGACTTTGGCACGAGCCTTTCGGTGACGGAGACGCTGGCCTACATGATTGCCGATACAGGAGAGCGGCCGCAGCATTTTGAAGAGCTGGCCCAGGAGATGCTCGCGACGCGCCCTTATGTTGCCAGTATCCAGCTGGCGCCGCAGGGCCGCGTGACGGATATCTACCCGGAACATGCGGCAGGCCTGGGGAAGGTCGATCTCTTCTCGCTGGATGAACGGCTGGGAATCCTCGTCTACAGCCGCGACACGGGGATTGCGACTATGCAGGGGCCGTTCCAGGTGACGGACGACTACACGGCCATTGCGATGCGCCAGCCAGTCTACCGGAAGAATGCAGCGGGACAGCAGGTGTTCTGGGGCTTTACGATTGCCGTTCTCAAGGTGCCGGACGTCTTTGGGGAGACGGTGCAGTCGCTCGAGGCGACGCACCATGCCTACCGCATCTCCAAGACCTCTCCGGGAGGGGACACCTACCAGGTCATTCTGGCATCCGATAACCTTCCGGAGCCGGCAGAGGTGCAGGTCTTCACGTACGGCGGCTGTAGGTGGAAGCTGGAGGTCGCCCCTGCTCAGGGATGGCGGATGCCGTTGCCTCTCGCGATCACCCTGGCACTCGGCCTGATCCTCGTATTTCTGCTGACTTTCCTGACCCATGTCCTGCTCCATTTGCAGAAACACCGCCGTTACCTGCGCCAGCTGGCCAATACAGACGCTTTGACGGGGCTCAACAATCGCCAGGGCTTTGATACGGCTGTCGAAGCGTATCTGGACCAGTTCCCAAAGCGCCAGGCGGTCGGCATCATGCTCGACATCGATAATTTCAAACGCATCAACGATCTCTACAGCCACGCTGCCGGCGATGAGGCGCTGCGCAGCTTGGCGAACCATCTGCGCGAGGCGTTCCCGGCGCCTGCCATCATCGGACGCAGCGGCGGCGATGAGTTCTGCATCTTCCTGCCGGGGTGCAAGGAAGATGCAGGGTCCCTGCTTCGCCGGTTCAGTGCGCGCAATATGACCTTCACATATGGCGACCAGCAGCATGCCTACACCATCTCCATCGGCTACGCCGCCTATCCGTCGCAGGGAATCTCACGCACCGACCTCTTCCACTGCGCCGATGCGGCGCTCTACGCCGTGAAGCTTCACGGCAAGCACGGCGTCCTCTCGTATGCGCCGAACATCGCCAAGGAGGACCGCAGTCAGCTGGCATTTGGCCTCCAGGACATCATCATGCACTTCCCCGGCGCGATCCTCATCTACAAGGCCACGGGCAAAGAGGAAATCCTCTTTGCCAACCACGAACTCATCCGTCTGTTCGAATGCCAGACACTCGAGGACTTTCAGCAGTACACCGGCGGCACCTTCCGCGGCATCGTCCATCCAGAGGAATACGAGGCCGTCGAGCAGAGCATCTGGGAGCAAGTCCGGCAGCCAGACAGCAACGGCAACGATGCCGTTCGCTACTGCATCACCACGAAGAACGGCAAGGTCAAACACATCCTCGACAAGGGGCGCCTCGTCGAGACGGACATCTACGGCAAGGTCTTCTATGTGCTCCTGATCGATGAGGGCAACTGGTGATCCCGGGACAGAAATTGACATTTCACGAGGGCAGCCTTTTACGGCGAACCTTTGATGGTCAGATTCCGATTGCATACTAGATTAAGATACAACCGCACGGTATCCTGGCTGGACGGTGTGGGGATTTGGGGGTCCTGTTTTCATGACGATGACTTTTTTTGGCATTCTGTGCCTGATCTCGTTTGCGCTGCTGTTCCTGATCGTGCTGACGCTCGCGTTCCTGACGAAGGGCCGGACGAGGAAGCTGTTGACGGCCGCGCTGGTCCTGGCGGACCTGGGCGGGCTCCTACTCCTGCTCCAGGGAAGGCGCTGGCATCTCGACAATCTGCCATGGGCAGGCCAGGCGCTCAAGGCTATGAGCGTTTTGTTCATGGCGCAGGTTTTTCTCGTCCTGCTGACCGCACTCGCCGTTTTGGTGCGCGCCGCGTACCGAAAATGGACGAAGCCGGTTCCCTTCAGCCCAGCGCGTCGGCGGCTGCTCAAGGGGGCGGCGCTCTACCCGATCGCCGCGCTCGCCCCCGCGGTCTACGGCGAGGCCGTCGAGCGGAACCAAACGGTTGTGCGTGAGTACGATATTCCCGTGCGCGGCCTGCCGGCGTCGATGGAGGGACTGCGGCTCGTGCAGCTCAGCGACGTCCATCTCGGCTATTTCTATTCGCTGGACCGCTACCGGCAGCTCCTGGAGAAAAGCCTGGCGCTCGACCCGGATTTCTTGATGCTGACGGGGGATATCTACGACGATGAGCGCATCAACGACGAGGCCGTCTCCCTCACGGCGGCGTACGCGGACCGCGTGCGGCACGGCCTATGGTTTTGCCTCGGCAATCATGAGCATCACCGGAATGCGCCGCATATCCTGCAGAAGCTGGCGGATACGCCGATTCATGTGCTCGTGAACCGGGCCGAGGAGGTGCCGGCGTTCCCGGGGCTCTGGATTGCCGGTTCCGACTATCCGATGAATCCGGACAAGGCGATTTTTGAGCGCGACAAAGCGGCGTATTTTGCCAAGACGATGGAAGAGGTACCCGATGATGCCGTGACGATCCTGCTCGCGCACCATCCGGAATTCATCGACAACGCGGCGGAGTGGCATGTCGCGCTGACCCTGACCGGGCATACGCATGGCAGTCAGTTCGGTTTTCTCGGCATGCCGATACCCGTGTTCAAGTACACGCGCGGCTTTGTTCATATCGGGGACAGTTACGGCTATGTGCACTGCGGCAACGGCAGCTGGTTCCCCATGCGCATCGGCTGTCCACCGGAAATCGCGGTGTTTACCCTGCGGCGTGCATAAGGCATGAGAAAAAGGGAGGGCATGCAACATGGAATCCAACTTTTCCTTCTTGGCCGAGCGTTTCCCGGTGCTCGCGCGCTTCGGGCAGCAGGCGGAGCGCTACTGGCAGTCGGACGCGAATGCCTGCCTCATGAAGCTCGGCATGATCGGGGAGACGGTCGTCCAGCTCATCTATGACATCGACGATATCGAGCACCCGCTGAAGGATGATGCCGTGCACCGCATCAACCTGCTCGAGCGCGAGGGCTACATCACGCAGGACCTCACGGCCATCCTGCACGCCTTGCGCAAGAAGCGCAACCTCGCCGTCCACGAGAGCTATGAGTCGGTCGAGGACTGCAAGGTA
>JALFBM010000028.1 GCA_022773425.1 Selenomonadaceae bacterium
TAGCATGAACCTCCGCTTTAGTATGTTTTGTTTCACACCTTAATTATACTAAATTGGTGCAGTTCATGCTATTTATTTTGCTACAAACATAGATTTCACAAGGCTTTACGGGTGCTCAGCACCTGCGAAGTTTGAGTTCATAAATATAAAATATGGAAAGATTCTGAAAGGCGTTGCGGCGGCAACGCCTTTTTTCTTTGCCGGATGATATAATGAATGATAGAAAACAAGGCAGAATAAGAGCATAAGAGAGAGGAGGGGGAGCAGAGTGGAGTTCAAGGAACTGTTTCAGAAACACACGCTGGCCTGCCTGGCGGGCGGTTTTGTCATCGGTGTGGCGGTCTGCGGTATCGGTTCTGCGGCCATGGCCTTCTCGGGCTCACCGGCTTTTTGTGGATCGTGCCATGCGATGAAGGGGGAGGCCGCGACCTTTGCGATGTCTTCGCATCGAGCACTGGAATGTACGGACTGCCACCTGCCGCACGACAATGCCGTGCACTACATGTTTGAGAAGGGCCGCACGGGTATGGTGGACACCTATCATGAAGTGCTCCGCGACTATCCGGCGAATATCAAGATCTCGGCCCAGGGAAGACAGACGGTCAACGACAACTGCCTGCGCTGCCATCAGACGACGATGGGCAGTGTCCATGCCGATGTCGGTGTCAGCATGGATACCGGCGGCGACTGCCTCAAATGCCACAGCAGTATCGCACATGGCTCGAATCATCTCGAAGGGGGGATAAAAGTTGAGTAAGCTGCAGAAGATATTGGCGGGAATCATAGCAGTCTGCGTTGTATTCTTTGGCTTTGTCGTCGTCCGCATCGTCGCGGCACCGAATGACACGAGCGTCAAGCTCGCTAAGATTCCCCAGGACAAACAGCTCGGTAAAGAAGCCTACAAGGATGCTTATCCACTGGAGTACAACTCGTTCATGAAGAACAACGACACCTCGCCGTCGCCGACGGGGTACGGCGGTGCACAGGAGGGCAACTCCCACCTGACGGAACAGCCGGAGATGGTCGAGAACTTCAAGGGCTATAAGTTTGCGCTCCAGTACGATGACGACCGCGGGCACACATACGCAGGTGAGGATTTCAAGAACACAAAGCGCCTGCCCGGCCAGAAGGGCAACTGCATCACCTGCAAGAGCTCGTACATGTACGATGTCTACTACAAGCAGAGCGGCTGGGATTACGCCTCGAAGCCGATTGATGAAGTCATGGCGCCCATTGAGGACGACCAGTGGTTCGGTTGCTCGACGTGCCATGATCCGGAGACGATGGAGCTGCGCGTCTACCAGCAGGGCTTTATCGATTCGATGGCCCGCCGCGGCATCGATGTGAACAATGCTTCCCATAACGACAAGCGCGCTTACGTCTGCGCACAGTGCCATAATGAGTACTATTTCACGAAGGAAGACGGCCGCGTCAATCATCCGTTCGATAACGGACTCGATGCGGAATCCGAGTATAAGTTCTATCAGTCCGGTCAGGCCGGTGGCTTCACGCAGGACTGGATCCATGCAGACTCCAAGGCGCCGATGCTCAAAGCACAGCATCCGGACTTCGAGACCTGGGCGACGAGCGTTCACGCTGATGCCGGCGTCACCTGCGTGGACTGCCATATGCCGTACATGAGAGAGAACGGCCAGAAGTACACGTCGCATTGGATGACGAATCCGCTGAAGACGACGGAAGAGTCGTGCCTCAAGTGCCACGATGAGAGTGCTGAGACGCTCAAGGCGCGCGTCCAGGCCATTGGCGACAACACCTTCAAGCTCCAGCGCATCGCAGGCCAGACCGTCGCACAGGCGCATAAGACCATCAAGGCCGCCATGGATGCCGGTGCAACGGATGAGCAGCTCGCAGAGCCGCGCCAGCTCGTCCGCGAGGCGCAGTGGTACTGGGATTGGGTCGCTGCGGAAAACAGCATGGGCTTCCACAATCCGGACAAGATTATGCGCACACTTGGTCTTTCCATCGATAAAGCACACCAGTGCATTGAAAAGACGAGAGCTGCAGTCTTAGGCAGCCTCTGAGTCCCTCCTGTCATCGCACAAATGCGGGCAACGTAAAAACCAGCCTGGTGTAAAAGCCGGGCTGGTTTTTTGCGCCGTTGGCGTGCGCTCCTGGGGATTTCCATCGTAAACTGCTACATGAGAAAACTGCTACATGGAATCAACAGACAACGAAATACAAGATTCTAAAGGTATCAAAAAAGCGGCTGCTAACGCAACCGCATAAAGTTCCATGGAGCGGGCAATGGGAATCGAACCCACCTCTCTAGCTTGGGAAGCTGGCATTCTACCGATGAACTATGCCCGCATGTGCATTCTAGTATATCAGAAATCTGTCCGCACGTCAAATGAATTTTGCCCGCTACGCGGGGAAAGCAGGATTTTTTTGGAACGCGGACGGAAGATTCGACTCCCGTTTCTTGTATTTCATGCTATAATGGAGGTACCCGCGTTTCCTTTGCGTCGGGGATGAAGGAGGAAACAGCATGTATCAGCATGAGAAAAAACCGTTTTATATTACGACGCCGATTTATTATCCGAGTGCGAAACTGCATATCGGGCACGCGTACTGCACGACAATTGCGGACTCGATCGCGCGCTTTCACCGTCTCGAGGGGGACGATGTCTTCTTTTTGACCGGTTCGGATGAGCACGGGCTCAAAATCGAGCAGAAGGCTGAGGCGGCCGGTGTCAAGCCCATCGAGTACACGAATAAGATCGTCGCGGGCTTCCAGAACCTTTGGAAGCGGCTCTCCATTAGCAACGACGATTTCATCCGCACGACGCAGGAGCGACATATCCGCGTGGTGCAGGAGATATTCCGCCGCATTTACGCGAAGGGCGATATCTACAAGGGCAAGTATACGGGCCTTTATTGTACGCCGTGTGAATCGTACTGGACGGAGCATCAGCTCGACGAGAACGGCTGCTGCCCGGACTGCCACCGTCCGGTACAGGAGGTCTCGGAGGAAGCGTACTTCTTTCGGATGAGCCGGTACCAGGACCGCGTCCTGCAGTATATCGAGGATCATCCGGACTTCATTCAGCCGGTTTCGCGCCGCAACGAGATGATCAACTTCATCAAGCAGGGCCTCGACGATCTCTGCATCTCGCGCACGTCGTTTGACTGGGGCATCCCCGTGCCGACCGACCCGAAACATGTCATTTACGTCTGGTTTGACGCGCTGACGAACTACCTGACGCCGATCGGCTATCTCGACGATCCGGCGCGTTTCAAGAAGTACTGGCCGGCGGACCTGCACCTCGTCGGCAAGGAGATCGTGCGCTTCCACAGCATCATTTGGCCGTGCATCCTGATGGCGCTCGACCTGCCGCTGCCGAAGAAAGTCTACGGGCATGGCTGGCTCATCGTCGACGGCGACAAGATGTCGAAATCGAAGGGCAACGTCGTCGACCCGATTGGGCTGATCGATGAGTTCGGCGCGGATCCGATCCGCTATTTCCTGCTCCGCGAGATCAACCTCGGGCAGGATGGTAATTTCTCGCGCGATGCGCTAATCCAGCGCATCAACAGCGATCTCGCGAACGATCTCGGCAACCTGCTGCACCGTACGCTGAACATGACGCTGAAATTCCAGGACGGCGTCGTGGAAGCGCCGCAGGGGGAGGGCGCGGCCGACGCGTCGCTGAAGCAGGATGCGGCGGATGCCGTCGAGTTCTTCGCGCAGAACATGGAGCAGATGGAGCTCTCGAAAACCATCAAGAAGGTCTGGGCCTTCATCAGCCGCGCGAACAAATACATCGACGAGACGGCGCCGTGGGCGCTTGCCAAGGACCCGGCGAAGAAGCAGGAGCTTGCGAACGTTCTGTACAACCTGCTCGAGTCGCTGCGTTTGATCGCGGTCATGATTTCGCCGTTCATGCCGACGACGGCGGAGCGCATCTGGAAGCAGCTGAACCTGCCGCAGGATTTCCACAGCGTACAGCTCGAGGATATCCAGACGTGGGGCGGCACGCCGGCCGGCCACCGCGTCGGCACGCCGGTGCAGCTGTTCCCGCGCATTGATATCGAGGCGGAGAACAAGAAGTACGAGGCAAAGCTTGCCGCGGAAAAGAAAGCGAAGGCCCAACAGGAAAAGGCCGCGAAGAAGGCAGCGCCAGAGCATGCCGCGAAGGACGGGCAGATCAGCTTCGAGGATTTCAACAAGATCCAGCTCCGCGTCGCGAAGGTCCTGCAGGCTGAGCTCGTACCGAAGACCGACAAGCTCATGAAACTCGTCGTCGACCTTGGCGATGAGCAGCGCCAGGTCGTTTCGGGCATCGCGCAGAACTACAAGCCGGAGAGTCTCATCGGAAAGAACGTCGTGATGGTCATCAACCTGAAACCGGCCAAGCTCCGCGGCGTCGTGTCGCAGGGGATGATCCTCGCCGCCGGCAAGGATAAGGACCTCGAGGTTCTGACCGTCGACATGCCGGCCGGTACAGAGGTTCACTGAAAAAAACGCAAAGCGGTGGAAGGGGTGCTGTGCTTTGTCCGATATCCTTCTCGTCGATACGCATACGCATCTGAACGATGCGAAATTCGCCGCGGAGGGGGAGACCGCTGCGGCGGTTGAGCGCGCCCGCGCGGCGGGCGTCACACGCATGATCAACATGGGCGATACGATGGCTTCTTCGGCGAAGGCCGTGGCGCTCGCGCATGCATACGACGGTCTGTTCGCCGGCGTCGGGATTCACCCGGAGGAGGCCTTTCCGATGGGCGAGGCGGACGACGCGAAGCTCGCCGCCTGGGCGGCGGACCCCAAGGTCGTCTGCCTCGGGGAGATCGGGCTCGACTACTACTGGAACAAGGAGGAGGAGAACCACGCGCTGCAGCGGCGTATCTTCATCCGCCAGCTCGCGCTCGCACGCGACCTCGACCTGCCGGTGTGCATCCATGACCGCAATGCGCATGGCGATACCCTTGCCATCCTGCAAAAAGAAGGCAGGGGGAACCGCGGCGTCATTCACTGCTATTCCGGCAGCCTCGAAATGGCCAAGGAATTTGTCCGCATGGGGTGGTATCTCGGCGTGGACGGCCCGCTGACTTTTAAGAATGCGGCCAAATTGCCGGAGGTCGTGCGGTGGATTCCTCTCGATCGCCTGCTCGTCGAGACCGATGCGCCGTATATGGCGCCGGTGCCGATGCGCGGCCGTCGGAATGAGCCCGCCTACGTGCGCTATGTCGCGGAAAAGGTCGCGGAAATCCGCGGGATTTCCCTAGAGGAGGTCGCCGCGCAGACGACGAAAAACGCGGAGATGGTTTACGCCATTTCGTGAGGATTAGAAACTTTTTATCGAAACCGACCGAAGTGGGAGAACGGGATACAATATACCGTCCTCCCACTTTTGTTTTCCCATTTTTCAGGTACTTTTCAGTGGGAAGTGGGAGAATACAACTAAATTGGTTTGACAGGTACTAATTTTCTATGCTATAATCCGTTCTGTTTGGAAAGTAAAGGGGGAATTCAATGAGTTTCAAACAACTCATCACCATTCACAGACAAGAACAGAAAATCATTCTTTGCATGATGCTGGCGGCCATGCTCCTGCTCACGACGGGATTCACGCGCACGAGCAACCCGACGGCATTGCATCAGGTGTCGATCCACGTCGATGGTAAGACCCTGACTGAGGATACGACGCACACGAATCCGCAGCTCATCCTTGCGCGCGCGGGTGTTGAACTCGGGGAAAAAGACGAGTATTACCTGCACAAGATTGACGATAAAACGTCGGAAATCACCGTTTACCGCGCTGTGCCGATCACGGTACAGTACAAGAATGAGAAGCGTACGTTCCTGACGAGCAAGCAGACGGTCGGGGACGCGCTGCGCGACCTCGGCTATCATCTCGAGGACATTGAGACGGCCGGCGGGTTCGACGCGCCGATTCATGAAAATATGACGATTCAGATGTCGGACAGTGCGGCGGTTCTTGCCGCGCAGCAGCAGGCACAGCAGGCTGAGATGGCGAGACAGCAGCCGCAGGTATCCGGTATGCCGTATCGCGCGGTCTACTCGATGGAGGCTACGGCTTATCTGCCAAGTGATGGCGGTGGAAGCGGCATCACGGCAACCGGGCTTCCCGCGCAGCGCGGCGTCGTCGCTGTCGATCCGAACGTCATTCCGCTCGGCTCCCGCGTCTATATTCCGGGCTATGGCGAGGCCATTGCCGCGGATACCGGCGGTGCCATTGTCGGCAACCGCATTGATGTCTGCATGGAGAGCTACGGCGAGGCCATGGAATTCGGCCGCCGTGAGGTAGAGGTCTATTTGCTGAATTGAACACAGATCAAAGCGGAGCTGGCGCAGTGCGTCGGCTCTTTTTTTGTCGTCTTTCAGCAGGAACGGCAAGTTTATTTTGTATACAGATATACATTACAGGACAGGGCGAAAAATGTCTTTTTTATCTTGCAGATGTAAATAACTCATGCTATAATCTTATACATGATATAAAAGAGAGTATATATGAAGGGAGTCGGGTCGGACATGAAGTTGCATGCAATCAAGAAAGTCCTTGCGGCCTGCGGAATTGCGGCGCTGGCCATGGCGCTGCTCGCCGGTTGCGGTGGCGGAGGGAAGAAATTCCTGAACATCGCGACGGGCGGCACGGCGGGGACGTACTACCCCATCGGCGGTGCCATTGCGGAGATCCTCAACAACAACATCGAGGGCATGAACGCGAGTGCACAGAGCACGGGCGCGACGGTCGCAAACATCAATATGCTGAAGGACAACGAGGTCGATATGGCCATCGTGCAGAACGATATCGTCTACTATGCGGTCAATGGCACAGAGATGTTTGAGGGCAAGCAGGTCAAGAACCTCAAGGGCATCGCGACGCTGTACCCGGAGACCTGCCAGTTCGTCGTCCTGGATAAGAGTGGGATCAAGAACATCGCGGATCTGAAGGGTAAGCGCGTGGCCGTCGGTGCGGCTGGATCCGGCGCCGAGGCAAACGCGCGGCAGATCCTCGCGGCGTACGGACTCACCTACGACGACATCGACGCGCAGTTCCTTTCCTTTGCCGAGGGCGCGAGCGCGCTGAAGGACGGCAACGTCGACGCGGCGTTCCTGACGGCGGGCTATCCGACTTCCTCCGTGCAGGATATCGCCTCGCAGAACAAGATCCGCATCCTGCCAGTGGAGGCTGACAAAGCGAATGCCTTGATCGCGAAGTACCCCTTCTATACGAAGACTACGGTTCCCGCTGGCACGTACGCCGGCTTTGACGAAGATGTTCCGACGATTTCGGTCATGGCCATGCTCGTCGTCACGGATAAAGTCGATGAGAAGGAGGGCTACGATATCACGAAAGCCATCTTTACGCATCTCGACCGCCTCGTGGCTGCGCACAGCGTCGGTAAACTCATCACGGTGGATGGCGCGAAGCAGGGCATGTCCATCGATATGAACGCCGGTGCAAAGAAGTTCTTTGACGAACAGTGATAAGCCGGTTGTAACAGAAATCGAGGAAATGAGGAAAAGCCTTCTCTGGAAGGAGGAGGCTTTTTTCGTCTAAGGAAGCGTTTGCGATGTACAAATGGTGGAAACGTCCATGCCTGTGGCTGACCGGGGCGGGCGTCCTGCTCGGCCTGGCCAGCATCCTGTCGACGCCCTGCTTTACCGTAAAGGCACAGGGCCATATCGTTGCCATCCGGCAGGCGCGGGCACATCTTCCGTTTTCGATTCATTTCATCCATTCGGTGCAGAAGACGCCGGTCGAGGAGAATCTCGAGGTCGAGGCGGACGGGCGTTTCCTGCTACGCTCTACGCGCTATCAGTCGTTTGGCGTCGGCCTGCCCTTCCTCGCGGAGGAGGGGAGGTTCCGCGAGGATGGCGATTTCTACGTGTTTGACGATATGAACCGACATTTTCCCGCGCTGAGCCTCCGGACGGGCGTCGGCACGCAGCTGACGCTCGACGTGGACGGCACGGTTTTCCCGCTCTACGAGAGCTATGAGCCGGGGACCAGGATCGATTTGTTTACGGCGCCTCTTTTCCTGGCGCTGTGGAGATAAAGGAGTTTGAAATTATGCAAGAAAAGTCAGAGAAGGAGCTGGCAGAGGAAGTCCTGAAAAAGTACGACAAGGACTCCAACACGATGGTGTATACGGGCTTTATGGCAAAGCTCGTCGCGGCAATCGCGATTGCGTTTTCCGTATTCCAGCTCTATACGGCGACGTTCGGCGTGCTCGACGCGATGCTGCAGCGCGCGGTACATCTGGGCTTCGGCCTCGCGTTGGTCTATCTGCTCTACCCCAGCCGGAAAACATGGTCGCGGCATAAGGTGCACCCGGTCGACCTCGTGCTCGCGGTCCTCGGCGCGGCGGCACCGGCCTATATCGTGCTCGATTATCAGGAGCTCGTGCTCCGCGCGGGCACGGTGACGACGGCCGATATGGCGGTCGGCCTGCTCGGCATTCTGCTCGTCATCGAGGCGACGCGCCGCGTTGTCGGCCTGCCAATGGTCTGCGTCGTGCTCGCGTTCCTCGCGTATGCGTTCGCCGGTCCGTATATGCCGGGCGTGCTCGCGCATCGCGGGCTCACCGTTCAGCAGCTCGTCAACCACCTGTTCTTTACGACGGAGGGGATTTTCGGCATTCCGCTCGGCGTATCCTCGACGTTCATCTTCCTGTTCATTCTGTTCGGTGCCTATCTGGAGTCCACCGGACTCGGCAAATTCTTCATTGACCTTGCGAACGCCGTCGCCGGTTGGGCGAGCGGCGGTCCGGCAAAGGTCGCGGTCCTGTCCTCCGGGCTCATGGGTACGGTCTCCGGCTCGTCGGTCGCGAACGTCGTCGGCACGGGATCGCTGACGATCCCGATGATGAAGAAGCTCGGCTATCATAAGAATTTTGCCGGCGCGGTCGAGGCCGCGGCTTCGACCGGCGGCCAGCTGATGCCGCCGGTCATGGGCGCCGCGGCGTTCCTGATGGCGGAGTTCGTCGGCGTGCCGTATATCGATATCGTCAAGGCGGCCATCATACCGGCCGTCCTGTATTTCGCGGGCGTTTGGCTCGGCGTGCATTTCGAGGCAAAGCGCAGCAATTTGAAAGGGATTCCGCGCGATCAGCTGCCGAAGGTCGGCAACATCCTGAAAGAGCGCGGGCATCTCGCCCTGCCGCTCATCCTCATCGTCTATCTGCTCGTCGCGGGTTATACGCCGATGCGCGCCGCCTTGGTCGCCATCGTGCTCGCCATCGTCTGCTCCGCACTGCGAAAATCCACGCGCATGAAGCCGATCGAGATCGTGCGCGGCCTAGAGAACGGCGCGAAAAATGTGCTTTCCGTGCTCGTCGCGTGCGCGTCGGCCGGTATTGTCATCGGCGTCGTGACCAAAACCGGCGTCGGGCTGAAGCTCGCCTCCGGCCTGTTGAGTCTCTCCGGCGGCCTGTTGCTGCCGACGATGTTCTTCACGATGATCACGGCCATCGTGCTCGGCATGGGCGTGCCGACGACGGCGAACTACGTGATCACGTCGACGATTGCGGCGCCGGCCCTCGTGCAGATGGGCGTACCTGTGCTTTGCGCGCACATGTTCGTGTTCTACTTCGGCATCATCGCGGACGTCACGCCGCCGGTTGCACTCGCGGCGTTCGCCGGCTCCGGCATCGCGGGCGGCGATCCGCTGAAGACCGGTATCAACGCGTCGAAACTCGCGATCGCCGCCTTCATCATCCCGTATATGTTCGTCCTGTCTCCGGTCTTGCTGATGATCGACGCGACGCCGTTCGGGCTGATTTCCACGACGCTTACGGCTCTGCTCGGCATGATTGCGCTTTCGTCGGCTCTGATCGGCTATCTCGCCGACGACTGTACGCCGGTGGAGCGTCTCGCGCTGATTGCGGGCGGCCTCATGCTGATCAAACCGGGCGTGGTCACGGATGTCATCGGACTTTTGCTGTTCCTCGCCATCCTCTTTGTCCAGCACCGCCGCCGCGCTTGAGGCTTTGGCTTTACCGACTGCCGCCATTTTTGTATGGCGGCAGTCTTTTTTTTGCGAAAAAAAGCGAAAATTACTGGACAAATTCGACAAAATGCGCTATATTAATACTTGTAAAACGGTTTCGTAAAGAATACAACGTGAAGAATCAGCGAGGTGATGACCATTGGCGGGGACGAGGCGGAAGAAAGTGACCATCGTCGACGTGGCGGCGAAAGCCGGCGTATCAAAGACGACGATCTCCCGTTACCTCAATGGCAAATTCGAATATATGTCCGAGGAATCGCGCCAACGCATCGCGGACGTCATTGAGGAGCTCGGCTACCGGCCGAATTCCCTTGCGCGTAGCCTGAAGTCCAAGCACAGCTTTGTCCTGGGCGTCGTGGTCTCCGATATCACGAGCCCGTTCTCGCCCATCCTGCTAAAGGGGATCAGCGACTGCTGTGAGCAGTACGGCTACCGCATTCTCATCGCGAATTCCGACGATGAGCCGCGCAAAGAGCATGACTATATCATGGACATGGTCGATCAGAGCGTCGACGGCATCATCCTGAACACGACGGGAGGGAACGACGAGTTTCTGCGCGAGATCGCGGATTCGGGCATGCACATCGTGCTCGCCGACCGCACCATCGAGCGGAAACTGTTCGATACCGTGCACAGCGCGGACCGCGAGGCCATGCACCAGATGCTCCGGTACCTGAAGGGCGAGGGCTACGAGTCTGTCGGTTTCTTCACACAGCCGTTGACGAACAGCACGCGCGTCAGCCGCTGCCAGATCTTCCGCGAGATCTACAGCACGTATTTCGAAGGGCCGGCGCAGGTGTATTTCCTCGAGAAGCAGCTTCGCGATACGTCGGTCATCCAGGAATTCATGCGTGAGAATTACGACCGGCGGCAGGCCATCTTCACCGGCAACGGTGTGGCGACCATGCGCATCGTGCAGACGATGCGGGAGTTGCATATCAAGGCACCGGGTGAGACCGGCCTGTGCGGCTTCGATGACTGGGATTGGATGAACCTCGTCGGCGGCGGCATCACGACGATTGCACAGCCTACGTATGAGGAGGGGTGTGAATGCGTCAAACGCATGATGCACCGGCTCCACCATACGCGCGAGGAGGAGCCGCCGAAGAACATCGAGCTCCCGTGCACGCTGAAAATCCGCAGCACGACCTAAAAAATCATCAGGCGGAAAACGCCTGTATTCTTTTGAGTTTTTTATAAACCGGTTTACTTTACCGGTTGCATACGGCAGGAGGCTTTTAGATTGGCTGAAGTATTGACGTTTGGTGAACCGATGAGCTTGATGGTCGCCGACGAGGTGAAGCCGCTGAAGGACGTAGAGCATTTCACGCGCTATGTCTGTGGGGCAGAAGTGAATTTTTCCGTCGGGCTTTCGCGGCTCGGCCACAGCGTGGCCTATGTATCGCGCGTCGGCAAGGATCCGTTCGGCGAACATATCCGCGATTTCCTCGCGGATAACCAGATCGATAACCGTCTTGTCGCTGTTGACGAGGCGTATCTGACCGGTATGCAGCTGAAGGCGAAGGCCGCCGAGGGCGAGGATCCACTCGTCGTGAATTTCCGCAAGAATTCGGCGTTCTCGCATTTCCGCCCGGAGGATATCGACGGCATCGACTGGACGGGTGTCCGGCACGTGCATGTAACGGGCATTTCCGCCGCGCTGTCGGAGAGCTGCCGCGAGGCTGCTGCAAAGCTCATGGATATGGCAAAGGCGAAGGGGGTGCGCGTCTCGTTCGACCCGAACCTGCGCCCCGCGCTTTGGCCGGACAAGAAGGAAATGGTTCGCGTCATCAACGCGCTCGCGGCGAAAGCGGACATCGTCCTGCCTGGCGTCGGCGAGGGCGAGACGCTGATGGGCTCGCGCGATCCGGAGAAGATCGCGGACTTTTACTTCGGCCAGGGCTCCAAGGCCGTCGTGGTCAAGGTCGGTGCGAAGGGTTCCTTCGTCAAGACGAGCGACGGCGAGAGTTTCCAGTCGCCGGGCTTCCATGTCGAGCATGTCGTCGATACGGTCGGCGCTGGCGATGGCTTCGCCGTCGGCACGATCAGCGCCCTGCTCGAGGGGCTGAGCCTGAAGGAGGCGGCGCGCCGCGGCGCGGCTATCGGCGCGCTCGCCATCATGGTTGCAGGAGACAATGAAGGCCTTCCAACGCGTGAGAAGCTGGAAGCCTTTATGCATAAAGATTAAGCATTATGGGGGTAAAGTAAGATGGATGTACGTTATTCGATGAATCCGGAGGATTTCAAGAGAAAGGACACGGATGAAGTTCGGAAGGAATTCCTGATTCAAGACCTCTTTCAGCCGGATCATGTCACGGCGGTCTACTCGCATGTCGACCGCATGGTCACGTTCGGCTGCATGCCGGTAAAGGAAGAAGTCCCACTCGACAAGGGGATTGACGTCTGGCACAGCTTCGGCGTGCACTACATCCTCGAGCGCCGCGAAATCGGCATCTTCAATGTCGGCGGTTCCGGCGTCATCGTGGCGGACGGTACGGAGTACAAGCTCGGCTACAAGGACTGCCTCTACATCACGATGGGCACGAAGAACGTCGCGTTCCGCAGCGACGACGCGGAGAAACCGGCGAAATTCTACATGGTGTCCGCCCCGGCGCATAAGCCGTGCCAGACGAAGCTGCTGACGCTCAAGGACGCGAAGAAGGTTCCGTGCGGTTCGATGGAGGAAGCCAACGATCGCGTGATCAACCAGTTCATCCACCCGGATGTGCTTGAGACCTGCCAGCTCTCGATGGGTATGACTTCGCTGAAGCCGGGTTCGGTCTGGAACACGATGCCGGCGCATACGCATGAGCGCCGCATGGAGATTTACTTCTATTTTGAGCTCGGCGATGACGATGTCGTGTTCCACCTGATGGGACAGCCGACCGAGACGCGTCATATCGTCATGAAGAACGATGAGGCCGTCATCAATCCGTCCTGGAGCATTCATTCCGGCTGCGCGACGAAGAACTATACGTTCATCTGGGCGATGGGCGGCGAGAACAAGACCTATGATGATCAGGATTTCCTGAAAAAGACGGATCTGCGCTGAGCCTCGGCGAGACGATGGCACGATTGGAGAAGCGGAGGAGAAGTATCATGGCAAACATTCTGGATCAGTTTTCCCTGAAGGGCAAAGTCGCTCTCGTCACGGGCGCGGCATATGGCATCGGCTACGCGATTGCCAAGGCGTACGCGGAGGCCGGTGCGAAAATCGCGTTCAACTGCCGCAGCCAGAAACACATGGATAAGGCGCTCGCGGCCTATCAGGAGGACGGCATCGAGGCGCACGGCTACATTTGCGACGTCACGAAAGAGGACGAGGTGCAGAAGATGGTCGCCGATATCGAAAAAGAGCTCGGCACGATCGATATCCTCGTCAACAACGCCGGCATCATCAAGCGCATTCCGATGCTGGAGATGAAGGCGGAGGAGTTCCGCCAGGTCGTCGATATCGACCTCAACGCGCCGTTCATCGTTTCCAAGGCCGTCATCCCGGGCATGAAGAAAAAGGGCCACGGCAAGATCATCAACATCTGCTCGATGATGAGCGAGCTCGGCCGCGAGACGGTTTCCGCCTATGCAGCGGCAAAGGGCGGCCTCAAGATGCTCACGCGCAACATCTGCTCGGAGTTTGGCGAGTACAATATCCAGTGCAACGGCATCGGCCCGGGCTATATCGCGACGCCGCAGACCGCGCCGCTGCGCGAGCGACAGCCGGACGGCAGCCGCCATCCGTTTGACAGCTTTATCGTCAGCAAGACGCCGGCGGCCCGCTGGGGCACGACGGAGGACCTGATGGGCCCGGCGGTGTTCCTCGCGTCGGACGCATCGGATTTCGTCAACGGGCATATCCTCTACGTCGACGGCGGCATCCTCGCCTATATCGGCAAGCAGCCGCAGTAAAAGCAGGAAACGTTTTTTCAGATAAAGGAGTTTCGATCCGGTTATGAACAAGAATGAAACGGTATTAAAGCTTGCGGAGCAGGGCGTTATCGCCGTCGTTCGCGGCAAGACGATGGAAGACGGCATCAAGACGGCGGACGCCTGCATTGCGGGCGGCGTCAAGGCCATCGAGCTCGCGTTCACGACGCCGCGCGCGCAGGAAGCCATTAAGACGCTCGTCGACAAGTACAAGGATGCCCCGGAGGTCATCATCGGCGCTGGCACCGTGCTCGACGCGCCGTCGGCACGCATCGCCATCCTCGAGGGCGCGCAGTTCATCGTATCCCCGTCGTTCAACGAGGAGGTTGTGCGCATGTGCAACCTGTACCGTGTGGTCTCCTGCCCGGGCGTCATGGATCCGACGGGCGTCATGCAGGCGCTGACGGCCGGCGCAGATATCGTCAAGATCTTCCCGGGCGACATCGTCGGCCCGAAGATGATCAAGGATATCCACGGCCCGTTCCCGCAGGCTCCGCTCATGCCGTCCGGCGGCGTGAATGCCGAAAACACGGCGGAGTGGCTGCATGCCGGTGCCGTTGCGGTATCGGCTGGTGGCAGTCTGACGGGCCCTGCGAAGAAAGGCGATTATGCCGGCGTGACGGAGATGGCGAAGAAGTTCGTCAAGGCCGTCGCGGATGCCCGCGCCTGAGCATTTGCGCAGAAAACGGTCGTGCCCAATGCGGATACGCGGCGGGCACATGCCGCTCACCGTGGAGAGTAGCGGCAGAAACACATCCCTTCCCAAATCCTATTCCCATATGTTGGAGGAACGAGCGTTGTTCCTTCCAAGAGATTGTCCCCAGGTGTCTCTCGTGGGATGATCAAGTTTACAATTCCCTATTCCCAATTTCCGGTGTCGTTACCCCCTATTTCGACAATGCGGAAAAGCCGCCTGTTCAACGGTTTGAACAGGCGGCCTTTTTGTCAGTCTTTTTTGAGATTCATGCTCGTGTGGTTTGCCTTTGCCTCGTGGATCAGCGTGCGCAGGCGCTCGATGTTCTTCTTGTGCTTCTCGATCGCGAAGCCGATGCGGATGTGTTCCTCCTCGGTAAAGACCGGATTTTCGTAGGATGCTTCGATGCGCTTGAGGCGGGCCTCGACCTCCGCGAGCTCATTCTGCAGGGGCTTTTCATGCTGCAGGGCGCAGCCGTAGATGGAGC
Source organism: Selenomonadaceae bacterium (assembly GCA_022773425.1). Classification (GTDB taxonomy): domain Bacteria; phylum Bacillota; class Negativicutes; order Selenomonadales; family Selenomonadaceae; genus UBA2897. The sequence continues at coordinate 15,101 of JALFBM010000028.1, forward strand.
GGATCTGATCCTCGACGTATTTGGCATAGCCGGGCTCTCCGGATACGTCCTCGAGGTATTTCGCGACGTGGTACAGGATATCGAACGGGTTTTCTCCGCTGTGGATCCGATCGAGGATCTCCATCTTGATGTTCTGCTGCTCTCCATGCGGGCGCAGGACGGAGGCGTCTTTTGCGGCATCCCCTGTGCTTTGCGTGTTCTTGCTATCGGACATGTTCATCCCTCCTATCCCTATTTTACAACAAGAAAGGCGAGCCTGCCTGCTTTTCTTTTGTAATCGGCTCACAGCGGCGGGGCGCTAAACGTCGTAGAATAAAAGAATAGAGAGGAAGTGGTCTGCATGAGGAAGGAAACGGAACTTGCGGTCATCGGCGCCGGCCCTGCCGGCGTATCCGCGGCGCTTTACGCGCACCGCGCGGGCAGGCAAGTGCTCGTGCTCTACCGCGGGCTCGGGACGAGCTCGCTCGCACGGGCAGAGGGCATTGAGAACTATTATGGCATGAGCGAGCCCGTGACGGGTGCGGCGCTCGAGCGGCGCGGTATCGAGGGCGCGGCGCGCATCGGTGTGCCTTTCGAGAAGGCGGATGTCATGGGGCTTCGGTTGACGGATGCCATGGATGGTTATATCATAGAGACAGACAGCGGCGAGGTTCGCGCGAAAGCTGTCGTGCTCGCGACGGGGACCTCGCGGAAGACGCTTTCCCTTCCGGGCCTTGCGGCGTTTACCGGGAAGGGCGTCAGCTACTGCGCGATCTGCGACGCGTTCTTTTACCGCGGCAAGACCGTCGCGGTGCTCGGCGCGGGCGCGTATGCCCTGCACGAGGCGCAGGATCTGAAACCGCACGCGGGCAAGCTCTATCTGCTGACGAACGGTGAGCAGCCGTCTTTTTCCGTGCCGGATTGGATGGAGGTCCGGACGGAGAAGCTCGAGGCCATTGTCGGCGAGGGGCGCGTGCAGCGCGTGACCTTTGCGGGCGGCGGGAGCCTGCCGGTCGATGGCGTGTTCGTCGCGCTCGGCACGGCCGGCAGCACGGAGCTCGCGCGCAAGGCGGGTATCCTGCTCGAGGGCAACGCAATCCGGGTGAATGCAGACATGGCGACCAATATGCCGGGCCTGTTCGCCGCCGGCGACGCGACGGGCGGCCTGCTGCAGGTTGCAAAGGCCGTCTGCGATGGTGCGCGGGCCGGCCTTTCTGCTGTACAGTACCTGAGAAAACACGGAAAGCCGTGAACGGAAACCAGGAGGGGATGACATGGCCGGTAAGAAGCTTGTGGAGAACGGAAAGGACCGGACGGATCTGTTTATCCGACAGTTTTCGTTTTGGCCGCATCTGACCGAGGCACAGAAAGACCTCGTGAATCAGCACACGCGCACGGTGCGCTATGGGAAGGGCGAGGCCGTGCACCGCGGGCAGATGGACTGTATCGGCGTCATGCTCGTAAAGCGGGGGCAGCTCCGCATCTATACGCTATCGGAGGACGGGCGGGATGTGACCTTGCACCGCCTGTTTCCCGGGGATATCGGCATCATGTCGGCCGCCTGCGTGTTTCCGGCGGTCACGTTCGATGTCTATATCGACGCGGTCGAGGATACCGAGGTTCTGCTGACGGATTCCCCGACGTTCAAGCGCCTGACCGATGAGAATATCTACGTCAAGGAGTTCGGCTATGAGACGGCCGCGCGCCGCCTCTCCGAAATGCTCTGGCGCATGCAGCAGATCCTGTTTTTGTCTGCGGACCGCAGGCTTGCTGTATTTTTGCTCGAGGAACGCGCGAAGACGAAGCGCGAGGAAATCCATTTGACGCATGAGCAGATCGCCCAGTTCATGGGCAGCGCCCGCGAGGTCGTGAGCCGCCTCATGAAATATTTCAATCAGGAGGGCTACGTCAAATCGGGGCGCGGCTGCCTGAAGATCCTCGATCCGGATGGCCTGCGGGCCCTCGCCGGTGACGCAGCGCGGATTTCAGAATAGAAGGACGAAAAGAGCGGACAACCGCATGTGCGGCTGTCCGCTCTTTTTCCTCTGCCGCCTTACAGCAGCGCTTCGACGCTCTCCTTTGGGATCAGGCCGACGGATTCGTTGACCTTTTGGCCGTCCTTGAAGACGATCAGCGTCGGAATGCTCATGACGTTGAACTGCGAGGCGAGTTCCGGCTGTTCATCGACGTTGACCTTGCCGACCTTGAGGTCCGCGTGCTCCGCGGCCACTTGATCGACAATCGGGGAGAGCATACGGCACGGGCCGCACCAGGTCGCCCAGAAATCGAGAAGCACCGTGCCCCTGGCCTGCAGGACCTCAGCATCGAAATTCTCTTTGGTGATTGTGATAGGTTGCATAAAAAAGACCTCCCATAAAATCGAACATCGCCAAAATCGTTCATTTTCCTTTTCTTTCTGTATTATAGCCGGCGTGCGGGGCGGCTTCCGTAACTGGCTCACCGCTCCCGGAAAAGATTGTGGAGAAAGGGGCCGGTATGATAAAATAGCAGAGGAAATTTTGATTGGGAGATTGTAACTGTTAAATAAAATATAGAATATAATAGGTATATATGGTATAATATAAGTATGAACACCTATAAACCGAAAGATTTTGCCAAGATGCTTGGTGTGACAGTCCGGACGCTCCAGAAGTGGGATGTTGCGGGCAAGTTGAAAGCTTTCAGAACCCCGACGAATCGGAGGTTTTATACACAGGAGCAGTTGGATGTGTATATGGGGAACAGCACGAGAGTGCAGAATCAGAAGAAAGTGATCCTATACGCCAGAGTGTCAACGGCAAAGCAGCGTGACGACTTGAAGAACCAAGTGTCA
>JALFBM010000036.1 GCA_022773425.1 Selenomonadaceae bacterium
AGACAGCTTGAAGCGTCTGCGGGAGAAATATCATGTATGAGCTTCACATCACGGCTCCAGCAGAACAGGATCTCGAGGGAATTATCGCCTATCAGGCAGAAAAGCTGAAGAATCCGGAAGCAGCAACGGCATTTCTGGACAGACTGGAAGAAGTCTATGCCTATCTGCGGAAGAATCCCTATATTTATGCGAAATGCCGGGATTCCGTGCTGGAAAAGGCGGGTTATCGCACGGCACAGGTCAAGAAATATCTGTTGGTATACCGAATCATAGATGAAGTGGTTATCGTCTATCGTTTTTTTCATGGAACGCAGGCGTATACGAAGGTCTTGGGTGGAGATAGATAAGTTGTCAGAGGAATAGGGAGTTTCTTCATATAGTATGTATTGCTTGCTTTTTCTGCGGGAAGTTGTAGTATAGATGAAGAATACCAAGAAAAGAGTGAGCAATTTTGAAATGGAGACGTTTGGTGACGGTTTTGTTGGCGGGGAGCTTGGCGCTGTCGGCTTTGGGATGCGGGGCACCTGCCGCGGGCGACAGCTCATCGGGGGATGAGGGTTCTGGCGATGCAGAGGAGGGGCCCGCGCGCGTGATGGCGGCGGATGATTTCTCGAATCTGCAGCTGGACCGCCCCGATGTGCCGGTCTATGATACGCATACGCTCGCGGAACGGCGGTCAGAGGGCCTTACGGTGGCGTTGCCGGAACTCACGCCGTACCGCGAGGGGAAGGTCGCGTATCTGACCTTTGATGACGGGCCGGACGACAAGAACACGCCGGCCATCCTCGACGTGCTGCAGGAGGCCGGCGTCAAGGCAACGTTCTATGTGACGGGCGCGCAGGCGGAGGCGCATCCGGACGTGCTGCGCCGGATCTATACGGAGGGGCACGCCATCGGCAATCACAGCTACGATCACCGCTACGAGAAGCTTTATCCGTCGGTCGATGGATTCTTCCGCGAGATGGAGAAGACGGATGAAATCATCTACGGGATCCTCGGCGTGCGTCCGCTGATCCTGCGCGCACCGGGCGGCCGCATCGGGCATTTCACGTCGGCGTATGGCCCCGCGCTCAAGGCACATGGATATGTCGAGCACGATTGGAACGTGAGCTCGGCGGACGCCGCACCGGGGCATCCGGTCGCGCAGGACTTCATCGACAATATCACGGGCGAGACAGAGGGCGAGGCGACGGCACATACCGCCATCATCCTGATGCACTCGTCGGAGGGGCATGAGGAGACGGTCAAGGCCCTGCCGGAGATCATCCGGATCCTGAAGGAGAAAGGCTACACCTTCGGCGTCGTGACGCCGATGACGCCGCAACCGTGGTAATCCGCTTTTGAACAGAAAAAACACCGGGCATTCGGGGGTTAGGAATGTCCGGTGTTTTTGCATGTTTTCAGGCGCTCAGTTCAGCGTGAGCTGGACTTCGAGCGGGTCGTGGTCGCTGACGCGGCCATGTTCGACCATGAAGGAACTGTTGACGTGTACGATGTCGAATTTCGCGTTCTGGGCGAGGTTCTTGCTGACGATGATGTTATCGAGAACCTGGCTGTTGCCCTGATAGAAGTACGCGTAGCGGTCTGCGATATCGTGACGGCCGACGAGGTTCACCATATCGCTGCCTTCGAGCTTCTTGATGACCGGGCTGAACTCGAAATCGTTGAAGTCGCCCGTCAGGACGATGTTGAGGTTCGGGTTCTGCTTGATGCCTTCCTCAACGAAAGCCTTTATGTTTTCGGCGAGCTGCAGGCGTCTTTCCTCGGAACGCAGGCGGACCGGCTGATGCTGGCCGTAGAGCGGGTCATCGCCGCGCTTCGAGTTCAGGTGATTGGCGACAACGACGACGTTTTTGCCCTGGAATTCGAACTCCGCGGCGAGCGGCTTGCGCGTGTAGTCGTAGATCGGGTTCGTCGGGTCGATGCGGCCCGGGTTCAGCGTCAGATGGCCATCCTTCCAGCCGACGGCCTTGCTGCTCGTACCCATCGGCGCGCCGGACTTCAGCGTGACGCGGTTCGGGTTGTAGAAGAACGCGACGCGGATGTTCGCGCCCGGCTGGCCGCCATCCTTGTTGTATTCTGGATTGATGTTGACGAAGTTATAGGTGACGCCGGACTCTGCCTTGACCGCGTCGATGAGGCGCTGCGCGCTCTTCGATGCGTCGGCGGTTCCCGAGTCGGTCTTGCCGTCGTTATCCTGGAGCTCGAGCACGGTCAGGATGTCCGGCATCTTGAGGTCGTTCTTGATGGACTGCGCGAGACGTTTCACCTTGCTGTCCGGCGTGAAGCTCGGGTTTGCCGAGAAGTTTTCGATGTTGTAGGAGGCGAGGAGGAGCTTGTCCTGTGCCGGCGTGAGCTGCGCTTTCTCCGGCTTCAGGCCGCCGTCGACGAGCTGCGGGAGCTTGTTTGCCATCGTGAGGACTTTGTAGACGCCGAAGCCATAGCTGACGACACCCGTGACCGTGCCGTCGAAATAGTCGCCGGATTTCGTGACGAAGCTCTTGGCGTTGCCGCCCTGCAGGGCGAGGTCGATGTGCTCCGGATGCATGTCATCGCCCGTGATGGACTGGCCGCCGGAGTTGTTGAACGGGCCGGGATTATTGCCCGGAACGACCCAGACCTCGCCGTAGCGCTGCGGGCCGAGCACCTTCGGGTTCTCGACGGAGACGCGCATGCCTTCGATACTTTCCCAGAAATCGAGGGCATCGTGATCCGGGTTGAAGACCTTCATGCCATCGCTGTCGATGACTTTGCGCGGGATCATGCGATCCTTATCGAGGACGATCGGCTTCGGCAGGGTGCTGGTGTGGCCGAGCACCTTGATTTTGTCCGCGGCGATCTCCGTGATCGTGAGGTCGGTCTGCTTCTTCTCGCGGTAGCCTTTGCCGTAGTACTCCTTGACCTCGCCGCTGACCTTGATGATGTCGCCGATGCCGCAGGATGCGTCCGGCGCATAGACGAGGATGCCGTCCGAGGTCTTGTCGTCGCCATCGCCCTCGTCCTGGATGAAGAACGTCGACGGCCCTTCGCGGAACGTGACCGTCCCCTTGATCTCCACGTCTTTGCCGGTATACGGGGACTGGTGGGAGGCGCCCTGTACCTGACCGATATGCGCGACCGCCTCCGCCGCTTCGACGGAACCGCCCCATGTGATGCCGAGCGCGCCGGTGGCGAAAAACGTCGCTGCGACCATTGCGCCGAGACGTCTGCGCAAGAAATGTTTCTGCATGAATACCCATCCCTTCTGATCCTGTGATGTTACATTATTTCATTTCCTTATGAAATAAATTTTAACGAAAAAGGCAGGCTTTGTCAATCCGAAATACGAAGAAGAAATGGCCTATCGTACGAAATCCTATGCGCAGGGGGAATTCCCTCATTTTCAGAAAGCCTGTTTTCACCGAAACTTTACAAAGCGATAACCATGACGCGCCGCCTCTTTGCTATGCTGAAGGAAAGAAAAGTTTTTTGGGAAACGGCATGGCAGGACGTACCGGGCTTTGAGGAAGGAGCAGGCTACGCTGCCGTGCAGTCTGGTAGTCAGGAGGAGAGCTCATGGGACAGAAAGGCATCAGCCGTCGTTCGTTTCTGAAATGGTCTGCGGGTGCGCTGGCTGGCATCGCGCTTCTGGGCGTGGAACGGCCGACGCACGCTTTTGCCGCCGCGAAGGAGTCGGGTCCGGCAATCTCGGTATCGAAGATCCCGACGAAGCCGGAGCAGATTGCGAAGGAATCGCCGCTCGTACAGGCGAACATGGAAAAGCTGCAGGCATTTGCCTCGAGCCTGAAAGACGGCGGTCTGCAGGAGAAGGTCAAAGGCGTATTGCAGAATCCGGCGCCGACCTTCCTGAGCCAGTACAAAGCCGGTGATGTGGACAAGGTCTATGCAGAGCTGCAGGCGAAAGGGCTCGTTGATCCGGCGAAAGTCACGGCGCAGACGCTGCTGCCGCCAATAAAGAAGGCGACGCAGACGCCACAGCCGTTCCTGACGGCGCCAGGCAGCGGCTACAGCAGCCATCACCCGTATCCTGGCGGGCTCGTCACGCATACGACCGCGAATGTCACGATCCTGCTCGGCATCTACCATGCCTATGAGGACGTCTTCGCTGACAGCTGCGACTACGATACGGCCGTGGCCGGCGAGATCCTGCACGACCTCGCGAAACCGTATGTGTTCCAGTGGCAGAAGGATGGCAGCTCGCTGAAGGAGTATACGATTGCTGGGACGGGTGCGCATCATATCTTCAGCATTGCGGAGTCGCTCTATCGCGGCATGCCGGCGGAGGTCGTCGTGGCGCAGGCCTGCGCGCATAACCATCCGGGCAGCGAGAAGGATGCAGCCGACGTCGAGCATTGGCTGCAGGCGGCGAGCATCCTCGCGGGCAAGGACGCAGTCGAATCTGGCTTGCTCAAGGCAGATGGCCATCTGAAAGAGCCGATCGGCTCGGAGGGCTTCCTCGTCCATCTCGGCGACCACGACTGGGTGCTCAGCGGGTTCGCGGCGAAGAACTGCGTGGCCTATCTGAAGGATTACGCGAAGAAGACGTTCGGGACGCTGGATGATCTGCGTTTTCATGCCTTCCGCAACTACGTCGGCAGCCGTGTCAGCTATATGCGGCTCTATCAGGCTATCGAGCAGGGCGAGGCCGACGCGCTGATTGCGTCCGTGGTGAAGGCATAAGCAGATCTGGGGAATTTCATATAAATAGGGGGAGAACAGGGCAGAAGGCACGCCCTGTTCTTTTGTGTTCCGCCTGCGAAGGGCGCACAAGGAGAAAGGATTCTCCCGTTTCTTGTCGAAATCTATAGGAAAGAAGAGAAATTCAGACAGGAGATGGGACTATGCGGAAGGGATGGAAAAAGGCGGTCGTTGGACTGCTCGTCCTCGTGCTCGCCGTGGGCGGTTATTTCGGGTATACGCGCTACGAGGCGGCGCAGAAGGCGGAGGCCGCGAAGACGCTTTCGCTCTCGGGGAATGTCGATCTGCGGGAGGTGTCGCTGGCGTTCCGCGAGAGCGACCGCATTGCGGATATCCTCGTCGATGAGGGCGATACGGTGAAGGCGGGGGACGAGCTCGCGCATCTCGATACGCGCGAACTGACGCTCGCCATCCGGAAGACGGAGGCGCAGATCGCCGCACAGCAGGCCACGGTCGAGAAACTGCACAACGGCACGCGCGCCGAGGAAATCGAACAGGCCGAGCAGACCTATCGGAGCGCCCGCGCGGCGGCCGAGCAGGCGCAGGGCGACTATGCGCGCATGCAGCAGATCTATGACGATATCCGCGGCATCAGCGAGCAGGAGCTCGAGACCGCGCAGAAGAACGCGGAGGCAAAGGCCGCGAGCGCCGAGGCGGCCGCACAGAAATGGCGCGAAGCGGTGAACGGCGCGCGCAGCGAGGATGTGGCCATCGGCGAGGCGAACCTGCAGGCGCTCGAGGACGAGCTCGCGCGGCAGAACTACCTGCTTTCACAGTACACGCTGACTGCACCGGCCGATGGTGTCGTGCGCTCGCGCCTGCTCGAGCCGGGCGCGATGGCCTCGCCGCAGGCGCCGGTGCTGAAGCTCTCTCTGACCGGGCGGAAATGGGTCCGCGTCTATGTCAAGGAAACGGATCTCGGGAAAATCTATGAGGGACAGGGCGCGAAAATCTATATCGACAGCCAGAGCGAGCCGCTCGATGGACAGGTCGGCTATATCTCGTCCACCGCGGAGTTCACGCCGAAAAACGTGCAGACCGATGAGCTGCGGACGGCGCTCGTCTATGAGGTGCGCATCTACACGGACGACACAGGCAACGTCCTGCGGCTCGGCATGCCGGCGACGGTAAAGATTTCGCTTTGAGGGCTTGCCTATGAATAGGGAAGAGAAGGATGCTTGCGTCGTCCGCGCGCAAGGAATCCTGAAAACATTCCAGCCGGAAAAGGCACCGCTGGTCACGGCGCTCGACCACGTGGATTTCGAGGCGGCGCGCGGTGGCCTCACGGCCTTGATCGGGCCGGACGGCGCGGGGAAGACGACGCTGATGCGCCTGATCTGCGGGCTCATGGAACCGGACGATGGCAGCCTCATGGTCTGCGGCCTCGACGTGCGGGAGAATCCGCAGGCCGTGCAGGACCGGCTCAGCTATATGCCACAGAAATTCGGCCTGTATGAAGACCTTTCGGTCCAGGAGAATATGAACCTCTACGCAGATCTGCACGGCGTCCCGCAGAAAGAGCGGGCGGAGCGCTTTGCGCATCTGCTCGAGATGACCGGCCTCAGCGCGTTCACGAAGCGGCTCGCGGGGAAACTCTCGGGCGGCATGAAGCAGAAGCTCGGCCTTGCCTGCACGCTCGTGCGTTCCCCGGAGCTCCTCTTGCTCGATGAGCCGACGGTCGGCGTCGACCCGCTCTCGAGGCGTGAACTCTGGGAGATTCTCGGCACGCTCGTGCGCGAGGAACACTTGTCGGTGCTCGTCAGCACGGCTTATATGGAGGAGGCTGCGCGCTGTGGCACGGTTTACGTGCTGAATCACGGGCGCTTCCTCGCCAAGGGGACGCCAGACGAGCTCACGCGGCGTGCGGCGGGCCGGTGCTATACGGTGACGCCGCCAGATGGCGTGCCGACCCGCGTGCTGCAGAGCTGCCTGCTTGGCAGCCCGGCCGTCATCGACGCGGTTCCTGCTGGCGATGGCGTGCATTTCATCACGCGCAAACCTGGGCAGAGCGTCCCGCTGCTGGCGGCGCATCAGCTCGAGGCGCGTCCGGCCGCGGAACGCCTCGAGGATGCCTTCATGATCCTGTTGCATGCGGATGCGGAGAAAAAGGCGGATGGCGCCGCAGATCCTGAGCGTGGAGAGGCATCGGCTGCGGATGCCGACCGGAACGTGCAGGAGTCCGCGGAGGCCCTTATTGCCTCTGCACGGCAGAGACCGGATCATGCGCCGGTATTAATCGAGGTACATGACCTCGTCAAGAAGTTCGGGGATTTCACGGCTGTCGCGCATACGTCGTTTGAGGTGCATCAGGGCGAGGTGTTCGGCCTGCTCGGCCCGAACGGTGCGGGCAAGACGACGACGTTCCGCATGCTCTGCGGCCTGCTCCCCGCGACAAGCGGACAGCTCTCTGTCGCGGGGGTGAACCTGCGCACAGCGAGGACGCAGGCGCGCGCGAATATCGGCTACGTCGCGCAGAAATTCTCGCTCTATAAAAAGCTTTCCGCCTATGAGAACCTGCGCTTTTTCGCGGGGCTCTACGGCATCCCGCCACTCGAGATACCGGAGCGCATCGAGGCCGTCGCGAAGGAGTTCTCGCTGATGGACCGGCTCGATACGCCGGCAGAGGAACTGCCCGGCGGCTATCTGCAGCGCCTGTCGATGGCCGCCGCGCTGATGCACCGCCCGAAAATCCTGTTCCTCGATGAGCCGACGAGCGGCATCGATCCGCTCGCGCGCCGCACGTTCTGGCAGCAGATCACGAGGCTTTCGGCGAAGGGGACAACCATCATCATCACGACGCATTTCATGGACGAGGCGGAGTACTGCGACCGCATGATGATCCAGGATCATGGCAAGCTGCTCGTGCTCGGCAGCCCGCGCAAGATCCGCGAGGAGATGGCGATGCCCGAGGCAGATATGAACGATATCTTCATCGCGATCGTCGAGAAAGCGCGCAGAGAGGGGAGGGAGCATGATGCAGTCGGAAATTTCCCGTCAGGCCGGTTCCCGGTTCCTGACCCTCGTCAAGAAGGAGTTTCTTGAGCTCATGCGCGACCGCAGCAGCATCCTGCTGGGGGCCGTGCTGCCGCTCCTGCTCATCCTGATCATCGGCTATGGCATGTCGCTCGATGTCGAGCACGTGCCGACGGCGGTCGTCCTCGAGGATCATTCGCCGACGGCGCGGCAGGCCGCGAGCTTCACGCAGGGGTCGAAATATTTCTCGCCGGTCTTCACGAATTCGATGGCTGAGGCGTCCGAATGGATGCAGCACGGGAAGGTGCGCGTGATCCTGCGCTACCCCAGTGATTTCACCTCGAAGCTCGCGAGCGGCAACGGCGAGGTGCAGCTGATCCTGAACGGCACCGAGGCGACGACGGCGATGTCCGCGCAGAGCTATGTGCTGGCCGCCGTGCTCGAATGGGCCAGCAGCCAGGGCACGAGCACGCGGGTCGGACAGATCGTGCCGGTCACGCGGATCTGGTTCAACGACGCGAACACGAGCACGTGGTTTTTCGTGCCGGGCATCCTGATGCTCGTGCTGACGCTCTGCAGCGTTTTCCTGACCTCCATCGTCATGGCTCGCGAGTGGGAGCGCGGGACGTTCGAGTCGCTTTTCGTGACGCCCGTGCATATCCTCGAGATCGTCCTCGCGAAGGTCGTGCCGTATTTCTGCATCGCCGTGTTCGGCATGCTGCTCTGCCTGATCGCAGGGCGGGTGCTGTTTGCGATGCCGATGCGCGGCTCGATGGTGCTGATCCTCGGCGAGTCGATGCTCTACATCGTCGTGGCGCTCGCCATCGGGCTCGTCATCTCGGCGGTGACGAAGAACCAGTTCCTCGCCTGCCAGGTATCCCTGCTGCTGACCTTCCTGCCGTCGGTCATGCTTTCGGGATTCCTGTTCGATCTGCACGCGCAGCCGCTCGTGATCCAGGGCATCAGCCGGATTTTCCCGTCGGCCTACTATCTGGAGCTCATAAAATCGCTGTTCCTCGCCGGGAACTACTGGCCGCTGATTGCACG
>JALFBM010000048.1 GCA_022773425.1 Selenomonadaceae bacterium
TCTGGAAGCCCGACTTCTGTGCGATATCCTGCTCGAGGTCCTCGAGCAGGTCATCGTCGAACTCATAGACCTTGCCGCATTTCGTGCAGATCAGATGATGGTGATGATGCTTGGATGGATCCGTCGTATTGACCTCATAGCGCGCGCATCCGTCGCCAAACTCCATTTTCTGCAGGATGCCGAGATCCGAAAGCAGGTCGAGCGTGCGGTAGACCGTCGCGAGCCCGATCTCCATGTGCTTCTCGCGCAGAACGTCGTGCACGTCCTCCGCGCTCAGATGCTCGCCGGGCCGATCCAGGAAAATCTGGAGAATGAGCTGCCGCTGCGGCGTCATCTTATGCTGACGCTCCTGCAGCTTCTTCTTCAGGTCTTCCATCGTGAATGTATCCGCCATAAAATTACCCCTTTACAAAAAGAAAGTGCCAAGCCGCTCTCCCTGAAGATACCCACAGAATCCCTTTTCTATCAATCTTATCTAGTATAGCAAAAAAAACAGGAAAGTTCAATTCTCATTCTCATATTCCCTGTTTTTCCGTTTCCGCAAGGGAAAGGGCCGTTTTCCATTTTATTCGCCGCCGAGGTTGGCATTCATCACGCGCTGCACGCTGTAGACGTTTTTGACACGGCGGAAGCGTGTCAGGATCTGGCTGACCTGCGAGGCATTGTGCACGTTGATGCCCATGACGACCGTCGAGGTCTTCGTGCTCCGGTTCGGCTTTGCGTTGATCCGCTCGATGTTGAGCTTTAGCTCCGACGGCACGGCGAGCAGGTCGGCGAGCACGCCGTTCTTGTCGTTGCAGAGGATCTCGATCTCGACCGTGTATTCCTTATCGAGACCAATATCCCAGCTGACTTCGATCATGCGCGAGAGGTCCGTGTCCTTTAAGACGTTCGGGCAGTCCGCACGGTGCACGGAAACCCCGCGGCCACGCGTCACGAAGCCGACGATCGGGTCACCCGGGATCGGGTTGCAACATTTGGCCAGGCGCACCATGAGCCCGCTCTCCCCTTCGACGAGCACGCCGTGGCTCGCCTTGTTTGCCTTGCCCGTACGTGCCGACGGCTGCTTGATTTCCGAGAGAAGCCGCGAGACGTCCGGCGAGGCATTCGCCTTCATTTCCTTTTTGTGGTACTCGATCAGCTTCGTGATGATGCCGTGCAGGGCGATGCCGCCGTAGCCGAGCGCCGCGAGCATATCGTCCTCCGATCCGATGTTCAGCGAGTTCGCGATTTTCAGCAGGCGCTCATCCTTCAGCAAGTCCTTCGGCGAATAGCCGAGATGGCGGATCTCCTCCTGGATCATCGCCATGCCGCGCTCGATGTTCTCCTCGCGCTTTTCCTTTTTGAACCACGAGCGGATCTTGCTGCGCGTCTCCGAGGACGCGACGATGTTGAGCCAGTCGCGGCTCGGGCCGTTGTTCGATTTATTCGTGATGATCGAGACGATATCGCCGTTCTTCAACTTGTACTCGAGCGGCACCATCTTGCCGTTGACCTTCGCCCCGACGCAGTGGTGCCCGACCTCGGTGTGGATCCGATAGGCGAAGTCGATCGGATTCGATCCCTTCGGCAGGTTCAGCACATCGCCGTTCGGCGTGAACACAAAGACCTCGTCGGAGAAAATATCGACCTTCATGGCCTCGAAAAATTCCTTCGGGTCCTTGAACTCCTTTTGCAGCGATACCATCTGGCGGAGCCAGTTCATCTTTTCGTCGAGCTTGTTGGAGGCGCCGACGCTCTTGCCCGCCTCCTTGTACTTCCAATGCGCGGCGATACCGAATTCCGAAACCTGATGCATCGCATACGTGCGGATCTGAATCTCGAGCGGATAGCCGCGCGTCATGACCGTCGTGTGCAGGGACTGATAGCCATTGGATTTCGGCATCGCGATATAGTCTTTGAACCGCCCCGGGATTGGCTTCCACATGGCGTGGATGATGCCGAGCACCGCGTAGCAGTCACGCACCGTTTCCACGAGAACGCGCACGGCGGACAGGTCGTAGATCTCGCTGATATCTTTTTTGCCGCGCTTCATTTTCTTGTAGATGCTGTAAAAATGCTTCGCGCGGCCGCTGATATCCGCCTGGATGCCCGACTCCTTGAGCTTCGCCTTGATCTGCTCGATGGCCTCATCGATGAAAGCCTGCCGCTCCTTGCGCTTCTGCTTGACGTTCTCGACGAGGTCGTAATAGGCCTCCGGCTCGAGATAGCGCAGGCACAGGTCCTCGAGCTCCCATTTGATGCTCGAGATGCCGAGCCGGTTCGCGAGCGGTGCGTAGACCTCGATGGTCTCGCGCGCGATGCGCTTCTGCTTGTCCGGCCGCATGTACTTGAGCGTACGCATATTGTGCAGGCGGTCAGCGAGCTTGATCATGATGACGCGGATATCCTTCGCCATCGCGAGGAACATCTTGCGGTACGTCTCGAGCTGGGTTTCCTCTTTGGACTTATACGGGATCTTGCCGAGCTTTGTCACACCGTCGATGAGCATGGCGACCTCTTCGCCGAACATCTCGCGCATCTCCTCGATGGTATACGAGGTATCCTCGACGACATCGTGCAGCAGCGACGCCGCGATCGTCGCGTCGTCGAGATGCAGCTCGGTCAGGATTTCCGCGACGTGCAGCGGGTGAATGATATACGTTTCCCCGGAGACGCGCTTCTGGTCTTTATGTGCCTCGGCCGCCACATCGTACGCCTTCTGAATCAGCGCGATGTTCGCCTTTGGCGAATACCGCCTGACCGCCTCAATGATATCTTCGATGGTCACAACATCCTTGCCGTTGTGCATAAACGCTCACTCCTCCGCCTGATGGGACGCCCGATACGTCGGCGAGGCCATCAGATCCATTTTCTGCGCTGGCGGGACCATTCTGCGGCCCGCGCCCGGCTCCGTCTCGAGAAAGCCGAGCTCCTCAAAAATGCGCAGGCTCTCCTGCATCGTAAATAGGGATAGTTGATTATACCGCTGATTGTATCGTTCCGTCAATTCCATGCTGCTCAGCAGGATTTCTTTCTTTTCGCTACAGACAGAGGCCAGGATCCGGTAGACATTCGCCAGAATTTCGCGCGTCGGATGCACGCGCTCCGCGCGCGCGGGCGCCATATCGTCAAGGACAATCTGAATGCTTTTTTGTCCGTTCCACTCGTGGATCTGCGGCTCGTAGAGCAGGTCGAGGGCCTCGCGCTCCACCGTCCCCGCAAGATCCCCGTGCCGCCAGTAAAGCGCGGCGACCGGGCGGTCCTTCGCACCGACGTTGAAGCGCAGATGCGCACTGTCCCTGCCGATCGCGCGCGCCCCCCAGCCGCGCGCGTTGCGCACGCCAAAGACCGGCCGCGGATTGCCCATGCCGTACGGCTCGAGCCTGGCGATGTCCTCGACCTGTTCCTCGGTCAAACGCTCGGGCGGCCATTCCGCCTCCACGGAGATAATGGGGATGTAGTCCTCGTCCGAAAGATGCTGCCGCGCGTACGAGCAGAACGCCTCGCGGAAAGCCGGGATCTTCGATGCCTCGACGCTGAGGCCGGCCGCCTGCGCATGGCCGCCGAACTGCACGAGCTCGCCCTGGCACGCAGAAAGCGCCTCGTACATCGAGAGCCCCTCGATGCTGCGGCACGAGCCCTTTGCCACGCCATTTTCCTGTATCGAGCAGACGATCGCCGGCCGGTAGTATTTCTCGACGAGGCGCGAGCCGACGATGCCGATGACGCCAGGATTCCAGCCCTTGCCCGCAACGACCAGGGCCGGCAGATCCTCGACGCGCTCGCCGGGTGCAGTCTGCGCCGCAAGCCTTTCCTCCGCCTCGTCAAAGATCTGCGACTCGATGGATTTTCGCTCCGCGTTGAGCGCGTTGAGCTGCTCAGCGAGCGGCTCCGCCTCCTCCATCGACTTCGCCATGAGCAGTTCCACGCCGAGCTTCGGCGAGGCCATACGGCCCGCCGCATTGAGCCGCGGCGCAAGGCCAAAGCCTATGCTCTCGCTCGTAAGGGCCTTGTCAGAAAGTCCGCTAACCTTTATCAGCGCGCGGATGCCTGGAATCTCCGTCTCCATCATCTGCGCGAGACCGAGCTTCACGATTTTCCGGTTTTCGTCCTGCAGCGGCACGACGTCCGCCACCGTGGCGAGCGCCACGAGCTCGAGGTCGCTCGACGCGCCTTCGATCCCCTCCAGGTTCTGCCACAGGGCCTGGCAGAGCTTGAACGCCACGCCGCAGCCGCACAGATCCTTGCACGGGTATCGGTCATCTTCGCGGTGCGGATTCACGACGGCAAGCGCGGGCGGCAGCGCTGCACCCGGCAGGTGGTGATCCGTCAGCACGAAATCCATCTGGTCCTTGTACGCCTCCACGAGGTCACAGGACATGATGCCACAGTCCACGGAAAGGAGCAGGTCGTACGACGTCGCAAGCCTTTGCAGGGCCTTTTCATTAAAGCCATAGCCCTCGCTGCGCTCCGGCAAATAGTACGAGACGTCTGCCCCGAGCGCGCGCAGGTTCCGCAGCATCAGCGTCGTCGACGTGATGCCGTCCACATCGTAGTCCCCATAGATCACGATGTGCTCGCCGCGTTCGATCGCCTGCCGGATGCGCGCCACGGCTGCATCCATGTCAGCCAGCAGAAAGGGGTCGTGCCATGCCAGCTTCTCCGGATGCAGGAAAAGGTCCGCCTGCTCCCGCGTCCGGATGCCGCGGTGGCAGAGCAGGCTGGCGAGGAACGCCGACGTGCCAAGCTCCTCGGCACGCTGCGCCAATCCATCCACTGGCTCCAGGATCTTCCATTTCTTCTGCAACATACATCCGTCCCTTTCTTCTCGTCTTTCCTTTTTGGCAGAAAACCAGCCTGTCCCATGAATACGGCATGAAACAGGCTGGTGCTGGGTTCTCTCTAAATTGTCGTACAATCAGCGGAAGAGCTGCGATACCGAGCGATGGCTCTGGATGCGCATGATGACATCGCCGAGGGCCTCCGCGAGAGAGAGCACGACGATCTTGTCGCTGGCCTTTTCCGGCGGCAGCGGGATCGTATCGGTGATGACGAGTTTCTCGATTGGGGACTCGTTGATGCGCTGAACCGCTGGATCAGAAAGGATGGCGTGCGAGCACGAAGCGAAGATGCGCTTTGCCCCGCGCGCCTCGAGAGCCTTCGCGCCCTCGCAGAGCGAGCCAGCCGTATCGACGATATCGTCGATGATGACCGCGGTCTTGTCCTTGACGTCGCCGATGAGGTTCATGACCTCTGCGCAGCCCGGGCGCGGGCGACGCTTCTCGATGATCGCAATCGGCGCCTGCAGATGGTCAGCGAGCACGCGGGCACGCGTGACGCCGCCGAGGTCCGGCGAGACAACGACGATATCGTCGAGCTTCTGCGCGCGGAAATAGTTCGCGATGGTCGGAGCTGCGGCGAGATGGTCGACCGGGATATCGAAGAATCCCTGGATCTGACCGGCGTGCAGGTCAACGGTCACAACGCGCGTGACGCCGGCCGTGACCATGAGGTTCGCGACGAGCTTCGCGGAAATCGGCTCGCGGCCGCGCGTCTTGCGATCCTGGCGCGCGTAGGCGTAGTACGGAACGACCGCCGTGATGCTGTGCGCGGACGCGCGCTTGCAGGCATCCGCCATGATGAGCAGTTCCATCAGGTTGTCGTTGACCGGGTAGGACGTCGGCTGAATGATGAAAATATCTTTGCCGCGGATACTCTCGGAGATCATGACCTGCGTCTCACCATTGTTGAAATGGCCGACATACGCATCACAGAGGTTGACGCCGATGTGGTCTGCAATCTTCTTTGCGAGTTCCGGATTTGCGTTGCCCGTCAGGATGCATAAGTTCGCTGTGTCTAAAGCCATTACTCAAACTCCTCCAAAAATGTCTTGCTACTGGTTTTCTTTTCCTCAGGCTCCTCTGCATAACAAAAGCCTAAGCATAGTATAACACGGTTCCGCGGAAAAATCTTCTATCTTCAGGCATTTTGTGGAAAAATCATAATTTTCCGGCCTTCTTGCGCTTGTCTACCCATCCCTCGATATTCGTCTGGCGCTCCCGCGCGATCGCGAGCGCATCGGCCGGCACGTCCTTCGTGACGGTCGATCCCGCCGCGACGAACGCGTTGTCCGCAACCGTCACCGGCGCGACGAGGTTCGAATTGCAGCCAATGAACGCGTGGTTGCCGATCTTCGTGCGGTACTTTTTCTTGCCATCGTAGTTGACGGTGATGGAGCCGCAGCCCATGTTGACGTCCTCGCCCATATCGCAGTCGCCGATGTAGGAGAGGTGCGGGAGCTTCGAGCCCTTGCCGATGTTCGCGTTTTTGACCTCGATGAAGTTGTCGATCTTGACCCGCTCGCCGATATGCGCGTTCGGGCGGAGGTGGACGAACTGTCCGAGGCTCGCCTCGTCATCGACAACCGCATCGTGCGCGTAAAGGAACTGCCCCTTGACGCCGTTGCCGACGGTAACGTTCTGTAAGCGGACGTTCGGACCGATCTCGCAGTTCT
>JALFBM010000055.1 GCA_022773425.1 Selenomonadaceae bacterium
AAGATGCACCGCCTTGTCAAAATGAAACCCGCCTACCGAAAAGCCGCCGCACAGACCGCCAAACGTGGCATCCTTCTCAAATACAGTACATGTCCCACCCCGGGAGACACTTGCCGCATAGCCAGCACCAATCCCAGAAAATCCCGCGCCGATCACGGCGATTCTTGCTCCTTGTCTCAAAATACTCACACTCCGATGATGATGAATGCTGTAACCCGCCTATCACATAAGCACTCAAGGTTCATTATGGAGCACCTTTACCATCTTTTCCAGGCCAACCGCTAAGTCCGTTTTGGGCTTCCATCCTAAAGATGCTAACGCTGCAATATCTGCATGTGATTCCATAATCTCATTCGTACGATAGGGCAAAGCGCCAAATTTCAGTTGCGTCTTGGCATCGCTCACCTTGGCGGCCAATTCGACAAACTCTCGAATCGAAACACTCCTGCCAGAACCGACATCATATTCTTGATAGGCATCTTTTCGCTGCTCAATCCCATTCAATACCATCAAATATGCCGATACAACGTCCCCAACATAAATAAAATCACGTTTTTGTTCACCTTTGGTCAACTTCAGCTCTGCAGCACCCTTCTGAAATTGTTCCAAAATATAGGTAACGAATTTCGAATTATCATCATTTTCTCCATACATATGCTCGAGACGAAAATTGACAAACTGTATTTTCCCCAGCAAAGAAAATTGCTTTCCCCACTCTAAAAATTGCTTTTTCGATAAAGCGTACCAATTCAAATAACGCGATGCAATTGTATCCGTATTGAAGAATGTAGCTTTTTCCATTAACTTTAATGGAAAAAGCTCATTCGTTTCAACAATCTGTTGAACCGACTCATGCTTGCGTCCATAGCAAGTAGCGGTATGGATGATGGCATCAATATGCCCATGTCGAAACGGCTCTGTCAGATCCGGCATCCTGTCCAAATCATAACTTGTCAAATCTGACATCACATTCTGCAAGCGACACGTATTAGAAAAGCTTCGCTTCAGGATAATTACTCGATGCCCCTCTTGCAACAACCCCTTGACAATGTGACTGCCAAGAAACCCTGTCGCCCCCGTCACTAAAACCGTTTTCCTCATTTGTTACACACCTTAGCCCCGCTCAACTGCCTCATGAATCACTTGAATCATATAGTCCAGCTTCTCATCCGTCATCCCCGGATAGACACCGATCCAGAAAGTATCGTTCATGATGCGGTCAGTATTCTCGAGGCTACCGACGACACGGTAGCCCTCGCCCTTTTCTCGCATCTCATTGAAACACGGATGCTTGATCAGATTACCTGCAAAGAGCATGCGTGTTTGGACACCCTTGCTCTCGATGTACGGCACAACCTTTTTACGGTCAATACCTTCACGGCAAGTCATGAGGAACCCGAACCAGCTCGGTTTGCTGCCTGCGCACGGCTCTGGCAGGATGAGCTTATCCTCGATGTCCTTCAAGCCGTTCTTCAGGTAATCGAAATTGTGGCGGCGGCGCTCGACGAAGCTCGGGAATTTCTTGAGCTGGGCACAGCCGACGGCAGCCTGCATGTCTGTGATGTTCAGATTCAAGCCAAAGTGTGAATAGACGTATTTGTGGTCGTAGCCTTTCGGCAACTCGCCGTACTGACCATCGAAGCGATGACCGCAGTGGTTATCCTCGCCAGAGGCACAGACGCAGTCACGCCCCCAGTCACGCATCGAGCGCGCGATCTTATTGAGCAGCGGATTGCTCGTGTAGACAGCGCCGCCCTGCCCCATCGTCATATGGTGCGGCGGGTAGAAGCTGGACGTGCCGAGATCGCCGACACTGCCCGTGAATTTCTCCTCACCATCAAGCGTGTAGAGAGAGCCGAGTGCATCGCAGTTATCCTCGACAAGCCAAAGATTGAGCTTGTCGCAGAAATCTTTGACTGCCTTGAGGTCGAACGGATTGCCGAGCGTATGCGCAATCATGACGGCCTTCGTCCTGTCCGAGAGCGCCGCCTCGAGTTTCGTCACATCGATATTGTACTGCGGAATCGTGACATCGACGAAGACAGGCACGGCACCATAGTTGACAATCGGTGAGACCGTCGTCGGGAAACCAGCCGCCACCGTGATGACCTCATCGCCGCGGCGGATGCGACGCTCACCAAGCAGCGGCGACGTCAACGTCATGAACGCCAGCAGATTGGCCGAAGAGCCAGAGTTGACCACCGAAACATATTTCACGCTGAGATACTTGGCCATGTCCGTCTCAAACTGCTTCACATAGCGTCCAGACGTCAGCCAGAACTCCAAAGCACTGTCCACGAGATTGCACATTTCCTCATGGTCATAGACCCGGGAGGCATAGGGAATACGATCGCCCTCGTGATACGGTTTCTCTTTATGATATGTATCACAGTATTCTTTGACCAGTTCCAAAATCTTAGCATGCATTTCCTGTTCCGTCATCTTCATTCTCCCCTCTGATTCATATGATCCGTGAACTCCCTGATCTGCGCCTCCATCACCGCGGCGATATCCTCCTCCGCCTGCCATGCCTTGGCCCAGGCGACCGTCTTCTCGATGGCCTCGCCGATGTGCCACGTCGGCTGCCACTGGAACACACGCTTGATCTTCGAACAATCCAGCTTCAGGAAATTCGCCTCGTGCGGCCCATTGGCCATATGCGTCTCCCACGTGAGTCCGTCTCCCCATGCCTTGCAAAAGAGATCGACGAGATCTCCCGTCGTGAGGCAATCGCACTCGTCCGGTCCGACATTGTACCAGCCGGCAAGCGTAGGCTCCGCTGCCTGCCGCGCCGCAATCATGAGATACGCATAGAGCGGCTCCAGCACATGCTGATACGGCCGCGTCGAATTCGGATTGCGTACCTCGATCATCTCGCCAGCGATCGCCGCGCGGATACAGTCCGGCACAATGCGATCCTGCGCGAAATCACCGCCGCCGATGACATTGCCAGCGCGGGCTGTCGAGACAGCTACCCCCTGCTCCGCCAGGAAACTCTTTGCATAACTATGCGTCACGAGCTCCGAACAACTCTTGCTGTTGGAGTACGGATCATAGCCATCAAGCGGCTCACTCTCACGATACCCCCAGCACCACTCTTTGTTCTCGTATACCTTGTCCGTCGTAACATTGAGGAACGACACCACCGTATCACTCTGACGGACGCACTCCAGGAGATTGACCGTCCCCATCACATTCGTCTCATACGTCCCGCGTGGATCGCGATAGCTCTCGCGCACGATCGGCTGCGCCGCCAGGTGCAGGACAACCTCCGGCCTCGCCGCATGGAACACATGCGACAGATGCTCAGCATCGCGCACATCGCCAATCACCGAATGCATCTCTCGCTCGATGCCAGAGAGCGCAAACAGTGCCGGCTTCGTCGGTGCCGCCAAGCTATAGCCCGTGACCTCCGCCCCCGCATCGACCAGGATTTTCGCCAGCCAGCTCCCCTTGAACCCCGTATGCCCCGTCAGGAACACCCGCTTGTTCTTGTAGAACGACACATCTCTCATCATTTATCCCATACCTTCCAAGGCGCCTCGCCAGACGCCCACAGACGCTCCAACTTCTCGCGGTCGCGCATCGTATCCATGCACTGCCAGAACCCGTTATGCTTGAACGCCATCAACTGACCCTCATCCGCAATCGTCTCCAGCGGCTTCCGCTCAAGCGTCGTGTCATCCCCATCGATATAGTCAAAAATCGCAGGCTCCACGACCATATAGCCGCCATTGATATAGCCCACATCATCCTTGCTCTTCTCACGGAACGAGGCGATCCGGTCCCCATCCAGATCCAGAATGCCAAAACGCCCCTCCGGCTTGACCGCCGTCATCGTGACCAGCTTGCCATGCGACCGATGGAACTCCACCGTCCGCCGGATATCCACATCACAGACCCCATCGCCATAAGTCAGAAGGAAGGGCTCATCACCGACATAGGGCTGGATCCTCTTGATCCGTCCGCCCGTCATCGTATCCAGTCCCGTATCCACAACGGTCACCTTCCACGGCTCGAACGAGCTCGTATGGATCTCACGATGATCCTTTTCCCTCTCGACGCGGAAATCAAAAGAAATATCGCTTGCCTGCAGGAAATAATGGGCAAAATAATTCTTGATATACTCCTGCTTGTAACCGGCGCAGATGATAAACTCATCAAACCCATAATGCAGATATTCCTTCATGATATGCCAAAGAATCGGCTTCCCACCGATCTCGATCATCGGCTTCGGCCGAAACTGCGACTCCTCGCTGATGCGAGTTCCATAGCCACCGGCTAGTAATACGACCTTCATATGAACTCCCCCTCACCTAGTCTCTTTTTTATTAAAAGGCATTTTGGCTGTTATCTTACTGATTCCTCCACCATATAAGTAAAAGAAATCTTTCCTATCACCTAAATACAGCACCAGTGAGTAAACAAACAAAACTGCTATACCTGAGACAATGCAATGGAAAAATGGTTGTTTCATAAGAATATGCAAGGATCTGCAAACCATCTCAGTCAGAATATAGCCCATGACTACAACAGCAAGCACATTCCGTGAAATACGAATATGAAGCAACCGCCGGCAATAGAGCCAATACCCCAGGAAGCCAACGGCTTCAGCTAAAACAGTAGTAGCTGCTGCTGCAGTTGCTCCTCCTATCGGTATAAAAATGACATTCGCGACAAGATTGACAACAGCAGCCAGCACAGTGCAATAAAAGCTGATTCTCTCTGCTCCTACAGGCAATAAAATACACGCCGAATATAGTCCCGCAAAGACGGAAAACAAACTCGCAAAGCTAAGTAATTTCAAAGGAACAACAGATTCCCCATAGGTGATACCACCTAAAAATAAAACGATAGAATCACTAAGGGAGAAAACCAACGCCATGCAAGGCACGGTCAGCAGTAACATGACATTGAATATCTGATCGATTTTATCACAGTTTTGGAGCAAATCCTTCTTTACGTGTATGGTATTCGAGAGCCGCGGCAGCAGTACCATGATGACAGCATAGATCATCGTATTCACAATCGTATATACTTTTGTTGCGATATTGTAGAATGCCACTTCCTCATTATTCTGCATAAAGCCGAGCATCACCGCATCAGAACTGACATATATCATGCAAGCAACTTGTGTAAAAAAGAAAATCAGGATCGGCTTTACATGATGTTTGATAAGGCTCCAGGAACACCGAACAAATGATATTTTGACATAACGGCGGATATAGACCGCATTGATCAACGATGCAAATCCAGACGCAAAGACACCGATTGATGCATATATCAACTGATCATCTGCGTTTTTCACCAATAAAAACAACAGCGCTAATGAAATAATCTGCACAAAAAAGGTGCGAACTGTCAGCGATGTAAAATCCTCATAAATATTATTCACCCAGTCGCAGCCAATGGTCCCCATCATAATCCCCATACTCATCACCGTCAAAAGAGACAGCAGCGGATGCAGCTCAGGGAATATAAATACGCAAGCTGCCAACCCTAAGAGCGAGCTCAGCGTGGATAGGACATTGATGGAAAAAACCTCACAGGCAAACTGCTTTAATTTTCCCGGATCATCGCGTATTGCCGCTCCAGTTCTCGTTGCATATGTAGAGATGCCCAGACCTGCAAATAAGGCAAAAAAGCCAATGATATTCTGCGATAGAGAAACCATCCCGTAATTGCCGACATCCAATGTTCGCGTAACATAGGGAATCGTAATCACAGGAAAGATGATGGACATCACCTTACTGAGGATATTAATTATCGCATTGTATTTGAGAGAGTGCGCTTTACTTCCCGATTGCATGTTTCAATGCCTTTTTTAACGAAATCAACCTGACATATTTGTTTTTATGAATCACGAAATCAAGCTTCCGTTTCATGCCATGCACATCCGAAAGAGGTGTGTCGGCATAGTAGCCTTTGACATTAGCATTTTCCTGTATCGTATCCAATGCATCTTTCATGTCCTCATTCGAGACAGCGCCGCCTAAATGCCTATCATAGTGCGAGTAGACAATTCCAAGGCAAGTACGGATAAAATCCTTTTTTACAAGAGCAAGCCTAGGCACCGGTTTGGTCTTGAGAATTGCGTCACAATCCTTACAAACTGCATTGATTGCATTCATCATTTGTGGCAGTTTGTTGGGATTGTACTTAGGATCATGAATTACACTCGTCTCAAGCTGCCTGTAATGATACATCGTTCGATTGACAAAGGCAAACGTCTTTGCCTTACTAAAAGCCTTCAAATTGAACTCCCAATCACAGAACATCCATAAATCCGTATCATACTGCAATTCATTTGCTCTAACAAATTCCGTCCGATAAAGCTTTATCCATACTGCACCTGTTTCAGGAAAGAACCTATCTTTCGGAAAGCCCATTCCATTCCCATAGCAAATTGTCTGAGGAATTACCTGCTCGATCTCTCCACCATGTAGAACAAGCTCATCCGGCCCTTGGTATTCTAACTGCTCTTGCTTGTTCTCATCAAAATACAGATTATTCCTGCACATGGTAATATCTGCATGATATTTTATTGCCGTGGTATATAGTGTCTCAGCGTAATCAGGATCAACAAAATCATCTGAATCAATGATTGTCAGATAGTCACCCTTCGCTCGATCAATCGCATAATGATACGCACCAGACGGCCCAATATTTTTTTTCAACGTATAGAGGGAGATGCGCGGATCTTCCGCTGCACATTTTTGAAGATAGGCGGGAGATGCATCTGTCGAAGCATTATCGACGACTAAAATCTCAATATCTTCCAACGTCTGTTTTCTCAAAGAACCTAATGCATCTTGAACATACGGCATCTTATTGTATACCGGCATAATGATCGTAACTTTTGGCATTTTATACATCTCCCTTATCAAAAGTTGTTCAGCGTAGTTCTTCTTGAACCCGCTCCAGCGCGCTCTTGATCACATCATCCATATCATAATACTTATACTCCGCCAAGCGTCCGCCGAAAATGACATTCTTCTCTTGCTCTACCAGGGTGGCATACTGTTGGTAGAGCTTCTGATTCCGATCGTTGTTGACCGGGTAATAAGCCTCCTCGCCAGGATGCCAATCCGCCGGGTACTCGCGTGTGATGTAGGTGACAGGCTGCGTGCCGAACTCAAAGTGCTTGTGCTCGATGATGCGCGTGTAGGGAATCTCACGCTCCGTATAATTGACGACAGCGACCCCCTGATGGTTTTCCTCCTCCAGACGCTCCGTCTCAAAGCGCAGGCCACGGTACTCGAGCTGGCCGAGCTTGTAATCGAAATACTCGTCAATCGAGCCCGTGTAGACGACCTTCCTGGCCACTGCCTGATAAACGGCGCGCTCCTTGAGGTAATCCACACCAGTGCGGACCTCAATGCCGTCGAGCAGAGCCTCAATCAGCTTGTTATAGCCGCCGACCGGGATGCCCTGATAGCGGTCATTGAAGTAATTGTTGTCGAACGTATAGCGCACCGGCAGGCGCTTGATGATGAAGGCGGGCAGCTCCGTGCAGCTGCGGCCCCACTGCTTCTCCGTGTAGCCCTTGATGAGCTTCGTGTAGATGTCCGTGCCGACGAGCGAGATGGCCTGTTCCTCGAGGTTCTGCGGCTCGCCCTTGATGGCCTTGCGCTGCTCCGCGATGATGGCCTTCGCCTGCGCTGGCGTCACGATGTCCCAGAGCTCGCGGAACGTGTTCATGTTGAACGGCAGGTTGTAGAGATGGCCCTGATAATTCGCGACCGGCGAATTGATGAAGTTGTTGAACGCGACGAACTGATTGACATACGCCCAGACGTCTTCATAACTCGTGTGGAAGATGTGCGCGCCGTACTTGTGGATGTGGATGCCATCCTTTTCCTCACAGTAGACATTGCCGCCCACATGATCCCGGCGCTCCAGCACCAGCACCGACCGGCCCGCCTTCTTCGCCTCATGCGCAAAGACCGCGCCGAAAAGGCCGCTGCCAACCATCAGATAATCATACATGAAAACGCACCGGCCTTTCCGCCCTTCCTGTCCGGAGAACTTTAGATTTTCGCGTATTCGAGGACTTCTTTTTTGCCGTACATGCGCTCGTAGTAGCTCTGATAGTCTCCCGAGATGATGTTTTCCCACCAGTCACGGTTGTCGAGGTACCACTGAACCGTTTTCTTAATTCCATCCTCGAACTGGGTCTTTGGCTCCCAGCCGAGCTCGTCATGAATCTTCGTCGGATCAATGGCGTAACGGCGATCATGCCCCTTGCGGTCGGTGACGTGTTCAATCAGGCTCTCAGGCTTGCCGAGCTGCTTCAAGATGGTCTTGACGACGTCGATGTTGGCGCGCTCGTTATGGCCACCGACGTTGTAGATCTCGCCGGCTTTGCCCTTGCGAAGGATGAGATCGATCGCCGCGCAATGGTCCTCAACGTAGAGCCAGTCGCGGACGTTCTTGCCGTCACCGTAAACGGGAAGCATCTTGTCGTTGAGCGCGTTGATGATCATGAGCGGGATGAGCTTCTCCGGGAAATGATACGGGCCGTAGTTGTTCGAGCAGCGCGAGATGGTCGTCGGGATCTTGTAGGTCCGGTGATAGGCCATGACGAGCAGGTCAGCCGATGCTTTCGAAGCGGAGTACGGCGACGAGGTGTGCAGGTTCGTCTTCTCGGTGAAGAACAGGTCGGGCCGATCAAGCGGCAGGTCGCCGTAGACTTCGTCGGTCGAAACCTGATGGTAGCGGTCAATGCCGTATTTACGGCAGGCGTCGAGCAGAACGCTCGTACCGATGACGTTGGTCTGCAGGAAAATCTCCGGGTTCTCGATCGAGCGGTCGACGTGGGATTCCGCCGCGAAGTTCACGACGATGTCCGGCTTTTCTTTCGCAAAGATATCGTAGACCTTCTTGCGGTCCGCAATGTCGGCCTTGATGAACCGGAAGTTCGGCTTGTCCATGAGCGGCGCAAGCGTCTCGAGGTTGCCCGCGTAGGTGAGCTTGTCGAGGCAGATAATCCGATCCTCCGGATGGTGCTGATGCTCGTAGTAAATGAAGTTAGAACCGATAAAACCGGCCCCGCCGGTTACCATGATATGCATATATCTTCTTCCCCTTCTTTGAACTAGTTTTCGTCTTTTACGCTTTTTGTTGCGGGCTCTCGAGCTCAATGCCCGCCTGTTTCATCGCCTCGTATTCGCGCGCAAGCAAAGCGAGCACGACGAGGTCCTCGTAAACACCGTTCGTCACGATGGTCTCGCGGAAACGTCCCTCGAGAACCATGCCTTCGCTCTCGTAGAGATGCAGCGCACGGCGGTTGTAGGGCTTGCAGTCGAGCCACGCACGGTGGAACTGCAGGTCCTCAAAAGCCCACGCCTTTAGGAGCTTCAGTGTTTCATGCCCGTAGCCGAGGCCCTTCTTCGCGACGATGATATGCGTCCACTCGATTTCCTTGGCGACGGACTGAAGACCGTTTGCGAGCACGTAGCCGACAGGCTCGCCGGTCGCGCATTCCTCGACGATGATGTCCATCGTGCCCCTGACCTCCCCGCGCAGGATGGGCTCGTGGAACGTGCGGTCAAACGGCACGATAAACGAGACGTTCTCCGGGTCGTATTCGAGCCGCAGGATGAAGTCGAGGTCGCTCTCCACGGCGCGGCGCAGGAGCAGCCTCTTCCCACGGTGCAGGATTTCTTTTGGCATAAATTCGTTCCCCCGTTCTTTCCCCATTTTGCTATCTATAGTATAATAAACGAAAATGGTAAATACAAGCATTTTCTGAAAAGGGGGATTTGGCTTGTTTTCGCATCTCCTATCTCTTGACGCGCACGGCGTACTCGACCTCGTGCTGCTGCCGCTCTGCATCCTCGCCTGTGCGCTCGCGCTGGGTCTGTCTCTCAATAAGCTCGTGAACCGGCAGATCCGCCGCACGATGGGCGGGGACGCGAGCTCGTGGCAGGTGCTGCTTTTTCACGCGGTAAAGGGAACGCCGGTCTCATTCTGCCTGATCGTCGGGCTGTACTGGATCGTCAATACGGTCGATATCCCCGCCTCGCTCGTCAAAATCTTCTCGTACGTCCTGTTCTCGGTGATCGTACTGACGATCACGCGGATCTTCGCGCGAACCCTGCACGCCATGGTGCAGATGAAGATGGAGAGCTCCGACCAGCGCCTGCCAAAAACGACGCTGCTCGACACCATCCTGAACGTCGTGATCTACGCGATGGGCATCCTCGTGATCCTGCAGTACTGCGGCATCTCGATCGCGCCGATCCTGACCGCCATGGGCGTCGGCGGCATGGCGGTCGCGCTGTCGCTGCAGGAGACGCTCGCGAACATCTTCTCGGGGCTGCACCTGATTCTCTCCAAACAGCTGCGCATCGGCGATTATATCCGCCTCTCGACAGGCGAGACGGGCCGCGTCACGGATATCACGTGGCGGTTCACGACGATTGTACCGGCAGGCGAAGGGAACGTGGTCGTGATTCCAAACCAGAAAATCGCATCAGCGACGATCTCGAACTACAGCATGCCGCGCAAGGATATCGTGATCACCGTGCCGGTCGGCGTCGCCTATGACAGCGACCTCGACCAGGTCGAGCGCGTGACGATCGAGGTCGCGAGCCAGGTCATGCAGAAGGTCGACGAGGCCGTCGACATCCCGCCTGCCGTCCGGTTCCATACGTTCGGGGAGTCGAGCATCGACTTCAACGTCACGCTGCATTCCAGCCAGTTCGACCACCAATTCCTGATCAAGCATGAATTCATCAAAGCGCTGACGAAACGTTACCGCGAGGAAGGCATTGAGATCCCGTACCCGGTGCGCACGGTCGTACGCGGTGACGCAGAATGCGCCGTGCAGGGCGGCGAAAAGCGCTGAGAAAGCGCGCAGAATATGGAAGCGCGATTTTTTCTAAAACATTTCTTACCCACAATATCTTGTGGTAGTATTGACGCAAGACCACAAGATATTGTATAATCAGTCTGTCGCCCGAAGAAGCGACTGGATTTCAGGAGATAAAGGAACAGGTGACAGGCATGCAGATTGATGATATTACGGTAACGGTAGATGGCATCCCCGATATGACGGAGCACGAGGCCGAGAGCTATGTGCGCTATGTGGAGGATCACACACAGGACAAGGTAACGAGCCTGCATCTTTCCCTCGCAAAAAACGGGGAGATTCGGATTGATTACGCGCTCGCAGAGCCGAAATTCGAGCGGATCCGCCGGATCACGGGTTACCTCGTCGGCACGATCGACCGCTGGAACGATGCCAAGCGCGCCGAGGAGCACGACCGCGTCAAGCACAGCCTCAGCTGAGCGATAAACCTGTGGTTCCCCTCCCCTTCCCGGGGAGGCTTTTCTATTTTCGGACAGATTTGGGAGGTAATGCACGGTGAAGGTGCGGGTTGCTGGCATTGTGGATGATTCGATTGTGGACGGGGACGGCATCCGGCTGACGCTGTTCGTGCAGGGGTGCCCGCGGCATTGTGCGGGCTGCCAGAACCCCGAGGCGCTCGATCCGTCCGGCGGACACAGCATGACGACGGCGGAGATCGCAAAACGCCTCGACGCCAATCCCCTGCTCGCCGGCATCACGTTCAGCGGCGGCGAGCCGTTCCTGCAGCCGCGGCCCCTGCTCGCGCTCGCGCGCGAAGCGCACCGGCGCGGCATGGACGTATGGAGCTACTCGGGTTATACCCTCGAGCAGCTCCACGCGCGCGACGATGCGGATATCGAGAACCTGCTCCGCGAGATCGACGTCCTCGTCGACGGCGATTTCCAGCTGGAGAAACGCGACCTCACGCTGAAGTTTCGCGGTTCCTCCAACCAGCGCGTGATCGATATGAACGCGACGCGGAAGGCAGGGCGCGTCGTTTTGCTCTATACGGACTAAATAGAGGGGGCGCGCTGCAACGGCCGGACAGTAACGAACGGCCATTGCAACGCGCCCCCTCCTTCCTGCTTTTGGAGACGACGCCCCGAGAGCAGCGCGGAAAAAACTGGCGCATTCCCCCCGAAAGGGGGATATTTTTTTTACTTTACCACGAGAACCGGGCATTTGGACTGTTCGACGATGTACTGGCTGACACTGCCGAGCAGAACGCCCTTGACAACGCCGAGACCACGGCTTCCCATGACGATGAGATCCATGTTGTTGCTCGTCGCAAAGTCGAGGATGACGACGGCCGGCGAGCCAGTCTCAGAAAACGCCTCTTTCTCGATGCCGGACGGAACCATCTCCATCGCACGGTCGAGGATGACGTTGCCCGCCTTCGTGACAGCCTCGAGGATTGCATCCGAGAGGCACGCGTTGATCGCGAGCTGGTTGATGTTCGCGACATAGAGGAAATTCAGCTTCGCGCCGATGGCTTCCGCGAGGTCAATGGCCTCCGCTACCGCGCGATCCGAGCCTTCGGAACCATCTACTGGTACAAGGATATTCTTCACCATAGTAAAACCCCCTTGATAAACATCACTTGACGATAAGCACGGAGCATGCCGCACCTTCAAGGACTTCCTGACTCACACTGCCCTTTAGGAATCCTTCCACCACGCTGACACCGCGCGTCCCGAGCACGATAAGCCCGCTCTGCCGCTCCGCCGCATAGGATAAAATCTCGGCGGCAGGGTCGCCGGCGCGCTGATGGTACTCCACCTCGACGCCCGTGGGAAGGCAGCCGCGGACGCGGTCAAAGACGGCCGCGGCCTTCCGGCCCATCGACTCCGTCGCGATTCCCGGCAGCCAGCTCTCCCTTTCGTCGTCCGTCTGGCTGTCAAAATACGTCACATGCAGAATGTCGAGCGCCGCCTCTGCAGCGGCGGCGAGTTCGCCCGCGAGCGCAACAGCCCGGTCCGAGGATTCCGAAGTATCGACTGGAACCAGGATACGATCGAGTTTTTTCATATCCATGCCTCCTGTCCTGCTTATACTTCCTAATTCGCTATCGAAAAGGAAAAATCCTGCTGTATGCGAGGATATTTATTCGTTAAATTCCGTTTTCTTTTGGATTGACTTTTCTTTCCGTTTTTCGCTATAATAATCTTATGTAAATCGATTTCTAGCTGTTTTGCAAGGGAAAGGAAGTCTTGATTTGGAATTTTTACTTGCGCTATCGCCGATCCTGTGGCTGATTGTCGCCTTATCGGTGCTGCATATGGCGGGCTGGAAGGCGTGCCTGCTCGCGCTCGTGCTCGCGCTCGCGGTCGCGCTCGGCGCGTTTGATATGACGGGCGTGCACGCAGCAGAGGCAGTGCTGCAGGGCGCAGCGCTCGCGTGCTGGCCCATCCTGCTCGTGATCATCGCCGCTATCTTCACGTACAATCTGACGATGCACACGAAAAGCATGGACATCATCAAAAAGATGCTGTCGTCGGTCTCCAGCGATAAGCGCGTGATCATCCTGCTGATCGGATGGGGCTTCGGAGCCTTTCTCGAGGGTATGGCGGGCTTTGGCACGGCGATCGCCATCCCGGCGGGCATGCTCGTCGGCTTCGGCATCAGCCCGTTCACAGCGGCAGCGGTCTGCCTCGTCGCAAACTCTGTCCCGACGGCGTTTGGCTCCATCGGCATCCCGATCGTGACGCTTGCGAACATCACGGGCATGGATCCGGCGATGGTGGCGGCCTACTCC
Source organism: Selenomonadaceae bacterium (assembly GCA_022773425.1). Lineage (GTDB taxonomy): Bacteria > Bacillota > Negativicutes > Selenomonadales > Selenomonadaceae > UBA2897. Next base: position 13,611 of record JALFBM010000055.1, read on the forward strand.
GTGCTCGAACTCGCGCCGCTGACGCTCTTCGTGCCACTCGTGATGATTCTCGCTGGCTGCGGCTTTAAGGCGCTCAAGGGCGTCACGGCGCTGTGCTTTGCGGCATCGCTCGGCTTCCTGCTGCCGCAGCTCGCAGTCGCCATGATCGCGGGGCCGGAACTTGCGGATATCGCGGGAGCCATCTGCTCGATGGGCGTCATCGTGCTCTACAGCAGGTATTTCCCGGTGAACGATCCGGCGTACCACCTCGAGCTGCATAACGACGGCGAGGCGGTCACGGCAAGAACCGGCGTCCGCGCCTGGCTCTCGTTCATCCTGATTTTCGTCTTCCTGCTGCTCACATCGAAATTCTTCCCGTTCATCCACGACCCGTTGGCGGCTATCCGGACGAGCGTGCGAATCTACGACGGGCCGGGCGGCACCCCGTATACGTTCACGTGGGTCGCGACGCCAGGCGTGCTGATTTTCCTCGCCGCCTTCATCGGCGGGCACGTGCAGGGCGCGAAGATCGGCGAGATGCTGCAGGTGCTCAAGGCCACGGTCGTGCAGCTGCGCTTCACCATCGTCACCATCCTGTCGGTCATTGCAACGGCGGAGGTCATGGGCTTCAGCAACATGACGGAGACGATCGCCGCGATAACCGTTGCCGAAACGGGCGCGATGTATCCGCTGGTCGCCGCCTTCATCGGATCGGTCGGCACGTTCATCACGGGTTCGGCGACCTCGAGCTGCGTGCTGTTCGCGAAGCTCCAGACGAGCGCAGCGGCCGCCATCGGCGCGAGCGAATCCGGGCAGATCTGGATTGCCGCGGCAAATGCGACGGGCGCCTGCGCGGGCAAGATGATCTCGCCGCAGTCCATCGCCATCGCCGTCGCCTCCATCGGCGTGAGTGGACTCGACGGCAAGCTGCTCGGCTTTGCCTGCAAGGTCTACATCCCGTTCGTCATCGTGATGGGCCTCGTCGTCTACTTTGGGCTATCCGTCCTCGGATGAATTTTCCGCGGCCCCTATGGGGCCGCTTTTTTTGTGCTATAATAGTAAGAAGGAATATATCACTCATTTCTGCAGAAAAGGAGAAATCACGATTGGATTTATCCAATATTACGACGGAACGACGGAACCCGCGGTCGATGAAGATCGATGAGCTTTCGACGCTCGATATGCTGACGATCATCAATGAGGAGGATCAACAAGTGCCGCAGGCGGTCGGGAAGATCCTGCCGCAGATTGCGGAGGCGGTCGATATCACGGCGGAGCATCTGTCGCGCGGCGGACACCTGTTCTATATGGGTGCTGGGACGTCGGGGCGGCTCGGCGTGCTCGACGCGGCGGAGTGTCCGCCGACCTACGGCACGGAGCCAGATCTCGTGCAGGGGCTGATTGCCGGCGGCGAATCCGCGATGTTCCGCGCGAAGGAGGGCGCAGAGGACAGCGAGGAGCTCGGCGCGCGCGACCTGCAGGCGCACGGGTTCACGGATATCGACGTGCTCGTCGGCATCGCGGCGTCGGGGCGCACGCCCTACGTCATCGGCGGGTTGAAATTCGCCGCCAAGCAGGGCGCGCCGACGATTGCCCTCGCCTGCACGGAGGACGCGGAGATCGCCGCACTTGCGGATATCGCGCTGACGCCGGTCACGGGACCGGAGGTTATCACAGGCTCGACGCGCATGAAGGCCGGCACAGCACAGAAGCTCGTGCTCAACATGCTCTCCACCGGCGTCATGATCCGCCTCGGCAAGGTCTACGGCAACCTGATGGTCGACGTGCGCGCGAGCAACGAGAAGCTCGTCGAGCGCGCGCACCACATCGTCATGGACGCGACGGGCTGCACGCGCGAGGAAGCCGCGGGCGCACTCGCGGACGCAAACGGCCACGCGAAGCTCGCCATCCTGATGTTGCTCGCCGGCTGCTCGGCCTCCGAGGGCATACAGAGGCTGCGGAAAAACCACGGACGGCTGAAGGAGGCGCTCGATTGACAACCACAGAAAAGGGAAAAGATTCTGCATCGATCGCGCGCCAGATCTACGTGTTGACGGGGCCGACAGAAAATGTGCGCGCGGTCACGCACTGCATGACGCGGCTGCGGCTGACCCTCGTTGCGCGCTCCTCCATGCTCGTGGATTCGCTCAAGAAAATCCCTGGCGTACTCGGCGTCAACGATACAGAGGAGGAGCTGCAGATCGTGCTCGGTCCGGGCCGCGTCGCCAAGGTCTATGACTACTATACGATGCTGCTGCGCGCAGCGAGGGCGCGCCAGGAACTCCGCGGCGAGACGTCTTCCGGCCCTGCGGCGGACGTAGCGGACGGCGCAGCGAAAACGACGCCCGACGCCGGTGCGGCGCTCCACGCGAAGATCCGCGCGCGCAACGCGACGCCCGTCAAACTGTTTTTCCGGCGAATCGCGCATATTTTCCTGCCCCTCATTCCGGGATTTATCGCCTGCGGACTGATCAGCGGCCTCTTGAATTTTGCGCTGAAGCTCGATCCCTTGCTCGTCGGCAGCGGCGTCTGCCAGTTGCTCGGCGTCGCGGGCGGCTCGGTGTTCTGGGGCATGAACCTGTTCATCGGCTGGAATACCGCCAAGGAGTTCGGCGGCACCCCGATTCTCGGCGGCACGCTCGGCGCGCTGCTCTCCCACCCTGGCCTCGCGGGCGTCACACTCGCCGGGTACCCACTCGCGCCGGGCCGCGGCGGCGTCATCTCCGTACTGCTCGTCGCAGGACTCGGCGCTTTCGTAGAGAAAAAAATTCGTGCCCATGTCCCGGAGATGTTCAGCCTGTTCCTGACGCCGTTGCTGACGCTTCTCGTGACGGGCACGGCTGCGATTCTCATCCTGCAGCCACTTGGTGGCCTGCTCTCCGACCTCATCGGCATAGCCGCAACGACGGCCATCGGTTCCGGCGGCGCCGTCGCAGGCTTCCTCCTCGCGGGCACCTATCTTCCCATGGTCATGCTCGGCATTCATCAGGCCCTGACGCCGATCCACGTCGAGCTGCTGAACCAGTACGGTGTCACGATCCTGCTGCCGGTACTCGCGATGGCCGGCGCAGGACAGGTTGGTGCAAGCTTCGCGGGCTACGCAAAAACGAAAAACCGCGCTCTGCGCAAGACGATCGCCTCGGCGCTGCCCGTCGGCATGCTCGGCGTCGGCGAGCCCTTGATCTACGGCGTGACGCTGCCGCTCGGGAGGCCCTTTCTCGGCGCATGCATCGGCGGCGCATGCGGTGGCGCGGTGCAGGCGGCCTGGACGGTCGGCAGCGCGACGATCGGTATCTCGGGACTGCCGCTGGCCGCGGCGACCGACCATATTGGCGTCTATCTCTGCGGGCTTTTGACGGCCTACGCCGCTGGATTTCTCGCAGCCTGGCTGCTCGGCTTCGACGACCCAAAAGAAAACGCATGACACGGAGGACGAACGCATGGCAAACGGCATCTCCCTTTATCCGGGGCTGGACAACAAGCCCCTCGAAAACCTGAAACTGCTCGAGGACGCGGCACACGCCGGGCTCACGCGGATCTTCACCTCGCTGCAAATTCCGGAATCGAATACGCACGTGTTGAAAGCGGAACTCGGCACCCTGCTGCGCGCAGCCCGCGAACACCGCATGGAAGTCATCTCCGATGTCTCTCCAGAGACACGGAATCTCCTCGGCATCCGCGATTTCTCGCTGTCGGCGTTCCGCATGCTCGGCATCACAACGCTGCGACTCGACTACGGGTTCAGCATCGATGAGATCGTTCGGTACTCGCGGAACCGGCAGGGCATCCGCATCGCGCTGAACGCCTCGACGCTGACCAGCGACACCTTGTCGCAGCTCGTCGCGAAAAAGGCGAACTTCCAAAACATCGAGGCCATCCACAACTTCTACCCGCGCCGCGGCACGGGCATCAGCGAGGCCTCGCTCGTCGGGCAGAACATCATGCTGCGGCGGTGCGGCATCGAGACCGGGGCTTTCGTGCCGAGCAGGGACGGGAGGCGGCGTTCTCCTCTTAGGGACGGTCTGCCGACGCTCGAGGCGCACCGCGACGCGGATACGGCATTCGCCGCGCGGCAACTGCTCGCGATGAACTGCGATTTCGTGTTGATCGGCGACGCCTTGCCGACCAGGGAAGAACTGCGCCGCGTCGGCAGCCTCCCATCGGGGGAGGTCGTGCTGTCAGCGAAGTGGCTGACCGAGGACCACGTGAGTCGGCAGCTGCTCACGCATACCTTTACCTCACGCATCGATGCGGCGCGCGACGCCACGCGCGCGCAGGAGAGCCGCCGTCTGCTTGCATCGATTGGCGGCATCGCCCCAGAGCACACCGTTAACCGCCCCTTCGGCGCCATTACGCTCGATAACGAGGGCTACGGCCGCTATATGGGAGAACTCCAGATCATCCAGCGCGCACAGGACGCGGACCCGCGCACGAACGTCGTCGGCCAGATCGATGCGGACGACCTTTCGCTGATCCCGTACATCACGCCGGGGCGAAAATTCTCCTTCCGGTTCCACGACTGAGGTTCGAACACGCCCGATGGTCCGCCATTTATGTTTCCCGAAGCGAAATTTTACGATGAAGTAATCGAAACTATGCTATACTAAGAATAGCGTTTTCATACAAGGAGATTGAACATTCCATGACTGAAACGTGCACAAACGATATGTGCGAAATCCACCACACGCACCCAGGACTCGTCAGGGACGCATGCCTGCATGAGCTCGACGATGATACGAGCCTGCGGCTCGCCGAGCTTTTTAAGGTGCTCGGCGACAGGACGCGGATCAAGCTGCTGTCCCTGCTCGTCGCGGAGGATGAGCTCTGCGTCTGCGATATCGCGGATGCCCTGCATATGCAGCAGTCCGCGATATCCCATCAACTGCGCGTGCTGCGCAATGCGCGTCTCGTGAAGTTCCGCAAAGATGGCAAGGAAGCCTTTTACTCACTCGACGATGACCATGTCATCAAACTCATGGAGCAAGGACTCGAACATATCCTGCACGGCTGATTCGCCTGCCCGCGTCAGCGCTGTTCGGCCACAAACGCAATACAAGCAGAAAGGAAGACCTTTATGAGGAAGCATATCCTGCATCACCTGCAAGGCGCGGCGCTCGTCCTCGGGCTCGCCGCCGCACTGCTGCCCGCCCCCCGGTACGCCGCCGCGAGTCCGACACTTCAACAGGGGTCACACGGCCACGACGTCCTGATCCTGCAGGAAAAGCTCCGAAAGGTCGGCTACGAGGTCGCCGCGGACGGCATCTACGGCAAGGACACGGAACGCGCCGTCGCCGCGTTCCAACGCGATCAAAAGATTCGCATCACGGGCATCGTCACGAACGCGACCTGGCGCGCGCTGCGCAATGCAAAAATACGCACCTGGGGCTCAAACGTCAAGAAGCCGTCGGCGCCCGCGACAGCCACAAAAAAGACTGCCACCGCCCCGAACGGCAAGACGATCCTGCCGCAGTACAAGGTCAGCAGTATCCTCTACACGGCGAAAAAATACCTTGGAACGCCGTATGTATTCGGTGGATCAACGCCAAAGGCGTTTGACTGCTCGGGCTATCTGCAATACGTGTTCCGCGAGAACGGCATCCGCATTCCGCGCACGGCCGACGAACAGTACAAGCTCGGTCTCCGCACGATGAGTTCGCGCGAGCTCGTGCCAGGCGACCTCGTGTTCTTCACAACCTACGAACCAGGGGCCTCTCACTGCGGCATCTACCTGGGGCAGGGCGACTTCATCCACGCGAGTTCGAGCGGCGTCCGCATCGACAACCTGTCGAACACGTACTGGGGGCCGAAATACTACGGTGGAAAACACATAGTCATATAAAAAAAGAAAAAGACTCCCGACACGGGGAGTCTTTTTCTTAACGGCGGGATGCCGCGACGGCCTGGAAGGCTTTTCCTGCAGCCTCAATGGTGCGGTCGATATCCTCGTCGCTGTGCGCGCCGCTCATGAACAGCGTCTCAAACTGGCTTGGCGCCAGGTAAATGCCCTGCTCAAGCATGGCCTTGAACCAAACCTTGAAGGCCTCCTGATCGCTCGCACACGCATCGTCGTAGTCGTAGACCTCGCCCTCATGGAAGAAGATCCCGAACATCGAGCCGGCCTGATGGGCCTGTATCGACACTCCTGCTTCCCTGGCCTTTGCCTGCCAGCCGAGCAGGAGTTTTTTCGTCTTGAGCGTCAACATGCGGCTGTAGTCGGCACCGTCCTCCGCGCGCTCCTCCGTTAGGATGTTCAGCGTCTCGAGCCCCGCCGTCATCGCGAGCGGGTTGCCGGAGAGCGTGCCGGCCTGGTAGACCGGGCCCGCCGGGCTGACCTTCATCATGATGTCCCGGCGCCCGCCATAGGCCGCGACCGGCATACCGCCGCCGATGATCTTACCGAGACACGTGAGGTCCGGCGTGATGCCGTAGGCTGCCTGCGCACCGCCGAGTGAGGCACGGAATCCGCACATGACCTCATCGAAGATCAGGAGCGTCCCGTGCTGTTCGGTGAGCTTGCGGAGCAGACGCAGATAGCCCTGCTTTGGCAGCACGCAGCCCATATTGCCGGCAATCGGCTCAACAATGACCGCAGCGATCGCATCCCCCATCTCGTCCATGACCTTCGTAATGGCATCGAAGTCGTTGTACGGCACGGAGATGGTGTCCTGCGCCGTGCCCTTCGTGACGCCCGGTGAGCTCGGCACGCCGAACGTCGCCATGCCGGAGCCCGCGTTCACGAGCAGGCTGTCGCTGTGACCGTGGTAACAGCCGATGAATTTTACGATCTTATCGCGGCCCGTATAGCCGCGCGCGAGGCGCAGCGCACTCATCGTCGCCTCAGTACCGGAGTTCACCATGCGGAGGATCTCGATGGACGGGTAGATCTCCATGACCTTCTTCGCAAGTGCAGACTCGATGAGTGTCGGCGCACCGTAGCTCGTGCCGCGGCTGACGGCCTCCTGCAGGGCCTTGACGACACGCGGATGCGCGTGTCCTACGACCATCGGCCCCCAGGAACCGACGTAGTCGATGTACTCGTTCCCGTCGATGTCGTAGATCCTGTCTCCCTTAGCCCGCGCGATGAACGGCGGATTGCAGTCCACGTTCGCGTAGGAGCGGACCGGGCTGTTGACGCCGCCCGGCATCAGGTTCTTGGCTTCTTCGAACGCGGCAAGTGATTTTTCCAGATGCAGCATAGCTATATGCCTCCCCTTCTCTTTTCTCCTTTTCATTATACGTTTGCGACAAAAAAAAGACAAGGACATGCTTTCCTTGTCTTTCCGTTCTGCCATCAGTCTCCGTAGTTCGTGAAGAAATCCTTCATCTTGTCGAGGAAGCTTTTCTGCTCCGGGTTGGAGTTCTCCTTGCAGAGACCGTCGAACTCCCTCAGCAGTTCTTTCTGCCGGCTCGTGAGTTTCTGCGGCGTCAGCACCTTGATGTGAACGAGCTCATCGCCGCGCCGCCCATTGCCGCGCAGGAATGGAATGCCGTGCCGCGCGACGCGCAGGGTCGTGCCGGACTGGATGCCGGCTGGAATCTTTAGGTCGACCTTGCCGTCAATGGTCGGCACCTCGACGGTCGCACCGAGTGCGGCCTGCACAAAATTGATCGGCACATCGACGAGCACATCGTTGCCCGAGCGCTGAAAGAATTTATGCGGTTTGATGAAGATATAGACGTAGAGGTCACCGCTGCCGCCCCCGCGCACACCGGCGTTGCCGCCGCCCGACACGCGGACGCGCTGGCCGTTGTCGATGCCCTTCGGGATGCGCACCTTGATGCGGTGCGTCGCGCGCTTCTGTCCCGTACCGTGGCAAGCCTTGCAGGGATGCGGGTTGATCTTGCCCGTACCGCCGCAACGGCTGCAGGTCGTCGCGCTCATCATGCGTCCGAGCGGCGTATTGTGCACGGTCTGGCGCTGACCGGTACCGTGGCAGTCGGGGCAGGTCTCCGCGTGTGTGCCAGGCTCCGCACCGGTGCCGTGGCAGACGCCGCATTCCTCCGTCCGCGGGATATCGAGTTCGACCTCTTTGCCAAACGCAGCGTCCTCAAAAGAGATATGCAGGTCATAGCGGAGGTCCGCGCCGCGCTCCGGACCCGGCCGGCGCGAGCGGCCACGGCCGGCACCGCCAAAGAACATGTCGAAGATGTCGTCGAACCCGCCGCCGGATCCGCCGAAACCACCGAAGTCCCCAAATCCACTAAAGCCGCCGGCACCCGCACCGGCACCGCCCATGCCATCAAAGGCCGCGGAACCGAACTGGTCGTACTGCGCGCGCTTCTTCGGATCCTTTAGGACATCGTAGGCCTCGTTGACCTCCTTGAATTTTTCCTCTGCCGCTTTCGGGTTGTCCGGATTGAGGTCCGGATGATATTTGCGAGCCAGGCGCTTGTAGGCCTTTTTGATGGTCTTTTCATCGGCATTTTTGTCAACGCCCAGCACCTCATAATAATCGCGTTTCTCGCTCACTTCTGCACCATCCTATTCATCCTATGATCGTTCAAAGAAAGAGAAGGGCGGGGAGATGCCCCTCGTCCTTCTCTCTCTGGTTACCGGATACCCTTATTTCTTGTCGTCCTTGACTTCCGTGAAGTCGGCGTCAACGACGTTGTCATCGTCCTTCTTCTGCTCCGCGCCGGCCTGCGCACCTGCGCCCTCTGCGCCAGCACTGCCTGCCTGCGGGCCCGCCTGCTGATATGCGGCGGACGAGAGGTCGTAGAGCGGCTTCTGCACGGCCTCGGTTGCCTTCTTGATGGCCTCCGTGTCGCCGCCCTTCAGGGCTTCCTTCAGCTTCTCGACGGCGTCTTTGACCGCGGAGACCTTGGCCGGATCCGCCTTGTCGCCGAAGTCTTTGATGGCCTTCTCCGCCTGATAGACGAGGTTGTCGCCCATGTTCTTGGCGTCGACGGCTTCCTTCTGTTTCTTGTCCTCGGCTTCATGTGCTTGGGCTTCCTTGACCATACGATCGATATCCTCTTTGCTCATGCCGCTGTCGGACTGAATCGTGATCTTCTGTTCCTTGCCCGTGCCGAGATCCTTGGCGGATACATGCACGATGCCGTTCGCATCGATATCGAAGGAAACTTCGATCTTCGGCACACCGCGCGGCGCCGGCGGAATATCCGTGAGTTCGAAGCGGCCGAGCGTCTTGTTGCCGGCGGCCATTTCGCGCTCGCCCTGCAGGACATGGATATCAACGGATGGCTGGTTATCTGCTGCCGTCGAGAAAATCTGACTCTTATGCGTCGGAATCGTCGTGTTGCGCTCGATGATCTTCGTGCAGACACCGCCAAGCGTCTCAATGCCGAGGGAAAGCGGCGTGACATCGAGCAGCAGGACATCTTTGACCTCGCCGACGAGGACACCGCCCTGAATTGCTGCACCGACGGACACGCACTCATCCGGGTTAACGCCCTTGCTCGGCTCTTTGTGCAGGATGTTGCGGATAGCGTCCTGCACCGCCGGAATACGGGACGAACCGCCGACAAGAATGATCTTGTCGATGTCGTCGCCCGTGAGATCCGCGTCGGCCATGGCCTGGCGAACCGGGCCCATCGTGCGCTCGACGAGATCGGCGGTCAGCTCATTGAACTTCGCGCGCGAAAGCGTGAGGTCGAGATGTTTCGGGCCGGAGGCATCCGCCGTGATGAACGGCAGGTTGATGTTCGTCTGCGTCATGCTCGAGAGCTCGATCTTCGCTTTTTCCGCGGCCTCAATCAGGCGCTGTGCGCTCATCTTATCTTTCGAAAGGTCGATGCCGTTCTCTTTCTTGAACTCCTCGACCATCCAGTTCATGATCTTCTGATCGAAGTCATCGCCGCCGAGGTGCGTATCGCCGTTCGTGGCCTGCACTTCAAACGTACCTTCAGAAAGCTCAAGGATGGAGACATCGAACGTGCCGCCGCCGAGGTCGAACACGAGGAGCGTCTCATCGTCGTCCTTGGCGAGGCCGTACGCAGGCGCGGCAGCCGTCGGCTCGTTGACGATACGCAGGACATCGAGACCGGCGATCTTGCCGGCATCCTTCGTCGCCTGACGCTGGCTGTCGTTGAAATACGCCGGAACCGTGATGACGGCCTGCGTGACGGTCTCACCGAGGTAAGCCTCCGCGTCGCTCTTGAGCTTCTGCAGAATCATTGCGGAAATCTCCTGCGGCGTATAGGACTTGCCGTCGATCGTAACCTTGTAGTCTTTCTCACCCATATGGCGTTTGATCGACTTGATCGTACGCTCCGGGTTCGAGACGGCCTGGCGTTTTGCCAGCTGACCGACAAGGCGCTGACCGTCTTTCGTGAAGCCGACGACGGATGGCGTAATACGGCTGCCCTCCGGGTTCGTGATGACGGTCGGCTCGCCGCCCTCCATGACGGAGACAACGGAGTTCGTCGTACCTAAGTCAATACCAATTACCTTAGACATAATGGAATCCTCCTATTACCTGTTTCTCAAGAAAATGCTTGGCTTGATGTGGTTATCGTTTTCCCTACGCGTTGGAAACGACCTGAACCATGCTCGGCCGGATCACGCGACCCTTGACCATGTAGCCCTTCTGAAGTTCCTGGGCGATCGTGTCATCTTCGAGCTCGTCGCTCTGGACGCGCATGACAGCCTGATGGTAGTTCGGATCAAACTTCCGGCCTTTCGTCTCGATGACCTCAAGGCCGTTCTTCTGCAAGACCTCGCCGAGCTGATTGTGGATCATCTCGACCCCCTTCTTGAAGCTCTCGACGTCCTTGGCCTCGGTCGCCATAGCCCGGTCGAAGTTATCGACAATCGGAAGCAGGTCCTTGAACAGTTCCTGCGTGACGACGGCGGAGAGCTCCTCACGCTCCTTGCCGGAACGGCGGCGGAAGTTGGCGTAATCCGCTTTGAGGCGAAGGTACTGGTCGTCCTTTTCGGCAAGCTGCGCCTTCAGTTCCTCGATGAGCTTCTTTGGATCCTCCGCCGGCTCCGCCTTTTCCGCACTGTCAGCGGGGGTTGCGTCTGCCGGTTTCGCGGCGGCTTCCGCCTCCTGCGCGTCCTCGCGGGCCTCTGCCTCCTTGATTTCCTGCTCCATCTCCTCGAGCTTCTGCTCGTCTTTCTTCTTGGGGCCTTCCTTCATAAATTCTGGCAATCCCTTCACCTCTTTCAAAGTCTCGCGCGTCACCATTGATAGCGCTCGATGATGTGATTCAAATTCGCGTTCATGTACTCGAGCAGGCTCATCGCTTTGCCGTACTCCATCCGCGTCGGGCCGAGCACCGCGATGGTGCCGAGCAGTTCGCCGTTCAGATGGTAGGTCGCCGTGATGATGCTGCTATGCTTTAGGTTTTCCTCCGGATTCTCCCGGCCGATCGTGACCTCAAGGCCGTCGCCCATATGCGCGTGCAGCACATCCTTGATGAGCTCCTCTTTCTCGAGCATCAGCAGGGTTTCCTTTACCTTGTCAACGTCGTGGAACTCCGGCTGCTCGAGCATCTCAGTCGTACCGCCGAGATAGAGCCGTTCGCGCTTGCCGACATCGAGTGCCCGCCGGATGATTTCGGCCGCGGACTCGTAGAGCGGATCATCGCCGATCGCCTCGCGGATTTCCCGCAGGGTGCCCTCGGGGATGGACTGCAGCGTATGTCCGGCAAGCGCCTTGTTGATGACGCCCGCCATGCGCTGAAAATCCTCAAAGGTCGAACCATCTGGCATCGGCAGAATCTTATTCTCGACGAAGCCAGCGTCCGTCATCAGGACAGTCACGACGCGGCGGTCATCAAGCGGCAGGAACTGCAGGAAGCGGAACGCGGCCTGTGTGGCCTGCGGCGCGAGCACAAGCGAAACATTTTTCGTGACCTGCGCGATAATCCGTGCGGTCTCTTGAAAGACCTCCTCGATACGCTGCACGCGCGTCCGGTACCACCGGTCAATCGCGGCCTTCTCAGCATCGCTGACCGGTTTCGGCGGAATCAGCCCATTCACGTAAAACCGGTATCCCTTCGACGAGGGAACGCGCCCGGACGAAGTGTGGATCTGCTCGAGATACCCGAGCATCTCGAGATCCGCCATCTCGTTGCGAATGGTCGCGGGGCTCACGCCGAGATCGTACTTCCGCGCGAGCGTTCTTGAGCCGACCGGTTCGGCCGAGGCGATGTAGTCATCAACGACGGCCCGGAGGACGCGCTTTTTGCGCTCGTCCAGTTCATCGTCTGCCAACCTCAGCCCCCCTTTCGACTCTCTGTTAGCACTCTATTCATTCGAGTGCTAACCTTGAATCTAATAAGAGTGTACTCTTAATAAAACAAAAAGTCAATAGCTCATAGTCAAAAAGTCAAAGTTTTTTTGCCGCCTCATCCTCGTCGAGCAGGAATGCCTCGAAGACGAGGTTGCCGTATTTCGCGCCGCGCGCCGTCAGACGGACAGCATCGCCCTCGGAGACGAGCAGGCCTTTCTGCTCCATCTCGGCAATCGCCCCCGCATAGACGCGCTCCAGGGGCACGCCGAACGTCTCGCCAAACGCCCGCCGGCTGATGCCAGCGGCCGTGCGGAGCGCAAGGAACGCGAACTCCTCCATCGCGATGGCCGTGGTGCGCGGCTCCTCCTCACGCGCCGGCGAAATGCCGCGCTCCATGTCCTCGATATACCGGGAAAGGTCTGCTTCGTTTTCCGTGCGGCATCCGTCCAGGTACGAATGTGCGGCCGCGCCGAGCCCTAGGTACGGCACGTTCTGCCAATACGACAGGTTGTGCCGGCTCTCAAAGCCGGGGCGCGCGAAATTCGAAATCTCGTAGCGGGCGTAGCCGTGTGCGGGAAGCGTCTCGGTCATGTAGTCGTACATCGCCTCCGCCGTCTCGTCGTCGGGAAGCGCCAGACGGCCCTGCTCCTGCAAGCGGGCAAACGGCGTCCCCGCCTCGACCTGCAGGCCGTAGATGGAGATATGCGTCGGCTCGAGGGCAAGCGCCCGCTCGACACTTTCCTGCAGATCCTCGAGAGTCTGCCCCGGCAGACCGTACATGAGGTCGATGCTGAGGTTTTGGAAACCCGCTTGTTTCGCCCAGCGGATGGCCTGCTCCGCCTGATCGGCCGTATGGATGCGCCCAATCCGACGGAGCAGCGTATCGTCAAAGGATTGCACGCCAAACGACAACCGGTTCACGCCCTTTTTCCGCAGCATGGACAGATAGGGAAAATCCACGGTGCCGGGATTCGCCTCAACCGTCCACTCCACAGGATAAGCGCCGTGCAGAATATCTGCAAGCACATCGAAAAGGCCCGCCATCTGTCCGGGCTTCAGGGCCGTCGGCGTACCGCCGCCGAGGTAGATGGTGCGTGGCGCGCCCCATTTCGCAAGATAACGCGGAACACGCTCCCGCATCTCCTTTTCCAGCGCCTGGAGATAGGCCGCGCGGTCCTTCTCTCGGCCTGCGTACGACGCAAAGTCACAGTACAGGCACTTCTGCCGACAGAACGGGATATGGATGTAGATGCCCCACTGCATCGATGTTCCTCCTTATAGAAAAACTGCCGCGCGTTCTGCGCGGCAGTCCAATACTGTCTTATTCACGCACGGCGCGCTTGGACATCCATACCAGGAAGACACAGAGCGCAAAATACGCGAAGATGCCGAGGTAGGTGCCGGCGGGGGACGCCGCCCATGCCTTCTGGAACCAGTTGACGCCGGCGATATGCAGCACCGCCGAAATCAGGCTGCCGATCGCACCGCCAGCGACAAAGCCCGAGGCAACCGTGTTGCCCTCCGCGAGGCGCTTCGCATTGACCTTCGCGTCCTCGCTGCTGTGCGAGACGAAATACGAGAGCAGACCGCCGACGAGCACCGGCATATTGATGCCCATCGGGAGGTAGGTGCCGAGCGCAAACGGCAGCGGCGGGATCTTCATCATCCAGAGCACGACAGCGAAGAATGCGCCCGCCATGTAAAGAGGCCACGGCGCCTCGCCCGTATCCATGATCGGACCGACGATGGCGGCCATCGCATTCGCCTGCGGCGCCTGCAGCGCATCGTCACCGGTGAAGCCGTAGGCGCTGTTCAGGATGAACATGACGCCGACCGACACAAAACCGGTCAGGATGATCGAAACGATCTGCCAGCGCTCCATTTTCTTCGGGGTCGCGCCGGTCAGATAGGCGACCTTGAGCTCCGACATGAAGTTGCCGGAGACCGCGAGCGCCGAGCAGAGGAACGCCGACATCATCAATATCGCGACGATGCCCACTTTGCCATGCATGCCGGCCGCGCTCATGACGACGCCCGAGACGAGGATCATGAAAATCGTCATGCCGGAAACCGGCTCATTGCCCGTATAAGCGATCGAACTGATGCCGACGACCGACAACAGCAGCGAGAACAGAACGACGATGATGAACGCAAGAATGGTCTGCGTCATCGACTGCGAGAGCATCAGATGGAAGAACACGCCGAACGCAAGCGCCATCAGAATGCTGCCGAACACGATCCGGCTCATCGGCAGATCCTGCTCCGTGCGCAGCAGTCCGCCCTCGGCCGTATCCTTTTTCTTGAACAGATCGAGCATAGCGCGCTTCGCGACGCGCGTCACGACGCCCGACATGGAGAACAGGCCGATGACGCCGGCCATCGCGAGCATGCCGATGCCGATATGGCGCACGTACTGCGAGAACACCGCGCCGACCGGCGCATTCGCGAGCAGCACCGAGGCGCCCTTGACCTCCATGACGTGTTCGCCGCCGAGGTAGTAGGCGACCGGGATGCAGACGAGCCATGAGAAGAACGAGCCCGCCGCGATGATGCACGCGTAGCGGAGGCCCGTGAAATAGCCGATACCCAAGAGCGCCGCGTCGTTGTCGAGGCTGAAGACCAGCTTGTATTTATCCGCGAGCTGCTGGCCCCACGAAAACACAGTCGTTGTCAGGAGTTCCTGCCACCAGCCGAGCGTGTTCAGCACGAAGTCGTAGACGAGCGCAACCGCGCCTGAGAGCAGCATGATATGCGCCTTGCTGCCCTCGTTCGAGTTCAGTACCTCCGCAGCCGCCGAGCCAGACGGGAACGGATAGACGTCGTGCATTTCCTCCACGAAATACCGGCGGAACACCGTCGCAAGGAATACGCCGAGCACGCCGCCGAGGACGATCGGCAGGGACATCTCCCAGAACGACAAATCCTCGATGCCGAGGATGAACAGAGCCGGCAGGATGAACATCGCGCCGCCCAGAATATTCGTGCCAGCACTCGCGATGGCCTGGATATGCACGGTTTCCGGGAACGCGTTCTTGCGCTTGAATACCACCGCCATGCCCATGGCGAGCACGGAGACCGGGGCGAACGCATCGACGGTCTGCCCGATCTTCAGACAGAGATAACCGACCGCCAGCGCGAACAGCACCGCGAAAAAAAGCCCCCATCCGACGACGTACGCATTGATTTCCTCGTACGACTGCGTCGGGAGCATATGGGGAGTAAAGGAAGCCTTCTCCCCGTTTTCCTTAGACATAAAAAATCCTCCTAAAACAAAAATCGGTGCCTCGTGGAACGCAAGGCACCGTTACATTGTAACTCGGATGAGACGAATCGTCAATCCCAAAAGACACCTTCCGGTGGAAAGGTCCCGGATCGCTGTCAGTCAATCTTGAGGACGGCCATGAAGGCTTCCTGCGGGATTTCGACGGAGCCGACAGCCTTCATGCGCTTTTTGCCCTCTTTCTGCTTTTCGAGGAGCTTGCGCTTGCGGCTGATATCGCCGCCGTAGCATTTCGCGAGCACATCCTTGCGGCGGGCGCGCACGTTCTCACGGGCGATGACCTTTGAGCCGATGGCGGCCTGAATCGGAATCTCGAACATCTGCTGCGGGATGATCTCTTTGAGCTTTGCGGCGAGGGCCCGGCCGCGCGCCGCGGCGCGATCCTTGTGCACGATGGTCGACAGGGCGTCGACGGGCTCACCATTGAGCAGGATATCGACCTTGACGAGCTTCGATTCCTTGTAGTCCGCGAGCTCGTAGTCGAGCGAGGCATAGCCGCGCGTCGCGGATTTCAGCCGATCGAAATAATCGAAGATGATCTCGTTCAAGGGGATATGATAGGTAATCATCACGCGGTTCGTATCGAGATAGTCCATGCTCTTGTACTCGCCGCGCTTTTCCTGCGAGATCTCCATGACCGCACCAACGTAATCGCTCGGCACAATGACGGTCGCCTTGACGTACGGCTCCTCGATATGCTCGATTTCCGTCGCGGGCGGCAGCTCGGAAGGATTGCTGACCTCGACCATCTCGCCGTTTGTCTTGAAGACGTGATAGATGACCGTCGGAGCCGTCGTGATGAGCTTCAGGTTGTACTCACGCTCGAGGCGTTCCTGCACGACGTCCATGTGCAGGAGGCCGAGAAAACCGCAGCGGAATCCAAAACCTAGCGCCGCGGAGGTCTCCGGCTCGAAGACGAGCGCGGCGTCGTTGATCTGCAGCTTTTCGAGCGCATCCTTCAGGTTGTCGTAGTCCGCGCTATCCACCGGGTAAAGGCCGCAGTAGACCATCGGCGTCACGCCGCGGTAGCCGGGCAGCGCCTCATCGGCCGGGCAATCCGCCGTCGTAATCGTATCGCCGACGCGCACGTCGCGAACGTCTTTGAGAGAACCTGCGACAAAGCCGACCTCGCCGGTGTCGAGCTCGCCGATATCGACCGGCTGCGGCTTGAAACAGCCGACGTCCGTGACCTCGAATGCCTTGCCTGTCGCCATCATCTTGAGCTTCATGCCCTTCTTGATATGACCCTGCATGACGCGGATATGCGCGATGACACCTTTGTACGAATCAAAGTACGAGTCGAAGATCAGCGCCTTCAGCGGCGCGTTTTCGTCGCCTTCTGGTGCCGGCACGTCGTTCACAACCGCCTCAAGAATCTCGGGAATGCCGATGCCGGTCTTGCCGGAACACAGCACGGCATTCGACGTATCGAGACCGATGGTGTCCTCGATTTCGCGTTTCGTGCGCTCGGGATCCGCGCTCGGCAGATCGATCTTGTTGATGACCGGGATGATCTCGAGGTCGTTGTCGAGCGCCATGTAGACGTTCGCGAGCGTCTGCGCCTCGACACCCTGCGTCGCGTCGACGACGAGCAGCGCGCCCTCACACGCCGCGAGGCTCCGCGAAACCTCGTAGGTGAAGTCGACATGCCCCGGTGTATCGATGAGATTCAGCTCGTAGTCCTGCCCGTCCTTTGCCTTATAGTCGAGGCGCACGGTCTGTGACTTGATCGTAATGCCGCGCTCGCGTTCGATGTCCATGTTGTCGAGGACCTGATCCTCCATCTCGCGCTTCGTGAGCGTCCCCGTGTACTCGATCAGGCGGTCGGCAATCGTCGATTTGCCGTGGTCGATATGCGCGATAATCGAGAAATTCCGGATATTTTTATTCTGCATAGGTATTGTCCGTTTCCTTTCTAATCGGATAGGAAGGCCGCTTCCGTCGCTTTCCTATCATGCGGTACGCCCTATTATACCATTTTCTGGCGCACACCCGCAATATTTCTTCGAAATAAGGTTGCTTTTCCGCGCACATCATGCTAGAATGGGTAGGTAACGAAATTTGAAGCGGAAACGCCTGAGACAAGGGAGGTGAACAATTTGCCGAACATCAAAGCATCCATCCTGAGTGTGAAATCCGATGCAAAGCGCCATGCCAAGAACGTTGCGGAGAAATCCCGCGTCCATACGGCATCCCGCCGCGTCCTCGACGCTGTTGAGGCTGGTAACGCCGACGAGGCGAAATCCCTCCTGAACGTCGCATGCAAGCGCATCGACCAGGCCGCTGCCAACAACGTGTTCCACAAGAACGCCGCAGCGCGCAAGAAGTCGCGTCTCGCAAAGAAAGTCAATGCATTGGCTAAATAACCGTTTCTCCTGTGCACAAGAGAAAGGGATCGAAAATACCCGCTCCACCGAGCGGGTATTTTCCTGTCTAGAAAAGGTTCACAGACTGCTTATTCTGTGCTATAATCAAACTATAGAAAGACCACCGATAGACGGAACTCAATCCCGCTCGTTGGTTAACACTACATTTGCAGAAGTAACCGCTGAGTTTGCAGACTGAGGGCGGTTACTTTTGTTTTATGACGATCAATATGAGCAATAGCAGAAGCAACTGCATCGAAACATCATTCACTTTCCCACCCCGCCTTCGAGGTATATTTCGACCTTTCCGCGAGAAGGAGAACCGCCTACCGTATCTGGTGGCCTCATCTAGTATAGCACATATCCCTGCAAGAAAACAGCACTGCCGACGGCAAAAAGCTACCAGCAGTGCTGTTTTTCTTTGCTTACTTGCAGATTTTATCAAAGATATACTGCAATGCCTCTTTCGTCCACGTAGATGGCAGACATCAATACTGGAGGCAGATGTTGAGGATCTCTTGCGAACCACCACTGGTCACACGGCATGTGTGCCATCCATCGAGCTCGTACTGTAGCGCCATTCGCCGCCTCAACACTGCACGGCTACAAGGCATATCCATTTCATTTAATTATTGATTCCCACGCCGCGCTCCTGCGCATCTTTATGAAGGGCTGCCATCTCCGTTAGGATCAGGTTGGCGAGATCGACGTTCTTCGGTTCATACAGGACGCCTTGGTACACAGGCGGATTGGCTCCCTGCCCGCTGGTCAGCATGCCCGGCACTACGTTCTTCTGCCCGTCAATCTTGAAGGCAGCTAAAATTCCCATCTTGTGATTGCTGCCGGACCAGGTGCCATAGACCGCGTCATTGTCCCGCTTATCGTTGACGATGGTGAGGGGGAGCAGGACCTTGCCTGCATGGTCCTTGGCCTGCTCTGCGAAATTGTAGACCGCCGATGTCAAATCCAGCACGGCCGCCCGGTGGTTCTTGTTGTCGACTACCACCAGGCGCTTCTGTCCGTTCGCCGTTTTTGTGATGGAAAGGCTGCCGTCATTCGTATGTCCTGCCGATGTAGCCAGGACTTCATCGCCGATATTATATCCCTCCAGTACACCTTTCACCTTTGTCAAGGCCGAGTTGTCCTGCTTTGTTTCTTCCTTCTTTTCCGCAGGCTCGCTACTTTCCTTGCTCTCCGTTGCTGGCTTCTCTGCCTCTATCCTGACACTGTCTGTTGACTCATCGGCATTCTGTTTATAGAACTGATACCCCAGGAAACCGCCTCCGCCAAGTAGTACAACAAGAAGAAGAATCATGATGACTTTCCCCAGGCTGCTGTCCTGCTTCGACGCAGGAGCAGATTTGCGGCTTTCCGCTCTCCCCTCTGGTGCCTGCCGCATCGGGCTTCCAGCAGATGCTGGTTCCGCCTTTTGCCCACGATTTCCAGCAGAGGGTGGATTCACTGCCTGCTGCACCGTAGGATTTGGACTTTCTTCGGACTGCGCTTTACCGCATTTTGGACAGAAACGTGCTCCTTCATTCAATGGAGTACCGCAGAATTTACAGAATTTCGCCATGATCTCCGCTCCCTTCTCATAACGGCAGATAGATTTCTCGTTTCGCGATATCCATCTTCAGGCTATCGGCATGCGTCATGATAACATTGGCAAGACCGATATTGCGTTCATCCCGGATTTTTCCGTGATAATGCGACGGATGAAGTCCCTTGCCTGAATAAATCGCCTTATTCACCACGACATTGCCATCTTCGTCAACACTGAAACTGCAGTAAAACGGCAGACTGTGGCTACCATCTTTTTCCCACTGTCCGAGATTCTTGTCCGCACTCTTGGGATTGTCTGAAGGAATGTTGACGATAAAAACAACCGGTGAATAATATTTTGTCTTGTCCTTACTATTTTTTAGTATCCGATACTTCTCTTTCATCGTAAGGATTGGATCGTTCATAGCTGAACCGGTATCTATCGTGGCAATCACATCCTGCTTCGCATCATAGGCCACGAAGCAGTACGTCCCCTTCTCCTTCTTCACCAATGCCAGGAAGCCTGCCTCATCATACTGCGATCCCGCTACCAGTTCACCAGGCTGACTCTTCTCCTTCAGAACCGAGGCAATCTTGTCAAGCGGATTTTTCTGTGCGGCATTGATTGCCGCTATGCGGTCGGCAAGCTTCGTGCCGTCTGATGCCAGTGCCTCAGATGACACGATACGGTCGCGGTTCGTGAGGACCGGCGGATGATTGATAGAATATTTAACTGCGCCTCCGCCTGCCACCGCAATAAACAGCATCAGGCCAGCAATCGGATACGTATATCTTCCGAGAGGCGACGCTTGTCTCTTCTTTACTCCGAGTACGAATACAGCCAGTGCACACAGCAGAAACAATGTCTCCATGCCGATTAGCGTATACAGCACGGGACGATGATAGATGATGAAATTCACCTTGATTGGCTCATTGTGGAATTCATCCCGTGACATCCGCTTCTTCAGGTCCCAGGTCAACAGTTTTCCGTCAGCCTTTATTTCATCCGCATTGGACTTCAGCGCACCATCTGGCAACTCCATCGTAAAGCTTCCGTTAAACACTTCATTGATTGCCTGTAAATCATGTTTCAATACGGTATCCTTATAACTCCATGTTGTCAGATTTCTTATTTCACGGTCATAGGTATACCAGTCCTGCAAATCTTTTTCGGGGAGAATCGGCGCATTAATCGAGTATGTATCATACAGCCCCCCTTTCCGATAGCGAACACCTGGAAAATGCTCATCAGCGTTCCAAAAGCAGTCTTTCGGTCTATCTTCTACAAATTGTGACAAAGATTGGTAACCTTTGTCTGCCTTGAAGCCGTGATCCAGTTTCTCTACCTGAAACCCCCTTTTTTCCCCATCCTCTCTCAGTTCTTTTAATAGTTCCTGTGCTTTCTTCGGTATCTCTGTTTCAGCAGGAAGACGGAAAACCTTATCATCAACTTGCACCTTAGCCTGAGAAACAAGACTGCCATCACTATGAAAGGATACACTCTCCTCTATCGTCCCGCAGCCAGACAGTAACAGGCAGCTGGCCAGCGCTACCGCTTCTAGGAATATTCTTACCACATCATGCCGCATTGCTGTCGCCTCCCAATTCCGAAACCTGCCTCAGACCTGCATGAATCAAGACAAGCAGGAACACCCAGACAATGACACTCAGAGCAATCTGGACCACCGGCATAGAGAAGTCTCCAACCGCCGGCATATCCCATACGCCGTGCAGGACGATTGCAATACCAAGGAACTTCAGGAACCCGACATCGGTCAAATGGGCTCCTGCCAGCGGGGCATCCTTCTTCACCATGGCCAGTGCCGCGCCGATCATCGCGCCCCAAGCCGTATGCGTCCCCAGTGCCATGATTCCGCGCAGATAGATTACATCTTCATTCTGCGACATCATGATATAGCCTGCCGTCTCGAACACGGCAAAGCCTGCACCGACCGCCGCGCCAATCAGCAGGCCGTTCAGCATGTATTTCTTTGTCGGCTCCCGCAGGAAATAAGCGATAATCGCCGCCTTGCCGATTTCCTCCGCAATACCTACCAGGAAAGCCGAGCTGTTCGTCAGCTCCTGAATGTTCAGGACATTGGAGAAAATCAGCGACATCAGTATGGACAACACGCCGCCGATAAAGAATACTCTCGTCACTTCAAAGATACTGATATTCCGCGGTGCATTGACCTCGAAGAAGAAGACTAGCAGCGAAAATGGCACCGCAAGAGCACCTATGAAGACAATGCCCGGTAGCACAAGCACGTTGTGCATCTGCCTTGCGATGAAATACAGCAGGAGGAAGGTCACTGCCAGCACGGCGAATACGCGGGAATAAAGCCATGGATGCGGCCATTTCGAGGAAATCTCGCTTCCCGGAGGCGTTGTCTGCTGCGTACCGGCAATAAAGATTTTTTCCGCCTCAGCCTCTGTATGAGAATGGAAAACATTCTCCACCAAGTCATGCATATGCAGTTCAACATGTTCCGTTCCACCGGTCAGGTGATTGACATTATCCACGATTGCAGCAAACTTTTTCTTCGCAGTCTCGCTGATTGCCTCCGGCTGCGCTGCCTGCTGCACTTTCTCACCCTGGAAATCATATCCGCAATTTGGGCAGAACCGTGCGGCCTGTTCGTGCGGTGTTCCACATGAAGGACAAAACTTTGTTTCTTCCATCGTTATTCCCTCCTGCATCAGTAATAAATAGGTTCATCTCCATCGACAATCTGATTGACAACGAAGCCGATTTCATTGGAAACATCTTGTCCGTCAATGCTCATCTTCGTCAGTTCCCAGGACTTCGCTTTCGGATATACCACAAAAGTTGCTTTGACAGCGATAGTATTTTTATTGGTTTTCGTATTACGTCCTTTCCCCTGAAAATATACATAATGAGTACCATTGATTGTCTTGGAGGTCCATCGAGTATTTGAGAAATAACTATCAAAGGCTTCCCCGACGCTTCTGCTCTGGTTGACCTGGAAATGTCCTTCCTTTACAATCGCTTCATCGCCTGTGCTACCGAAAACAGCAAAGGAACCGATAATCAGGACGATTACAAGGGCAATGATGCCTTTTTTCCTTGTTACATCCGAGATTTTGCTCCCCTGCGTCACGGACCCCTGCGTCGTTTGTGTCTGGACAGCCTGCGGGATTGCCGTGCCGCAGGCATCGCAGAACTTCGCCCCTGCAGGAAGCTGTTTGCCGCAATGTGGACAGAACACCATTTTCTGCTGCATATTTCATTCCTCCTCATCATCTGAAAATAACGAATCGAACCATCCGCTGCTGTCTTCTTCCCCTGCGCCTTCTGAGGACTCCTCGACGGCTTCTACCTCGTTCGTGTCCGTCTCAACCTCAGCAGTTTCTACCTCGGCGTTTTCCGCAACGGTTTCTTCTGTGGCTATTTCCTCTGCCTCATCTTCTTTCCCGTTTTCTTCTGACTCAGATTCCGAAGCTTTTCCCTGCTGTGCCAGTGCCTCTCGCGCACCGACCTCTTTCCAATGCTCCCGCTCATTCTGCTTGACATAGTGTTTTGCGAACTGTTGCGACATGTTCAGTGCTTGATGTGCGACACCAGCCATACCACTCGGAGCGGCTGACTGATTTTGTTCCTCCTCCGTGGCGAAGCCAGCCTTTGCCGCTGCCATCCCGGATGGGATAGCAGCGGCTCGTGCAGTCATACTCCCCCCTTTCCACTGGAATCGGAGGATTGCCCGTCACGCTCTGCTTCAGTTTTTCCAGTTCATCGATCAGTTCAGCAATCAGCAACAGCTTGGCGATACGGTCCGCATCTGCGCCGCAGGCCAATGCCATCTGCAGCAGTTTCCTTGCTTTCCCGATCTGCGGTGCAGGACGTGTTATTTCCAGGAGCTGCTGAGCCGCTGCCAGCAGCCGTTCATTCGGATCTTGTGAGCTTTTCTGTGTCGGAGTCCCAGTTTTCTCCGAAATCTTTACTGTCCGTTCCTGCTCGATTCTTGCTGTTGCCGGCTTCGTTTTCACCAGTGTTGATGGTCTATGTACAGATTCCGGCGTTTTCTCTGCCGTTTTCATTTCTGCCGCAACCGGCTGCGGCTTAGCATCCGCCATGGAAGGTCCAGGTGCAGGCTTCAAACCACCATCGGATTCTGCCTGCAACACTAATGATAGTTTTTCCTGTCTCTTCCCGCAGTTCGTGCAGAAAATCGCATCATCTGCCAGTTTCGTGCCGCAACTCGTACAAAACTTTGCCATACTCTGCCTCCTTTTTTTGCGTCGGAGATCATAATCTCGTCCAGTTCCTCTCTCATCTATCTCCACTTCAAAATCCGCATAACAACAACTTATTTTTAATACTTTATTCTCCCCCCCCGAGGACAATTCCTGCTAGATTTCTTTTTTTGCTAGATTTCTTTTTTTGTGAATGTCTATGAAAAGTGAGCCACCTGCTCATGAAGAATGAGCCAGCCTTATCGCCTCGGCCTGTCTTTTCCGGCCGCCCGCCAACTGGTAGGAGCGGCCGTTCATATCCAGCACCGTCGAGCGGTAGGTGAACCGGGCCACGAGCACAGCGACTGACGTGCTGTTCCAGAGTATCTCTGTCCACCGAGAAAATGGCAGGTTCATCGTTATTATCGTGCTGGGCCGTTCCGAGCGTTCAGCAATCACCTTGAAGATTAGTTCGGCTTCGTCTTGAAATAACCTCGTATAGCTGAGCTCGTCTATTTGATTTTGCATATCTATATTTTACGTATGATGCTAGGGATCTTTAAGTTCCTAGCATCATTTTTTTGCAAACGAAAGAGGCTGTTACACGTTGTTGTGATCAGCCCCTGTCAAGGTATACACAGCAAATACCTAAAAATTCATAGCCGTAAATCCCATGCTGGTGTTTTAGTATCAGCATAGGATTTGCGGCATTTTGTTATGCCGCAAATTTCGCTTTGTATTTCTTAATCCGTT
>JALFBM010000073.1 GCA_022773425.1 Selenomonadaceae bacterium
CCGCTCTTTGGATGAGTCGTCTGCGTGCACAGAAGTGTGCGTGAATGGCTTTCGACATTCAGTTCAAGCTGATTTATCAAGGCATACGGGATGTTTTCCGTGTGCGAAGTTTGAGTTATATTCAAGATCGGGGCGGCTGGCGCGATGCATTTGCTTTGCTGATATATGCAAGTCTGGTTTTTGTGGCGTCGCGTACAATGAGGGGGCTGGCGATACGACGTCAAAAAGCGGGAAGAGTAAAGACGGATTTGCTGATTCTTTGCCTTTTCGTCATGCTTTTTCTGACACATCAGAATTTCTTGGCGGGGATAGCCTCAGAAGCATGTGAATATCAGACGTATTACGATGATATGGCCCAAAAAGCGGAGCAGCGTGCGGAAAATCTGCAGGACTTGAAGGGCATTACGTCTGAAAGTGGTCCAGGTGTTTATGTACTGGTTATCGGCGAATCGGAGACGCGCGATCATATGTCCGCCTATGGCTATGGAAAGGAAACGACGCCATGGCTGGATTCTATGCAGGGAAAGGAAAATTATTTTAAATTTCGCCATGCTTATTCTAATTATGTGGAAACCGTACAAGCACTTTCTTATGCGCTGACGCAGAAAAATCAATATAACGGCTTAGAACTTGAATCTGCGGCATCCATCTTGGATGTTGCAAAAAAAGCGGGCTATCAGACAGTATGGATCAGCAACCAAGAGGAATATGGGATGTTTGATAATCCTCTTTCTATTTTATCGCAGGCAGCAGACCAGCGGATTTTCATCAATCACCATGTCAATACGCTTACGACAGATTATTATGATGGGGCGCTGATTGACCAGCTGAAGCAATTGGCTTTTTCAGACCGCATGCTGATAGTCGTTCATCTTATGGGAAATCATATTCTGTATAGGGAACGGTATCCCTCGGACTATGAAATTTTTAAAGGGGAAGGGAAAAAGAGCGAATACGATAATTCTGTATTGTACAACGATTTTGTCATGCAGAATATCGTAACGGAAGCGCAGAAAATACCGAATTTTCAAGGACTGATTTATTTCTCTGACCATGGAGAAGCTATTGATCGGAATGCGATGCATTATGCAGGGACGTTTGGCTACGATATGGCACGTGTCCCGCTCTATATGATTTTTTCTCCCACCTATATGGAAAAGCATCCGAATAAGATAAAAACGCTTCGTCAGGCAACTGGAAATTACTTTACGAATGACCTGATTTACAACACCTTGCTTGGTATTATGGGAATCCGCGATGGTGAGGATGAGCCGGAGAACGACCTGTCGAATCCCGCGTATAATGCGGATATCCATCGGTTCAAAACTCTTTGGGGAGAAAAACTCATCGTCGATGATCCGGAATTTTTGAAGTAAGATACTATAACACAACCGATAATCAAAAGGGGCTGATCAGTGCGACAGCCCCTTTATTTATGATCAGACGGCGGGCTGATGGCGGGCCGATTCGGGTACCTGTTTCAGCGAGAGGCCGATGCGGCTGCGTTTCTCATCGACGCTGATGACTATGACGGTCAAGATGTCGCCAACGGAGACGACGTCGAGCGGATGCTTGACGCGTTTTTTCGACAGCTCGGAGATATGGATGAGGCCGTCCTGATGCAGGCCGACGTCGACGAAGGCGCCGAAGTCCGTGATATTGCGGACGGTGCCGCGCAGGATGGTGCCAGGCTTGATGTCTGAAAGCTTTACAACCGCTTGCCGCGTGAGCGGCGCGGGCAGATCCTCGCGCGGGTCGCGGCCCGGGCTGACGAGCGCATCGAGGATATCGTGGACGGTCGGGAGACCGGCTTTCAGCTTTTCGGCAAGCTGGAGCTCCTGTTTCTCGTCCATGAGCCTGCGCTTGGCTGAGAGCATGGAGAGCTGGCCCTTGTCCTCAAGGTCTTTCAACGTAAAGCCGAGTTCCTTCAGGATGGCTTCTGCGAGTGCATAGGACTCCGGATGTACCGGCGTGTTGTCGAGCGGGGATTTTCCGCCGCGGATGCGAAGGAAGCCCGCGCACTGCGTGAAGGCCGCGGGGCCGAGGCGCGGCACTTTCAGGAGCTGGCGGCGGCTGCCGAAGCGGCCGTTCTCGTTGCGGTAGGCGACGATATTCTTCGCGACGGCGGCGCTGACGCCTGCGACATGGGAGAGCAGCGCGGGACTTGCCGTATTGAGGTCGACGCCAACATGGTTGACCGCCTGCTCGATGACCGCATCGAGCGTCGTCTTCAGCTCTTTCTGGTTGACGTCGTGCTGATACTGCCCGACGCCGATGGCCTGCGGATCAATCTTCACGAGCTCGGCGAGCGGATCCTGCACGCGGCGGGCGATCGAGACGGCGCCGCGTATGACGATATCGTATTCCGGCAGTTCTTCCTTCGCGAGCGGCGACGCCGAGTAGACCGATGCGCCCGCCTCGTTCGTGATGAGGTAGTGGACATCCTTCAGCTTGTTCTCGCGGATGAGGTCGGCGGCGAACTGCTCGGTCTCATACGATGCCGTGCCGTTGCCGATGGAAATCAGCGTCACGTGATGTTCGCGGATGGATTTCAGCACGCGTGCCGCTGCGGCATCCTTGGCGCGCTGGCTCTGCGTGATCTGCAGCACGCCGTAGTCGAGCACCTGCCCCGTCGGCGAGACGACCGCCATCTTGCATCCGTTGCGGTAGCCGGGGTCGAGCCCCATGACCGTATGACCGGCAAGCGGTGCCTGCAGCAGGAGCTGGCGGAGGTTCACGCCGAATACCTTGATGGCCTGCGCCTCGGCGGATTCCGTCAACTGCGCGCGGATCTCGCGCTCCATGGCGGGGAAGAGCAGGCGCTTCCACCCATCTTCGAGGGCGGCGCGGAGCTCGTCAGAGAAAATCGACGGTCGGCGGATGATGCGCTTTTCCATGCGGGAAAGAAACGCATCGGCATCACAGGCGAGCTTCACCTTCAGGCAGCCCTTCTTCTCGCCACGGTTGATGGCGAGTACGCGATGTGAGGGCAGCGTGCGCACGGGTTCTGCGTAATCCTGATACATGAGGAAGGTCTGTGCCTCGTCCGCGTCCGGGATCAGCGACGTTTCGATGCGGCTCTCCTGCCAGAGCCGGCGGCGGATATCCTGGCGGAGCGAGGCGTCCTCGGTCACCGTCTCCGCGACGATGTCCCGCGCGCCGGCAAGCGCATCCTCTGCCGTTTCGACGCCTTTCCCCGCATCGACGAAACGGGCGGCGGTATCCCGTGCGGTTCCCTTTGTTTTCGCCTGCAGGAGCATGGCATTGGCGAGCGGCTCGAGCCCCTTTTCGCGCGCCTGTTGCGCCTTCGTACGGCGCTTCTGCTTATACGGGAGATAGAGATCCTCCAGCGTCTGGAGTTTCGTCGCCTTCTCGATGTCCTTCCGCAGCTCCGGCGTGAGCTTTCCCTGTGCCTCAATCTGCCCGAGGATTTCCTCCTGCCGCTTCACGAGATTCCGCAGATAGGTCAGGCGCTCCGAAAGCGTGCGGAGCTGCTCATCCTCCAGCGAGCCCGTCGCCTCCTTGCGGTAGCGCGCGATGAACGGAACCGTATTCCCCGCATCCAGAAGCTCGATCGCCTTCTCCACCTGTGCGGGCCGTACCGAAAGCTCCCCCGCAATCGTCTTTGCAATATCCGATGTCAGCATATATATGCCTCACTTTCCATAAGTTGTGTATTCTGCACAGCTACCAGTATAGCAAAGCCGGCGCATTTTGTCATAAGATGCATGTTTCTGCAAGGCTGGTTCGAGGCGAGGTATCGCGCCTATTTACGGAGAAATGACGGTATGGTATAATACGAAAAAAGATAGAAATGGATAGGAGGAAAGGAAAATGAAGAAGATCATTGTGTTATTCGCGGTTATTTTTGCCGCAGTGGCAATCCCGGCTTTTGCCGCGTCGTCGCAGGACGATGGCGCGTATGGCTGTGGCCGGAACTATGCGTATTGCGGCGGCGGGCGCTCGGCCTATTGCTATGGGCGCGGCAATGCGTCCTATTGCGGCGGGCAGCGTGGCGGCTATCGGTGCGGCAGAGGGAACTACTGCACGCCGGATGATTCCTGCGGGGCACCGGGCTGCGATTATTGATCCATGATTCTGGCGGTACAGAGGGGTGTATGTTATGCTGGAGGAACTCAAGAAACAGGTCTATGAAGCGAACATGCTTCTGCCGAAGCATCATCTGGTGACGTTTACCTGGGGGAATGTCTCGGGCATCGACCGGGAGAAAGGGCTTTTCGTCATCAAGCCGTCGGGCGTCGACTACAATCTGCTGAAGCCGGAGGATATGGTCGTTGTCGACCTCGAGGGCCACAAGGTTGAGGGCGACCTCAACCCGTCATCGGATACGGAGACGCACCGCGTGTTCTACCGCGCGTTCCCGCATATCGGCGGCGTCGTGCACACGCATTCGCGCTGGGCGACGATCTTCGCGCAGGCAGGGCGCGGCGTCCGCGCATACGGTACGACGCAGGGCGATTATTTTTACGGCGAGATTCCGTGCACGCGCGATATGACGCCGGCGGAGATTTCGTCGGCCTATGAGTACAATACGGGCGTCGTCGCGGTCGAACGGTTCGAGAAATACGGCATCAATCCGGATCATGTGCCGGGGGTGCTCGTAAAGAATCACGGCCCGTTCACGTGGGGCACGGACGCGAAGAACGCCGTGCACAACGCGGTCGTCCTCGAGGAGGTCGCGATGATGGCCTTCCATACGGAAATGCTCGTCCCAGGCGTCCAGGCTATGCCGCAGGCACTGCTCGACAAGCATTTCCTGCGCAAACACGGGCCGCACGCGTATTATGGGCAGAAAAAGAAATCGTAAGCAGCGATGCGTGGCAAGAGGTCTTCTCCGAGAGGCACGCGTTCGAAGAACGGACGCGCCTTTCGACAGAAGGCTTTCTTTTTTTGGCAAATTTTTCTAGATTTGCGCAAAAACGCGAAAAAACCGTACAGAATCTATTGACAATGGCCATTTTAGATGGTACGATAATCATAAAAGTGTGCACGAGCACATTATAAGGACAGAAAGGGGTGCTTGCCAATGGAAGAAAAGGAAATCGCCGCGCAAATCGACGCGGGTGATGTGGCATTGGGAATTGAGCTCGGGTCCACGCGCATAAAGGCCGTGCTCGTGACGCCGTCATCGGAAACGATTGCTGCGGGGAGCTACGGCTGGGAGAACGAACGGCGCGATGGGATCTGGACGTATGCGCTGTCCAAGGTTTGGGAGGGCCTCGCTGCGTGCTATCTTGACCTTTCCCAAAATGTCATGGAACGGTATGGTGTGAAGCTGCACAAGATTCGCGCCATGGGGATCAGCGCCATGATGCACGGTTACCTGCCTTTTGACAAGGACGGTATACAGCTTGTGCCGTTCCGCACCTGGCGCAATACGACGACGGGGCAGGCAGCCGCACACCTGACGGAGGCCTTTCATTTCAATATCCCGCAGCGCTGGAGCGTCGCGCACCTCGATCAGGCACTGCTGAACGGCGAGGCACATGTCCGCGATATCGCGTTTCTGACGACGCTGGCCGGCTATGTGCACTGGCGTCTGACCGGCGAGAAGGTGCTTGGCATCGGCGATGCGTCCGGCATGTTTCCCATCGAGGAAGCCACGGGCACCTATGATGCGGCGAAGCTGGCGGTGTTTGAAACGCTGCCGGAGGTGCAGGGGATGCCGTGGAAGCTCGGCGATATCCTGCCGCGCGTACTGCGCGCTGGCGAACCCGCCGGGACGCTTTCGGCTGAGGGCGCGCGCCTGCTCGACCCGTCGGGGGCACTGGAGCCGGGCGCGGTCTTTGCGCCGCCAGAGGGCGACGCGGGGACGGGCATGGTAAGCACGAATGCCGTCCGGAAGCGCACGGGCAACATCTCCATCGGCACGTCGGCGTTCTCTATGCACGTGCTCGACGCGCCGCTGCGCGAGGTGCACCGCGATATCGATATCGTCACCACGCCGGAGGGCGCGCCGGTCGCCATGGTGCATACGAACAACTGTTCCTCGGAAATCAATGCCTGGGCCGGCCTTTTCCAGGAGGCGGCCCGCTGCCTTGGCAAAGAGGTGCCCATGGATGCGCTCTACACGGCGCTTTTCCAGGCGACGGAGAGCGCCGATCTGGATGCCGGCGGGCTCGTGACCTATAACTGCCTGTCGGGAGAACCCATCCTCGACGTAGAAGAAGGGCGGCCGCTCTTCCTGCGCACGCCGCACGGATCGATGCATCTCGCGAATTTCATGCTCGCGCAGCTCTACGCGGCGTTCGCGCCGCTGCGGATCGGGCTGGATATCCTGACGCAGCAGGAAAAGATTGCCGTGGACAGCCTCGTGGCGCAGGGCGGGCTTTTCCGCACGCCGCGGATCGCCCAGCAGATCCTCGCCAATGAGCTCGGCCTGCCGATCACCGTCCGCAAGACGGCGAGCGAAGGCGGCGCGTGGGGCATGGCGGTTCTCGCCGTGTATACGTGGAAAGGAGGCAAGACCGACCTTGCTGACTTCCTCGACCAGAACGTGTTCGGGGATGTAGCGGCAGAGACTTGTGATCCGGTGCCGGATGGCATGCGGGGCGCGGAGCAGTTCCTCGCGCGGTACAAGAAGGCGCTCTCTGTCGAGCGCGAGGCATCCGTACTTTCCGAGGATGCTTGAGAAAAGACAAGACGATAGGAGGAGATCTTATGCGGGATCATAAAGCGTATGAATTTTGGTTTGTTGCGGGCAGTCAGTTCCTCTATGGCGAGGAGCAGCTCGCGAATGTCGCGCGGGACGCCGAGGATATCGCGGCGAAGCTCAACGCAAGCGGGCGCCTGCCCTACAAAGTCGTCTGCAAGGGCGTCATGACGACGGCGGACGGCATCACGCAGTTCATGAAGGAAGTGAATTACCACGACGAGGTCGCGGGCGTCATCACCTGGATGCATACGTTCTCACCGGCGAAGAACTGGATCCGCGGAACGGTTCTGCTGCAGAAGCCGCTGCTGCACCTGGCCACGCAGTATCTGGAGAAGATTCCGTACGATACGATTGACTTCGACTACATGAACCTCAATCAGAGCGCGCACGGCGACCGCGAATACGGGTATCTGAATGCGCGCCTGAAGCTCCACAATAAGATTGTCTACGGCTGGTGGGGCGATCCTGAGGTACAGCAGGAAATTGCCGACTGGCAGGATGTCGCCGTGGCGTACGAGGAGAGCTTCCACATCCGCGTCTGCCGTTTCGGTGATACGATGCGCGATGTGGCGGTTACCGAGGGCGACAAAGTCGAGGCGCAGATCCGTCTCGGTTGGACGGTGGATTACTGGCCGGTCGGGGACCTCGTCGAGGTCGTGAATGCGGTCAAAGAGGACGCCATCGACGCCGCGTATCAGGAGCTGAAGCAGACCTATACGTTCGCGCGGCAGGACAATACGGAGGAGGCCTTTGAGAAATCCGTCCGCTACCAGCTGCGGCTCTACCTGGGCATCAAGGCGTTCCTCGACGAGAAGGGCTACGATGCCTTCTGCACGAACTTCCAGGATCTCAAGGGGCTTGAACAGCTGCCGGGCCTCGCTGCACAGCTTCTCATGCGCGACGGCTACGGCTTCGGCGCCGAGGGCGACTGGAAGCACGCAGCGCTCGTGCGCCTGCTCAAGATCCTGACGCATAACGACCGCACGGTCTTCATGGAGGACTATACCCTCGATCTGCGCAAGGGGCACGAGGCGATTCTCGGCTCGCATATGCTCGAGGTTGATCCGACGATCGCGAGCGACAAGCCGCGCGTCGAGGTCCATCCACTCGATATCGGCGGCAAGGACGATCCGGCGCGCCTCGTATTCACCGGAATGGACGGCGAGGGCGTCGATGTGACCATCGCGGACTTTCGCGACGGCTTCCGTCTGATCTTCTACGCGGTCGAATGCCGGAAGGCGGAGGCGGAGACA
Source organism: Selenomonadaceae bacterium (assembly GCA_022773425.1). Lineage (GTDB taxonomy): Bacteria > Bacillota > Negativicutes > Selenomonadales > Selenomonadaceae > UBA2897. The sequence continues at coordinate 7,930 of JALFBM010000073.1, forward strand.
CCGCACCTTCCTGTGGCCAAACAGCTCTGGACGCCGAAAGTCGGCTTGAAGAAGGGGGCGGTCGCTTGGATTCAGGCGGGCGGCGGCCATCACACGGTGCTTTCCTTCCATGCCAAACCGGAGCAGATTCGAGAGCTCGCCGCCCTGTTCGGCATCGAGCTCGTCGAGATCGCCTGACGGTTAGAGTAGTTTGTCTTTTGCGGCACGAAGCGCGGTTTCGTGCCGCGTTTGCGTTTTCATGTGTTCACGATACCGACGGCAGAGGCATTTGCCTGCGGGCATCCTCTATGCCAGGATAAGGATACACAGAAAAGCCGGAGGGAGACATCCATCCGGCAAAATCAAAGGAAAGGAGAGAGGCCGATGATCACCATCAAGCAGATCGCGGAGCTCTGCGGCGTCTCGCGCGGAACGGTTGACCGCGTCATCAATGGGCGCGGCAAGGTCAAAGAAGAAAAACGGAAGCTGATCCTAAAGACGATGGAGGAGTTCGGGTATAAGCCAAATCCCGCGGCGCGTGCGCTCGTGACGCAGAGGCAGGGCATCCTCGTCGGCGTCGTCCTGTCGGCGAGCGAGATCGACTTCTTTGAACCCATCATTGAGGCGCTGAAAAAATCGGCGGGCTATTACCAGCGCGTCGGTCTGCAAGTCCGCTGGAAGCTGTTGAAGGGCTATCACGCAGAGGAACAGTGCGCGGCTATCGTCGCGCTGCGCAAGGCCGGCGCAGAAGCCATCCTCATCAATCCGCTCAACGAGCCGGTGATCCTTCAGGAACTGGAGGATTGCATCCGGCACGATATCTTCGTCGTCGCGCTGAATAACGATTTTGACTCGAAGGAAAACCATATCTACGTCGGCAGCGACTACGGCGCGGGCGGCCGGACGGCAGCGGCGCTGCTGCAGAAGATTTGTCCGGCACCAATTCACGTCGGCATCGCCTACAGCGGCGCGCGCATGCTCGGTCATATGCATCGCATCCAGGGCTTTCGTGAGCGCCTTTCCGCCGTACCGGGCGCGGTACTGGAGGCTGTGTCGAAGAACGACGACGACCCCATCAAGGCCTACGATGAGACGCTGCAGATGCTGGAAGCGCATCCGGATCTCAACGCGATCTTCATCGCGACGTCCGGCGGTGCACGTGGCGTTTGTCAGGCACTCGTGAAGAAGCGCTGCGCGGATCGCATTACGGTCGTCTCCTTCGATACCATCCCCGCGATTCAGACCGCCATGCGGGCGGGCATCATCGACGCGGCCATTTATCAGCATCCGAGACGGCAGGGACAGATTGCCATGCAGATGGCCTATGACTATCTGATCGGCGGTATCAAGCCGGCAAAGAAACAGTATCTGGTGCAGAATGAAATTCGGATTCTAGAAAATCTATGAAACGCAGAACGAAAATGGGGAAGACCGGCCACGAGCCGGTCTTCCCCATTCGAAAGGGGCTGTCGCACTGATCAGCCCCTGTCAAGGTATACACAGCAAATACCTAAAAATTCATAGCCGTAAATCCCATGCTGGTGTTTTAGTATCAGCATAGGATTTGCGGCATTTTGTTATGCCGCAAATTTCGCTTTGTATTTCTTAATCCGT
>JALFBM010000077.1 GCA_022773425.1 Selenomonadaceae bacterium
CTCGCGTATCGGGAGAAGCTCGCCATCCTGAAAGAGGATCTCGAGGCCTTCCACGTGACCTTTGACCACTGGTTCAGCGAGCGTACGCTGCATCCGGATGCCGTGCGTGCGGCGGTCAAAAAGCTGCAGGCGAATGGCACCATCTACGAGAAGGACGGTGCGCTTTGGCTGAAATCCACGGAATACGGGGACGACAAGGACCGCGTCGTGATCCGCGACAACGGGGTGCCAACGTATTTCGCGGCGGATATCGCATACCATCACAACAAATACGAGCGCGGCTTTGACCGCATCATCAACATCTGGGGCGCGGATCATCACGGCTATGTCGCGCGCGTCAAAGCGGCGATGCAGGCGCTCGGCCATGACCCGAAGAAGCTCACGGTTCTGCTGCTGCAGATGGTCAGCCTTTACCGCAACGGCGAGCTCGTCAAGATGTCGAAGCGCACGGGGCAGAGTGTAACACTGAACGAACTCATCGAGGAGGTCGGCACCGACGCGGCGCGCTATTTCTTCCTGATGCGCTCCCTCGACAGCCAGCTCGACTTCGATCTCGACCTCGCGAAGAAAAAGTCGAACGACAACCCGGTCTACTATATCCAGTACGCGCATGCGCGCATCTGCAGCATTTTCCGCCAGGCGGACGAGACGGGGCTGAAGATCCCCGCAAAGCCGAACCTCGCGCGGCTGCAGGATCCGTCCGAGATCGAGCTGATCAAAAAAATCGAGTCGTATCCCGAGGAAATCGAGCGCGCGGCCAAGGACTACGCACCGCATCAAATCGCGCGCTACAGCTAAGATCTCGCTTCGCTGTTCCACAGATTCTACAACCGCTGCCGGATAATCGGGCAGGAACAGGAGCTTGCGGAGGCGCGCCTGGCCCTCATGCAGGTGACGGGACACGTCATTCGCCACAGTCTTGCTATCCTCGGCGTTTCTGCGCCGGAGCATATGTAACTACAATATCCGAAAGTAAGGAGAGTTCACATGGATTACGTCAACAGTTCCGAGGTCGATATCGCCTATGACATTCTTTCGAAAAAGGGCGAGACGATCTACTACAAGGATCTCGTGCTCGAGGTCATCGACAAGAAGCATAAGCCGGTGCAGAACCTCTCGGCGGCCATCTCCGAGGTCTACACGCTGATCAATATGGACAGCCGGTTCCACTACGAGGGCGAGGGCAAATGGGGCCTTACCGAGTGGAATCCGCCGGAGGTCAAGCGCACGCACCGCTCGTCTGCGGCAGCGCGCACGACGAGCCGTTCGGCCGCGAAGGCGAGCGCGACGCGCAAGAAAAAACTGGAGAGCATTCAGGAGTAATCGGACAAGGTTAGGAGGCAGGTTTCCATGGCAAAGTATATTTTCGTCACCGGCGGTGTGGTTTCTTCCCTCGGGAAGGGCATTACGGCGGCTTCCCTCGGACGGCTTCTCAAAAGCCGCGGCATCAAAGTCACGATCCAGAAGTTCGACCCGTACATCAACATTGACCCGGGCACGATGAGCCCGTATCAGCACGGCGAAGTTTTCGTCACGGACGATGGCGCGGAGACCGACCTCGACCTCGGCCATTACGAGCGCTTCATCGACATCAACCTCTCGAAGAACTCGAACATCACGACGGGCAAGGTCTACTGGTCCGTGCTCAACAAGGAGCGCAAGGGCGAGTACCTCGGTTCGACGGTGCAGGTCATCCCGCATATCACGAACGAGATCAAGCAGAAGGTCTACGATGTGGCGAAACAGGATAATGCGGACGTCGTGATCACGGAGATCGGCGGCACGGTCGGCGATATCGAGAGCCAGCCGTTCCTCGAGGCGATCCGTCAGGTCAAGAAAGAAGTCGGTAAGAACGACACGCTCTATATCCACGTGACGCTGCTGCCGTATATCGCCGCGGCCGGCGAGCTCAAGACGAAGCCGACGCAGCACAGCGTCAAGGAGCTCCGCGCCATCGGCATCCAGCCGGATATTCTCGTATGCCGCACGGAAAAGACCATCACGAAGGAAATGAAAGAGAAAATCGCGATGTTCTGCGATGTGCAGCCGGAGGCGGTCATCGAGAACCGGACGGCCTCGTCCATTTACGAGGTGCCGCTCATGATGCAGAAGGAGGGCCTCGATAAGGTCGCGCTGCAGAAGCTCAATATGGACTATGCGCCGGCGGATATGAGCGAATGGGAAAAGATGGTCTTTAAGATCCATCATCCGAAAACGAAGGTCAAGGTCGCGGTCGTCGGCAAATATGTCGAGTTGCCGGATGCCTACATCTCCGTGACGGAGGCCCTGCATCACGGCGGTATCGCGAACGACGCGCAGGTCAAGATTCACTGGGTGAACGCCGAGGAGATCGAGGATCCGGAGACGGACCTCGACGAAGTATTCGTCGGCTGCCGCGGCATCCTCGTGCCTGGCGGATTCGGCGACCGCGGCATCGAGGGCAAGATCAAGGCCATCCAGTATGCGCGCGAGAACAAAATCCCGTTCCTCGGCCTCTGCCTCGGCATGCAGTGCGCGGTCATCGAGTTCGCGCGCCACGTCTGCGGCATGACCGACGCGCATTCGACCGAGTTCGACCCGGAGACGAAGCACCCGGTCATCTCGCTCATGGAGTCCCAGCAGGGCGTCGTCAAGAAAGGCGGCACGATGCGTCTCGGCGCGTACCCGTGCAAGCTCGCGCACGGCACGCATTCTTATGAAGCTTATGGTGCGGATTGCATCAGCGAGCGTCACCGACACCGCTACGAGTTCAACAACGAGTACCGCGCAGCGCTCAAGGCCAAAGGCCTCATCATCGCCGGCACGCTGCCGGACGACAGCCTCGTCGAGATGATCGAGGTACAGGGTCATCCGTGGTTTGTCGGCACGCAGGCGCATCCGGAACTCAAGAGTCGTCCGAACAACCCGCATCCGCTGTTTCGCGACTTCGTCAAGGCGGCGCTGCACACGGAACGCTAAAAAAAATCCTTGCTTTTTGCGGTGAAATGCCGTATACTATTCCTTGTCGGCACGACTGTGCCGACCGTTTATTCCTCGATAGCTCAGCCGGTAGAGCACCTGACTGTTAATCAGGCTGTCGCAGGTTCGAATCCTGCTCGAGGAGCCATGGCGCGTTGGTCAAGTGGTTAAGACACCGCCCTTTCACG
>JALFBM010000078.1 GCA_022773425.1 Selenomonadaceae bacterium
CGCTTAGGCGTGCACCTCATCCAAATTACGGTAGCAGCCTGAAACAGAACAGTGCAAAAAACGAGGCGATCGGTGACCGCCTGTTTCTTGTACTGTTTTTTATGCCATGATTATCGCCAGTGTCAGATGACCGTGATTGAGATCAAAGAAAACGGGGCTATCCACACGAAAATGCTTTCGTGCGACAGCCCCTTTTCTTGCTGTCCGAACGGATTTATGGTATAATAGATCGTACGCGGTTGTAGCTCAGTTGGATAGAGCATTCGCCTCCTAAGCGAAGGGTCGTGAGTTCGACTCTCACCAATCGCACCATTTCTTGTCCTGTAAGCCGTGCCGGTATTCCGGTACGGCTTTTGGTTTGGGAGTGTATGACATGAGGAAAATCGCAATCCTGTTCGCACTGCTGTGCCTCGCGGGCGCCGGCGTGGCCTCTGCCGCGCCAGCGCCCCTGCAGATCCCGCTGCGCGGCGTCATCGAGGGGTTCTACGGAACGCCGTGGACCTTTGCGGCGCGTATGGACATGATCGATTTCTGCGGGGAACATGGGTTCAATGCGTATATTTATGCACCAAAAGATGATATATACCATCGGGCTAAATGGCGTCAGCCGTATCCGGCGGAAAAGATGCGCGAGCTGGGGAGCATGGTGCGCGAGGCCAGGGCGAAAAAGGTCCGGTTGATCTTTGCCGTTTCGCCTGGGCTTGACCTGCATTTTCACGGCGCGGCGGGTGAGGCCGACCGGCAGGCCATGCTCGGAAAGCTCGAGGCGGTCTATGCGCTCGGCGTGCGGGATTTTGCGATTTTCTTCGACGATATTCAGGAGAAGGACGGCGCGGGGCAGGCGGCGTTCCTGAACGCTATCTCGCGGGAACTGCGCGCGCGGCACGCGGATATCGGGGCGCTGCTGACGGTGCCGACAGAATACGATCTCGCGGATATGCGCGCGGCGGATGGTACGAGAAAGGCCTATACGGACGCGTTCTTTTCGCATCTTGACGCCGATATCGTCGTGCTCTATACGGGGAATGGCGTTGTCGTGCCGGCGCTCACGGACGAGGACTACCGTGCGGCGGCATCGCTTTGCGGGCGGGCGCCCGGTATCTGGTGGAACTATCCGGTCTCCGACTATCTCGAGGGGAAGCTTGCGCTCGGGCCGGTGACGGGGCTGCCGGCTGCGAGCAAGGTCCCTGCGATTTTCTTTAACCCGATGAAGTACGAGAGTCTCTCGAAAATCGCGCTCGCGACGGGCGCGGACTATGCCTGCGATCCTGCCTCCTATGACGCGCAGGCCTCCTGGGAACGCGCGATCCGCGAGCAGTACGGCGCGCTCGCGCCTGCGATGCAGGCGTTTGCCGATCAGTCGCAGCATATGGAGAACCGCTGGGCGAAAGTCGGCCGCGCAGACGGAGAGCAGCTCCGCACAACCATCGAGGCCTATGAGGCGGCATGGCCGGAGGGCAAGGACGCGGAGGCGCGGCTGGTGGCCCTCGACGCGGCGCTCGCTGCTCTCGATGATGCGGCGTCTGCGCTCCAGCAGGGCCTTTCTGCGCAGACGCTCGCGGAGTGCGCGCCGCAGCTCGCACGGCTGCGGCAGATGACGCGGACGGCGCGGCTCGGCCTCTCGATGCGTGCAGCACAGGCGCGGGGGCAGGAGGATGAAGCGCGGCGGATGCGTCTGGAAGGGAAGCGCGAGCTCGCCATCCTCCGGCAGCAGAAGGACGTACAGATTTCCGAGGAGACGCTGTCCGCCTTTTTGGAAAGAGTTTTTAGATATACAAAATAAATGGAAAAATATGCAAGACAATGCGCTTGCAAGGGACAAAAGGAAAAGAAAAGGAAGAAAAAATATGCTTGTTTTGTATTGACAGATGTAAACCTGTAACATATAATAAGGACTATCATCAATTCCCGGTGAACGTATACCGGAAATAAAAAATGTGCGGTTGGCACGAAAGGGAGGAACTTCTATGCATTTTAGCAAGAAGAGTCTGAAGCTCATGGGCGCTGCGATCGGCGTCATGATGCTTGGCACGGTGGTCGCAGGCTGCGGCAGCGATGATAGCGGGGATACGATCAAGGTCGGCGCAAGCTTCGAGATTACCGGCAACCAGGCGAACTACGGTTCTGCCGGCTATGATGGCTTGAAGCTCGCCATCAAGCAGGCCAATGACGCGGGCGGCATCAACGGCAAGAAGATCGAGCTCGTCGAGGCGGATACGAAGTCGGAGGCATCGGAGGCCGTCAACGCAGCGACGAAGCTCATTTCCGATGACCACGTCAAGGTCATCGTCGGCCCGATGGTCACGGCGAATGTCATGGCCGAGTCGCAGACCGCGAACGACGAGAAGGTTCCGGTTATCGCGCCGGCTGGCACGAACCCGGACGTCACGGTAGAGAACGGCAAGGTAAAGCCGTACATCTTCCGCAGCTGCTTCATCGATCCGCAGCAGGGCACGGTCATGGCGGAGTTCGCGACGAAGAACCTCAAGGCCAAGACCGCGGTGCTGTACCTCGATTCGAGCTCGGATTATTCGAAGAGCCTCGGCAAGGTATTCAAGGAGAAGTTTGAAGCCGCTGGCGGCAAGGTCGTCATGGAGGAGTCCTTCCTTGCCAAGGATCAGGATTTCAAGGCAGCTCTGACGAAGATCAAGACGGCGAACGCCGACGTCATCTTCGTACCGGCTTATTATGAAGAGGTCGGCAAGATCGTCAAGCAGGCCCGCGAGCTCGGCATCACGGCGCCGATGCTCGGCACGGACGGCTGGGATGATCCGAAGGTCGCCGATATCGCCGGTGCGGACGCTCTGAACAACACGTATTTCTCGACGCATTATTTCGAGAAGGACGAAGAGGTTCAGGACTTCCTGAAGGCATTCCAGGATGAGTACGGCCACGCGCCAAACGTTTTTGCGGCTCTCGGCTACGATGCCGGCAAGATGCTCGTCGATGCGCTGACGCGCGCTGGCAGCACGGATCCGGACAAGATCGCGAAAGCGCTGGAGGAAACGAAGGATCTGCGCGTAGGTACGGGCACCATCACGATGGATCCGAAGACGCATAACCCGATCAAGAGCGCGGTCATCCTCTCCATGAAGAATGGGGCGAAGGAGCTCGTCGCGAAGATTGCGCCGGATGCGGAGTAATTCCGAAGGATAAAAGGGGAAGGGCTGCAGGAATGCGGCCTTTCTTTCACGTTAAGGGGAGTCGTTAGTATGGATGTTACACAACTGGTGCAGCAGCTGATTAATGGCATATCGCTGGGAAGCATCTACGCATTGATTGCGCTCGGCTATACCATGATCTACGGCATCATCAAATTGATCAACTTCGCGCACGGCGATATCTATATGGTCGGCGCGTATATCGGCTTTTTTTCGATCACGGCCGCGCATCTCGGCATTTTTCCGTCGCTGCTGATTTCGATGATCGTGACGGGCGGCCTCGGCATGGTCATCGAAAAGCTCGCGTACAAGCCGCTGCGCAACGCACCGCGTATTTCGGTGCTGATCACGGCTATCGGTGTCTCGTTCTTCCTCGAGTGCACGAGCATGTATTTCGTCTCGCCGACGCCGCGCACGTTCCCGCCGGTGTTTGAGAACGTTGCGTTCCATGTCGGCCCGTTCATCGTCAACAGCCAGCAGCTGCTGATCTTCGGCATCACGATCGTGCTGATGCTGCTGCTCACGTACATCGTCGAGCGCACGAAGACCGGCAAGGCCATGCGCGCGGCATCGTATGATGTCGAGACGGCGCAGCTCATGGGCATCGATTCCGACCGGATCATCTCGTTCACGTTCGGCATCGGCTCGGCGCTCGCCGCGGCAGCAGGCGTTCTCGTCGGCGTCTACTACAATTCCATCGACCCGCTCATGGGCATCATGCCGGGCGTCAAGGCGTTCGTCGCGGCTGTGCTCGGCGGCATCGGCATCCTGCCGGGCGCCGTGGTCGGCGGCCTGATCCTCGGCGTCGTCGAAGCGCTTGTCTCGGGCTTCATTTCGTCGACGTTCCGCGACGCAGCGGCGTTCGCCATCCTGATCCTGGTTCTTCTGTTCAAGCCGACCGGTATCTTCGGCAAGAACGTCCGCGAGAAAGTTTGAGGTGAACGGCATGAAATATTTACGAACCAATGACCTCAAGATGCTCGCTTTCGCGCTGGTTTTGTTCGCCGTACTGCAGGGCCTGATCACGGGCCGCGTGCTGAACTCGTTCTGGCAGCTCAATATTCTGATCGTCGGCATCAACATCATCATGTCGGTCAGCCTCAACCTCATCAACGGCTATACGGGGCAGTTCTCGCTCGGCCACGCCGGCTTCATGGCGGTCGGTGCCTATACGGCGGTTGTACTCACGACGAATTTCCACGTCGCGTTCCTGCCGGCCTTGCTCGCCGGTGCGGCCGCGGCCGGTTTCCTCGGCTTTCTGATCGGCCTGCCGACGCTGCGCCTGCGCGGCGACTACCTCGCCATCGCGACACTCGGTCTCGGCGAGATCATCCGCATCGTGATCATGAACATCGATCATGTCGGCGGTGCGGCTGGCTTCAAGGGCATCCCGCATAAGACGACGTTCGTCTGGGTGTTCTTCATCATGCTGTTCACCCTGTTCTTCATCAAGAATTTCGTGAATTCAAAGCCGGGCCGCGCCTGCATCGCCATCCGCGAGAACGAGATCGCGGCGGAGGCCATGGGCGTCAATACGACGAAGTACAAGGTCATGGCGTTTACGATCGGCGCGGCGTTCGCGGGCATCGCGGGCGGCCTGTTCGCGCAGTGCTTCTATCTTATCAACCCGTTGTCGTTCACGTTCATGCAGTCGTTCAACTATCTGATCATGGTCGTGCTCGGCGGTCTCGGCTCGATTACGGGCTCGATCGCTGGCGCCTTCGTCGTGACGTTCCTGTCCGCGGCGCTCGCGTCCTGGCCGGAATTCCGCATGATCATTTACGCGCTCGCGCTGATCTTCCTGATGATGAAGCGCCCGCAGGGCCTGTTCGGCTACATGGAGATCACGAATCACGGCATCTTCCGCAAAATCTTGAAAGGGGGCCGCAAGCATGCCTGAGACAAAAACCGATCCGGTGCTGCTGAAGGCAGAGAACGTGTCGATGGTTTTCGGCGGCCTCAAAGCGGTTTCGGACTTTAACTTCCATATCAACCGCGGCGAGCTCGTCGGTCTGATCGGCCCGAACGGCGCCGGAAAGACGACGGCGTTCAATATGTTCACGGGCGTCTACCGCCCGACGACCGGCGAGATTACGCTCGACGGCAAGAGCATCGTCGGCATGAAGCCGTATCAGATCACGAAGCGCGGTATAGCGCGCACGTTCCAGAATATCCGCCTGTTCTCCGAGCTCACGGTGCTGGAGAACGTCAAGATCGCGTTCCACGACCGCATCAAGTACAGTCTCGCCGAGGCTGTCCTGCGCGTCGGCCGCTACCTGAAAGAGGAGGAGGCCATCGAGGAACAGGCGCTGAAACTGCTCTCTATCTTCCACCTCGAGAAGCAGGCCGATGAGAAGGCGAAAAACCTGCCATACGGCGCGCAGCGCCGCCTCGAGATCGCCCGCGCGCTCGCGGCGAAGCCGAAGCTGCTGTTGCTCGACGAGCCGGCGGCCGGCATGAATCCGCAGGAGACGAACGAGCTTACGGAGATGATCCGCTGGATCCGCAAGGAGTTCGGTCTGACCGTCCTTCTGATCGAGCACGACATGAGCCTCGTCATGGGGCTCTGTGAGCGTATCTACGTGCTCGAGTACGGCACGATCATCGCGGAGGGCACGCCGGAGGTCATTCAAAAGAATCCGGAAGTCATACGCGCATATCTGGGAGGTGAGGACTGATGGCGGAACCGATGCTGAAAATCGACAACATCAACGTCTATTACGGGGCTATTCACGCGCTGAAGGGCATCAGCCTCGAGGTCTATCCGGGCGAAATCGTTACGTTGATCGGCGCGAACGGTGCCGGCAAGTCCACGACGCTGCGTACGATTTCCGGCCTGCTGAAGCCGAAAGACGGCTCCATTCTGTTCGAGGGTAAAAATATCGCAGGCGTCAAGGCGCATAAGATCGTCAATGAGGGCATCTCGCAGGTCCCGGAGGGCCGCCGCGTCTTTGCTGAGATGTCGGTCATGGAGAACCTCGAACTCGGCGCGTTCACGCGCAAGGACAAGGATGGCATCAAGAAGGACCTGAAGATGGTGTTCGAGCGCTTCCCGCGTCTCGAGGAGCGCAAGAAGCAGATTGCCGGGACGCTGTCCGGCGGCGAGCAGCAGATGCTCGCGATGGGCCGCGCACTCATGAGCCGGCCGAAGCTGTTGTTGCTCGATGAGCCGTCGATGGGGCTCGCGCCGCTCTTGATCAAGGAAATCTTCCATATCATCGAGGATATCCACAAGGAGGGCACGACCATCCTGCTCGTCGAGCAGAACGCGAACATGGCGCTGTCCATCGCGAACCGCGCCTACGTCCTCGAGACCGGCCGGATCACCATCTCCGGCGACGCGAAAAAACTCGCGGCTTCCGAAGACATCCGCAAGGCTTACCTCGGCGGCTGACGGGATAACGGCATACGATAAGGAAAAATACCCCCGAAAGCCAGGGGGTATTTTTCGTTGCGCGATGCGAAATCCGCTTTGCCCGTCGGTGCATGGATAACCGCTTTTTGCGCCAATTCTGCGAATTTTACAGCCCAGGCAGGAAACGGGCTTTTTTATCTCGAATGTAAGGATGGAGAGAAGAAAACGTTTGGGAGGCGGCGTCGCCGCCGGTTTGGATACATGCGGAAAGGATGATCGATGATGTTTGTAGCGAATCGTATGACGAAGAATCCGGTAACGGTCACGCCGGACACGGGGGTGGACGAGGCAGCGCGCCTTATGAAGAAGAACGGGTTTCGCCGCCTGCCGGTCGTGGAGGACGGCACGCTCGTCGGTTTTCTGAACGACAAGGACATCATGCGCGTCGCGCCGTCGCCCGCGACGACGCTTTCACGCTATGAGGAGGTCTCACTGCTCTCGAAGCTGAAGATCCGCGAGGTCATGCAGTCTCCGGTTATCACGGTCGATGAGGATGCGACGCTCGAGCAGGCCGCGCTGATCATGTACGAGAACAAGATCGGCGGGCTTCCGGTCGTCTCGAGCGTCGGCGCGGTCGTCGGCGTCATCACGGAGACCGATATTTTCAAGGCGTTCGTCGACATCATGGACCTGCATGCCGGCAAGACGCGCTTCACGATCCATACGGACAACAAGGTCGGGGTCGTGCACGATATCTCCGGCATCTTTGCGGACAAGGGCTATAACATCGACACGGTCGTGACCTGCGCGCAGAAGGATGGCAGCTATGAGATCGTCATTCTCGGCGATTTCGCCGAGGTCGATGCGCTGAAGAAGGATATCGAGGCACACGGCTATGCGGTCACGCATATCACCACCATCGAGTAAGCGCTCCATCGATGCAAGAAAAAACGCGCCCGCCAGGCATGCAGCCTGGCGGGCGCGTTTGCGCTCTGTTATGGTTCCTGAACCATCAGCACGAGATGCGGGTCTACATCCGTGCGGTCTTTGTCTATGATGAAATTGCAGGCGCGGCATAGGGAGGTCTTGCCCCAGTTGTGCACCTCGCATTGAATGTATTCGTTGCCGTTTTTTGAGAGATCGCGCACCGGGCAGCCTTTGCACGGCTTCTGGCGGTTGTGGAACAGCTTGTAGCACGGTTCGTGCCCCTCTCCATTGACAATGGCCTGCCGGATGGTCCGGTTGTAGTAGATGGGCTCCATCGCGCGCCGGTCGACGATGTAGATGAGCTCCTGCATGTCGTCGAGAATGGTGCTGAACATCTTGATTTTGGCCTGCATGGCGGCAGCGTCGCTGCGGTTGGCCATCAGGATGTTGCCGAGCAGCACCGAAAAGATGTTGAGGTCCTTGATCTCGTCCGTCGTGAAGGTATGCGGCCGCGCGGATTCAAAGCCAAAGCAGCCGAGCGTTTCTGTGCCGTGCGTAATCAGGCAGTGGGCAAACGCGCCGAGGCGCAGAAATCCCGCCGCCGGCTGGAACTCCGGTGCGAGCAGGCGCGTGTCCTCGCAGCGCGAGATGACGCCGTACGGCGTCGGCCGGTACTGCGCGGCGATCTGCTTTCCGCGCTGGCGCAGGATGTTCGGGAAGTCCGGGTCCTTCTCGTGGGCCTCCGGTCGCAGGGACATGCCGTTCGGGCTGACCCATTCGTAGGCATTGGTATAGGTGTTGTTCATGGCGTCGTAGCGGTCAATCGCGACGCGGTCGAGCTTGAACTGCTTGCCGAACATACCGAGCGACATCTGGATCGTGGCCTCGGGGCTGTTCGTCTCGTAGAGCAACCGGAAGATGAACTCGAGCATGTTGTCCTCGAAGGCTTTCTGCTGGAGTTCTGCATCGTTTTGCGGATCGCGGCCATTGGGAACCTCCGCGCTGCCCTCCGCGTTCAGCAGGCTCGGGCGGTAGACCACGAATTGATTTTTCCCGCAGCGCTTGGCCTCGTAGAGCGCCTTGTCCGCGTGCCGGAACAGATCGGTGTAGGTCTTGCCGTGCGCCGGGAAGAGCGAGACGCCGATGCTGATGGAAAAGGGCAGCCTATCCTCGCCGTTTTCGTAGGTTTTCGCCATCGCCGAAACGATTTGCTGACAGCGGTCCCGCAGAATTTGCAGCGAGGGGACGTTGCGAAACAGGACGAGAAACTCGTCGCCCCCGATGCGGCCGACAACGTCGGATTGGCGGAAATGCTTCTCGATGATCATGCCCATATTGGTCAGAACGGCATCGCCGAACAGGTGGCCAAAGGTATCGTTGATCTCCTTGAAGCCGTCTGCGTCGATCAGCAGCAGGGCCGCGTGATCCTTGCGCGGGTTCAGCGCGCGCAGGTATTCTTCGATGCGGCGCTGGGAAGCCCCCTTGTTCAGCAGGCCGGTCAGCGTATCGCGGCTTGCCTTGCGCTCGAGGCGTTCCTGCCAGAGCTTTAATGACTGGATATTGCGGATCGTGCCGAAGGCCTCGGCGGGCTCCCATCCGTTGAAGTACGTGATCATGCGGATCTCGGTCCAGTTATAGCGCGGAGCGGCATCGTCTTTTGGCGGGGTCTTGACGCGCAGACGGAGCCGCGCCGTGGAGCGCTGCATACCGTTTGCATGGCGCTTTCCCATTCCCTTGCTGAAAATCACGCGCAGCCAGGTATGCAGGCGCGCGCAATCCGCCGGATAGATGACTTCGTCATCCCAAAGGGCGGTGGAAGCGCGCGGAAGGATATCTGGGACGTCGTATTCTATGCTGGCCGGCGCTTTATTAAAGGTAATCACGTCCGTCTGCAAATTCCAATGGAAATAGAGCAGCCGGTCGAGCTCGCCGAGCTGCTGCAGAACATCCGGTGTGAAATCCTTTGGTACGGTGGGAAGTTCTCCCTTCGTATCCGGTGTATCTTTCACAATCTGCATGAAAATCCTTCCCTATATGGCAACGATGATGGCTCTATTTATTTATGAACAGATAAAGCCCAAAGTCCTAAACGGCAAGTACACTATCAGTATAAAAAATATTTACAGAAATTTCAATATAGAAACGCGATAAAAAACGAAAATACAGGAAAATTTACTAAGTCAAAGAACAATTTTTTTGCGAAAACCTTGCGGCGTACCATTTTTTTCGTTAGGATAGAGGCAGGCACAGGAAATGGGGGATGGACATGATCTTTGACACGCACAGTCATACGGCGGTTTCGGCGGATTCCGAGATGCGGGCGGAGGACGCCGTCCGTGCGGCCGGGGCGCAGGGCATCGGGCTCGTATTCACGGAACACCTCGATTACGATTTCCCAGGGGATATGCGGTTCGAATTTGATCCGGAGGCATATTGGCGCGCCTATGAAGGGATGCGCGGTGCGGCGCTGCGGCTCGGCATCGAGGTCGGCATGCAGCCGCAGACGCGGGACCGTTCGCGCGCGTTTGTCGAGCGCGCGCCGTTTGACGCCGTGATCGGTTCGCAGCATCTGCTCTATGGCTCGGATGTCTACGATGTGAAGACTTTTGCAGGGCACACGAAGGACGAGGCGTATCTCGAGTACCTGCATCAGATGGAGAAGAACCTGCGCCTGCACGGCGATTTTATTGATATCCTCGGGCATATCGACTATATTTGCCGCTATGCGCCTTACGAGAATCCGGAGCTCGATGATGTGCGTTATGCGGACGCGATCGATGCGGTATTGCGCGCGGCCGTGGAGACCCATACGGTCCTGGAGCTCAACACGCGGCGCCTGGGGGATACACGCGCCGCTGCGGCTCTGCTGCCGATCTACCGCCGCTATCGGGAGCTCGGCGGCCGCTATGTGACGTTCGGATCGGATGCACACACGGCGGATGCCATCGGCGCGCATTTCGATGTGGCGGCACGCATCGCTGCGGCGGCAGGTCTCGTGTCCTGTACGTTTTGCGAACGGAAAATTATCCCTTGCGCGAATGCGGGAAACAAGATAAAATAAATGAAAGTAGGGATTTCTACCGGTAAGGAGGGAAACGACGATGAAACACATTCTTACGGTGAACAAACCACAGCTTCAGGCATCCCTGAAAAAGGGCGGCTGCGGTGAGTGCCAGGCTTCGTGCCAGTCCGCCTGCAAGACGAGCTGCACGGTCGGCAACCAGGTCTGCGAGAAGTAAGCGGTTCCGCACATGCCGGATCGCAAGAGCCTCCCTCGTTTGAGGGAGGTTTTCCTATGTGTAGGAGGAGCAACGAAAATAAATGAAAGCGAAAATCCATAAATTCGAGCAGGGCGGGCACTACATCCTGCTCGATATCAACAGCGGCGCCGTGCACGTCATCGACAAGATGATTTACGACATGATGGATACGTTCGACGGCACGAACGATGCGGCAGTCATCGAGCAGCTCGCGGACACGTACCCCCGGACGGATCTCGAGGAGGCCTGCGGCGAGCTGCATGAGCTCATGGACGAGGGCGAGCTCTTCGCACCGGATATCGATGTGCCGCCGACGTTCAAAGTCCGGGGACTCGTGAAGTCCATCTGTCTGATGATCGCACAGGACTGCAATCTGCGCTGCAAATACTGCTTTGGCGACGGCGGCAGCTACGGACAGACGCGTGCGGTCATGAGCCCGGAGGTCGGGCGCAAGGCCGTGGACTACCTGATCCAGGCGAGCGGGCCGCGCAAGCACCTCGAGATGGATTTCTTTGGCGGCGAGCCGCTCATGAACAAAAAGACCGTCAAGGCCGTGACGGAGTACGCGCGCCAGCGCGAGAAAGAGACCGGCAAAAAATTCAAGCTCACGATGACGACGAACGGCATGCTGCTCGACGATGAGACGATCGCGTGGCTCAACGACAACGATTTTGCGCTCGTGCTGTCGCTCGACGGCCGCAAGGAAGTCCACGATGCGATGCGCCCGACGGCCGGCGGTAAGGGCAGCTACGACCGCGCCGTCAAAAATTTCAAGAAGGTCCTCGCGAGCCGCCACGGCGGGGACTACGATTACCGCGGCGTCTATACGTTTCTGCGTGGCACCTACACGAAGAAAAACCTCGATTTCACGAAGGATGTGCTCTCGATGAACGACGAGGGCTTCGATATCCTGTCGATGGAACCTGTCGTGCTGAAGGACAGCCCGATTGCGCTGACGGAGGAAGACCTGCCGCGCATCCGCGAGGAATACGACCGGCTGACCGAGGCCTATATGCAGCGCCACCGCGAGGGGAAGGGGTTCTTCTTCTTCCATTTCAATATGGATTTGTCGAACGGTCCGTGCGTTGCGAAGCGTTTGTCCGGCTGCGGTGCGGGGCATGAGTACGTCGCGGTCGCGGAGAACGGCGACCTCTACCCGTGCCACCAGTTCGTTGGCCGCGAGGGCTATAAGATCGGCACGGTCGACGAGGGCATCACGAATCACGAGCTCTCGCAGTACTTCCGCGAGAGCCATGTGCTGAACAAGCCGAAATGCCGCGATTGCTGGGCGCGCTTCTTCTGCTCGGGCGGCTGCCACGCGAATGCCGACCTGTTCCACGGCAACATTCGCGAGCCATACGAGGTCGGCTGTGAGATTCAAAAGAAGCGCCTGGAATGCGCCATCCTCGTGCAGGCTCTGCTCGCGATGGAGAAGATGGAAAAGCAGTAAATCCCTATTGTTTTCGCGAGGTTGCGGACTTTTTGACTAGGAACGATAAAGAGTCCAAAGACAAGAAGAATCGTCTGAAAATTTTTGGTTAACGGGCCCCGGATTTCGCATAAAAACATTGACATTTTGGCTAAAAATGCGGTATGATAGGCACGTAAGAACAAAAGAACTTCTAAAAGTTTTAGGGGGTATTTTTGAAATGGCAGTAAAAGTTGCTATCAATGGTTTTGGTCGTATCGGCCGTCTCGCATTCCGTCAGATGTTCGACGCTGAGGGTTACGAAGTCGTCGCTATCAACGACCTCACGAGCCCGAAGATGCTTGCTTACCTTCTGAAGTACGATTCTTCCCAGGGCAAGTACAAGTATGCGGACAAGGTTGAGGCTGGCGAAGACAGCATCACGGTCAACGGCAAGACGATCAAGATCTATGCTGAGAAGGATGCAAAGAACATTCCTTGGGCAAAGCATGATGTAGACGTCGTACTCGAGTGCACGGGCTTCTACACGTCCAAAGAGAAAGCATCTGCTCATCTCGCAGCTGGTGCTAAGAAGGTCGTTATCTCCGCACCGGCTGGTAAAGACCTCCCGACGATTGTTTATAACGTTAACCACAAGACGATTCCGGCTGGCACGAAGATCATCTCCGCTGCTTC
>JALFBM010000005.1 GCA_022773425.1 Selenomonadaceae bacterium
ACGCCAATGGAAGTTCGTGCAGCAGCTCTGGCCACGAAGTCCCCAGAACAGTTCCCAATCGCCGAGAACAAACGGATTAAGAAATACAAAGCGAAATTTGCGGCATAACAAAATGCCGCAAATCCTATGCTGATACTAAAATACCAGCATGGGATTTACGGCTATGAATTTTTAGGTATTTGCTGTGTATACCTTGACAGGGGCTGATCAGATCTTGCGACAGCCAACAAAGGATAGGGATTACAGGGTCACACCGTCTTTGAAAATGGCGAGCTCGTGCTTGTCGAGCGCTTCGCTTTTCGCCCTCTTGCGTCCAGAGGCGACGTCGAGGATGAAGCGCAGGAAATCCTCGCTGACCTCGTCCATCGAGCGCCCCTCGAGCAGCTGGCCGGCATTGAAGTCGATCCAGTTTTTCTTATGCGCCGCGAGACGCGAATTGCTCGAAATCTTGATGGTCGGGACCGGGCACGCAAACGGTGTGCCGCGTCCAGTCGTGAACAGCACGAGGTCGCAGCCCGACGCCGCGAGCGCGTTCGCCGCGACGAGATCGTTGCCCGGCGCCTGCAGCAGGAGCAGGCCCTGTTCCTGCGCGCGCTCCCCGTAGTCGAGCACGTCCATGACCGTCGCCGTGCCGCCCTTCTGCACGCAGCCGAGCGACTTGTCCTCGAGCGTCGTGATGCCGCCCTCTTTGTTGCCCGGGCTCGGGTTCTCGTTGATTTTCTCGCCGTAGCGCATGAAATACTCTTTGAAGCCGTTGATGAGCTTGACCGTTTTCTCGAACGTCGCCTTATCCTTGCAGCGGTTCATGAGCAAGGTCTCGGCACCGAACATCTCCGGCACCTCCGTCAGGATTGCCGTGCCGCCGGCCGCCGTGACCTTGTTCGCGATCGATCCGACGAGCGGGTTCGCCGTAATGCCGGAGAAGCCATCACTGCCGCCGCATTTCAAGCCGATGGTGAGTTTCGAGAGCGGCTGCGGCGTACGGCGAAACTGATCCGCGTACGCGCAGAGCTGCTGCACGATGTGGACGCCCTCGCCGATTTCATCGTCGACGTCCTGGCAGACCAGGAACTTCACGCGGTCCGGGTTGTAGTCCCCGATGGCCTCTTTCATCAACGCGACCTGGTTGTTCTCACAGCCGAGCGACAGCACGAGCACCGCGCCGGCGTTCGGGCTGTGCACGAGTCCCGAAAGGATCCGCTGCGTGCGCTCCTGGTCGCCGTCGAGCTGCGAGCAGCCATGCGGATGACTGTACGCGTAAATGCCATCGATATGTTCGGTCTTGAACGTTTGGCTCATGTTCTCGATGGTGCGCGCGATGCCGTTCACACAGCCGACGGTCGGCACAATCCAGACCTCGTTGCGGATGCCGGCGCGGCCGTCCTCGCGGAGATAGCCGTCAAACGTATAGCCGCTCATATCGAGCGTCTTCTGCTTTGGCGCCTTCTCCGGCTCATACGTATACGAGAGCAGGTCACCGAGCTTGCTCTTGACGTTATGCGTATGCATCCAGGTACCGGGGGCAGCATCCTCTTTTGCCGTGCCGATGGGGAAGCCGTACTTCACGACGTCCTCTCCCTTTCGGATCGGACGGATGGCCATCTTGTGGCCGGCCGGGATATTGCCGAGCGGCGTATAGGTCTTGCCGTTCAGATCGACGGGCTCGCCCTTGGTCAGCGTTTCGACCGCGACCGCGACATTGTCGTCCGGATGAATTCGAAACAGGCGGATTTGCTTTGCTGCCATAGTCAGTCCTCTTTTCCGAGCTCTTCAATATGCGCCTTTGCGCCGACCTCCTGGATGCGGGCAAAATGCGCGTTGACCTTGTCCTCAAAGCCCGGGATGGCCGTGAGGTCTTCGCCCCACCAATCCGTCTGGCGCATCATCTCATGGACATAAGCCTTATCGTCGAGCGCCGCCCACACCGCGACGTTGTCGAGCTTGTCCTGGTCGTCGTGGATCTCATAGGTATTGCCGGCCGCTCGCTGCGCGATGAGGCAGCCGTCGCCGCACTTCGTCGTATGATAAAAGGCGAGCAGCGCTGCGAACGAATACGTCAGCCATTTCGGCAGCTTCCCCGTGTTTTTGAGGCTGTCTTTGAGCGTCGGCAGAACGCGCGCACGCCATTTCGACAGCGAATTCAGCGAAATGGACAGCAGCGCATGGTTGACAAACGGGTTCTCAAAGCGCTCGAATACCGCGTCCGCGAACGCCTTGGATTTCTCCTGCGGCAGATGCACGGTCGGAACGATTTCCCCGTAGACCGACTGGTCGAGCTGCTTGCGGACCGCCGGGTCCTTCATGCACTGCCCGACATAATCCAGGCCTGCGAGGTACGCGCCGAGGACCATCGACGTATGCGCGCCGTTCAGGATGCGGACCTTCTGCTCCTTGAATTTCTCGATGTTGTCCGTGAACTCCACATGCAGTTTGTCCGAGTTGAGCGGCAGGCGGTCCTTGAGCTCCGGCGCGCCGATAACCCAGAGACCGAACGGCTCGCCCTGATCGAGCAGGCAGTCCGTATAGCCGAGCTCCTTTTCATAGTCCGCGGCCTGGTCTTTCGGATAGCCCGCGACGATGCGGTCGACGAGCGTGCTCGCGAACACACAGTTGTGGTTGATCCAGCCGGAGAAGCCCGGCTCGAGCTTCCAGAGATCCGCGTACTGCAGCACGCATTTCTTGAGCGCCTCCCCGTTGTGGTCGATGAGTTCGACCGGCAGCATCACGAGGCCCTTGTCCGCCGCCGCATGGAAATGCTCATAGCGCGTGAACAGGAACTTCGTGAGCTTTGCCGGGAATGTCGCCGGCGGGCAGTCCTCGTACCGGTCGCCCGCATCGTAGACGATACCGGCTTCCGTCGTATTCGAGACGACGTACTCGAGCGTCGGCACCTTCGCGAGCTCCATGAATGCGTCGTAGTCCGTATAGGCACCGATGACCTTCTCGATGCATTTCACCACGCGGTTCTCTTTGTACGGTTTGCCATCCTTCTGGCCGCGCAGCAGCACCGTGTAGAGGTTGTCCTGCTTGGCAAAGCGCTCATTGCTCTTCTTCGCGCGCGGCATGACAATCGCGACGCCAGCGTCAAAGCCGTTCTCCTCGTTGGCGACGTCGATGCCGTAGTCCACGAACGCGCGCAGGAAATTGCCCTCACCGATCTGCAGGACCTTGAGCGGATGCTCTTCCCGGCTGTATAAATCCCGAATGTTTTTCATGTCTATCTCTCCTAATCCACCTTGTCAGCGAAATCGGTTTCCCCTACAGAATCCCGCCCCGAAATGCTCGCGCAGTCCGGGGCGGTCTTTCTGTCCGTATGCCTTATATGCCTTTACGGAACGCTTACTTCGTCAGTTTGTCAAAACCGAAATAGCGGTTGGCGTTGTTGTAGCTGATATCCTCTACAATCTTGCCGAGGAAGTCCATATCCGCCGGGTACTCGCCGTTCTCGACGAGATTGCCGAGGAAGTTGCAGAGGATGCGGCGATAGTACTCATGGCGCGTATAGGAGAGGAACGAGCGCGAATCCGTCAGCATGCCGACGGCGTTGCCGAGCACGGAGAGGTTGCCGACATTGGCGAGCTGTGCCTCCATGCCGAGCTTCGTATCGTTGAACCACCATGCGGCGCCCTGCTGGATCTTGCCCGGTACCTCCGGCCCCTGGAACGAGCCGAGGATCGTACCGATCATCGCGTTGTCCGATGGGTTCAGCGAGTAGATGATCATCTTTGGGAGTGCTTCCATCTTGGAGAGCGCATCCATGAGATTCACGAGGCCCTCGCCGCAGTTATAGGTCGCGATGCAGTCAAAGCCGGTGTCCGGGCCGAGCTTCTGGTACATCTTCGTGTTGTTGTCGCGCAGCGCGCTGTAATGGATCTGCATCGGCCAGCCGCGGCGCGCGTACTCCTTGCCGAGGAACAGCAGCAGCGCCGTCTTGTACTTCTCGATTTCGTCCTTGCTCGGCTCGCCCTTATCGTTGATGACCTTGCCGACGATGTCATCGAGCTCGTATTCCTCGGCCGGGTTGTAGAAGCAGTACTCAAGCGCATGATCCGAAGCGCGGCAGCCCATCTTCTCGAAGTAGTCGATGCGGACGCGCAGCGCCGTGCGGATGTCCTCCATCGTCTCGATGGTCTCCATGCCGGCGGCCGGTGCGAGCTTGTAGAGCATGTAATTCGACCACTCCGGCTTTTCGATGCGCATCGCCGCATCCGGACGCATGGCCGGCAGGACCGTCGCGGAGCATTTGCCCTCCTCGGCGATTTTCTTATGCCATTTCAGATCGTCCGCCGGATCGTCCGTCGTGCAGATGACCTTGACGTTCGACTGCTTAATGATGCCCTGTACGCTCATATCCGGATCCTGCAGGCGCTTGTTGCAGAGGTTCCAGATCTCCTCCGCCGTATCGCCGTTCAGCTGCTTGTCGCAGCCGAAATAGCGCTTGAGCTCGAGATGCGTCCAATGGTAGAGCGGGTTGCCGATGGCACGCGGCAGAGCCTCCGCGAACTTCTGGAACTTCTCGCGCGACGTCGACGCCGTACCCGTGATGTATTTCTCATCGACGCCGTTCGAGCGGATCAGGCGCCATTTATAGTGGTCGCCGCCGAGCCAGACCTCCGTGATGTCCTTGAAACGATGGTCCTCCGCGATTTCCTGCGGCGAGATATGGCAATGATAGTCGATGATCGGCATCTTTGCCGCATGCTCATGGAACAGCGTCTTCGCCGTATCCGTCTCAAGCAGGAAATCCTCGTCCATAAACTTCTTCATGAAACTCTCTCCCTTTCTTTCGGGTGGCCGGATCGCGCCGGCCCTCCCTGCACACCTTGCCAAAGCGCGGCAAATGCCCATCGGCACTTTGCTCACACTTCTTTCCATCGATAAACATGTGGATTCGTCTTGAATACTATTTTGTAAGCTCTTACAACTCTTATTTTATCGCCAATGCATGGGATTGTCAATTCTTTTACACGAAAGGTTCGCGAATTTTCCACGAAATCCGCGAACTCTTGGATACACGTACCTTTACTGTACCAGCCCCATCATGCTTGGAAGCATCATCGAAATCTTTTTGAGGAACATTTTCCATTACCTGCTACTAAAAACATAGAATAACATAGAATTTATCTATGTCTAGAAAAATTCCTTATTCATCGTGTATGCTTTTGTCCAGACAAGCCTGAGACTACTCACAAGTTCTTGTACACTCCAAAGGCGTTAGCCGTGTTCCTTGCTGGGCAAGGCAACGGCCTGTTCCCGACTAGCCATCGGTACATTGATCAAGATATGCGAACGTGAATCAGGCGATATGATACTTCTTCGTATCGCGCAGATTCAGTGCTGCGTTCAAGTCTCGGTCTTCTGTGTAACCGCATGCGGGACAAACATAGATGCGGTCTTTGAGTTTCAGGCCGCTATGCACATGCCCGCAGGCGTGGCAGGTCTTGGAACTCGGGTAGAAGCGGTCCGCGATGCGGAATTCAATCCCGATGATCTCTGCCTTGCGCCGCAGCTTCTCGCGGAAGGAATAGAAGCGCTGCTCTGACACTGCCTTCGAGAGATGGCGGTTCTTCATCATGCCGGTCACGTTGAGGTCTTCCACTGTGATGAAGCGTG
>JALFBM010000014.1 GCA_022773425.1 Selenomonadaceae bacterium
ATCGCCTGAGTCACGTTCGCATATCTTGATCAATGTACCGATGGCTAGTCGGGAACAGGCCGTTGCCTTGCCCAGCAAGGAGCACGGTCAACGCCTTTGGAGTGTACAAGAACTTGTGAGTAGTCTCAGGCTTGCCTGGACAAAAGCATACACGATGAAAAAGGAATTTTTCTAGACATAGATAATTTCTATGTTATTCTATGTTTTTAGTAGCAGGCTTTTTATATGAATACTTCGGAAAAAGATATGATGAAACTCGCGAATGGCAGTGATGTCCGCGGTGTTGCCGTCGAGGGCGTGGCGGATGAGCCGGTGACGCTGACGGAGGAGGCGGCGAACCGCATCGCGGCCGGTTTCGTGGAATTCCTCGCCGAGCGCGTCGGCTGCAGCAAGCGCGATCTGCGCATCGCGGTCGGCCACGATACGCGCATTTCGGCGCATCCGCTCAAGAAGGCCGTGCTCTCGGCGCTGACGGCTGAGGGCTGTGTGACGGTGGACTGCGGGCTCGCGTCGACGCCGGCGATGTTCATGTCGACGGTGTTCAAGTCGACGCAGATGGACGGCGCGATCATGATTACGGCCAGCCATCTGCCCTATAACCGCAACGGGCTGAAATTCTTTACGGTTGACGGCGGCGTCGAGCACGAGGACGTCCTGCAGATCCTGCGCAATGCCTGCCGCCTGCCGGAGCAGCAGGGGGAGCTCGCGCATGTGCAGCGCTATGACCTCATGGAGCGCTACTGCCATTTCCTGCGCAAGAAGATCCGTCAGGCGCTCGATGGCGAGGCGGTCAACCAGCCGCTCAAGGGCATGCACATCGTCGTGGACGCCGGCAACGGCGCGGGCGGCTTCTTCGCGACGCAGATCCTCGGCCGGCTTGGCGCGGATACGACGGGCTCGGTATACCTCGAGCCGGACGGGCATTTCCCCAACCATATCCCGAATCCGGAGAACAAGCAGGCCATGGCGTCGATTCAGAAGGCCGTGCTCAGCAGCCGCGCGGATCTCGGCTTGATTTTCGATACGGATGTGGACCGCATGAGCGCCGTGCTCGGCAATGGCCGCGAGATTTCTCGCAACGCGCTGATCGCCATGATCGCGGCGATCCTTGCGCCGGATTATCCGGGCTCGACGATTGTCACGGATTCGGTCACGAGCGACGAGCTCACGGCGTTTTTGACGAAGAAGCTCGGACTCAAGCATCACCGCTACATGCGCGGCTACAAGAACGTCATTGACGAATGCGCGCGGCTGAACCGCGCCGGCATCGTCTCGCCGCTCGCGATTGAGACGAGCGGACACGGCGCGCTCTCGGAAAACTACTATCTCGATGACGGGGCGTATCTCGCGGTGAAGCTGCTCGTCGCGGCGACGAAGATGAAGCGCCAGGGCAAGAAGCTGTCCACGCTGATCAAGGATCTCGGTGAACCGCTCGAGGCGCGCGAGTACCGCATGTGCATCAAGGGCGTGGAGGATTTCCGCGGCTACGGCGAGGGTGTTTTGAAGACGTTTGCGCAGCGCGCGCAGGAAAAGGGCCTGAAGCTCGCGGATCCGAACTACGAGGGCGTGCGCCTTGTGTTCCCCGACGGTTGGGCGCTGCTGCGCCTGTCGCTGCATGACCCGAATATGCCGCTGAACGTCGAGTCCCGCAAAGAGGGCGGCGTAAAGGCCATCGCCGCGCAGGTCAAGGATCTGCTCGAGGGCTTTGCCTCGCTCGACACCTCTGTTCTCGACAGCTGAGGGTTCTCAAATCTTGTGCTCTGTGCTATAATAAAATATAGAAAAGACCACCGATAGACGGATCTCATTCCCGCTCGTTGGTTGACATTACATTTTTGCAAGGTAACCGCTAAGCTGGCGAGCTTTTGATGGCGGTTACTTTTCTTTTATGACGATTAATATGAGCAACAGCAGAAGCAGTTGCATCGAACCATCATTCAATTTCCCACCCCGCTTCCGAGGTTTATTTCGACCCTTTCTGCGAGAAGGAGAACCGCCTACCGTTTCTGGTGGCCAACTACAGTATAACATATATTTCTGTGCAGCAGCATTGCCAATGAAAAAATATTGGCGATGCTTTTTTGTATGTTTTGCGAAAAAGGGGCAATGAAGGTAAAATAGAGAATAAGAGATTTTTGAAGAGAGCAGGGATTACGATGAGGAATACCTCTACGGCTGCGGCGGAGTTTGCGAAGAAGTGGGCTGGAGCCGGTGATGAGAAACAGGATAGCCAGCGGTTCTGGATTGAGCTTTTACAGAAGGTTTATGGCGTAGAGGATCCGGCGAATTTCGTTCAGTTCGAAACGCGGGTTAAGCTGAAACATACGTCGTTCATCGACGTGATGATTCCGGCAACGCATACGATGATTGAGCAGAAGTCGCTCGGCAAGAATCTCCGTGAGCCAATCAAGCAGGCAGACGGCTCGCTGCTGACGCCTTTTGAGCAGGCGAAGCGTTATGCGGATGCCTTGCCGTATTCGGAGCGCCCTCGGTGGATTGTGAGCTGCAATTTCTCGGACTTTCTGGTCTATGACATGGAGCGCCCGAATGACGATCCGGAGCATATTGAACTGAAGAATCTTGGCAAGGACTATTACCGGCTGCAGTTCATGGTGGATGTGGCAGACAGCCATGTCGTGAAGGAAATGGAAATTTCCCGCGATGCAGGCACGTTGGTGGGGAAAATCTACGATGCTCTGCTGCCGGAATACGGGGAACATCCTACGGCGAAGGATCTGCAGGACCTCAACAAGTTCATTGTACGGCTGGTATTCTGCTTCTACGAAGAGGACGCTGAACTTTTCGGTCGGCGCGGTATGTTCCATGATTATATGGAGACGTTCAGCAAACAGCATTTTCGCGACGGGCTGATGCAGCTCTTTCGTGTACTGGATCAGAAGGAGGACGAGCGCGACCGCTTCATGGATCCGCAGCTTGCCGCGTTCCCGTACGTTAATGGCTCACTCTTTGCCGAGGAAGTTCCGATTCCACCAATCAGTGAAAGTACGCGTGAGCTGATTTTGGGCGAGGGTTGCGCCTTTGACTGGGAAGGCATCTCTCCGACGATTTTCGGTGCTATCTTCGAGAGTACGCTGAACCCTGAGACACGACGGCAGGGCGGCATGCACTATACGAGTGTCCAGAACATCCACAAGGTCATCGACCCGCTATTCTTGGATGCATACAAGGAGAAGTTCAGTGAGGCGATGGAGGAGCGCGTTGATACGAAGCGCGTGGCGAAGCTGAAAGCACTGCAGAATGAGCTGGCGAGCGGAAAGTATTTCGATCCAGCCTGCGGCTCGGGCAATTTCCTAACGGAAAGCTATCTCTCGTTGCGGCGGCTCGAGAACGATATCGTGCGCGAAATCCTCAAGGCAAAAGGCGCTGGTTCGCAGGTGCTTGGTTTTGGGTTCGATGAGGGCGATGAGAACGCCTTCATAAAGGTATCCATCCAGCAGTTCTACGGTATCGAGATCAACGATTTCGCCGTTTCGGTCGCAAAGACCGCCATGTGGATTGCCGAGGCGCAGATGTTCCAGCAGACGCAGGACATCGTCTATCGCGAGATGGACTTCCTGCCTCTGCACAGCTATACCAACATCCACGAAGGCAACGCCCTGCGCATGGACTGGAAAGAAATCCTGCCACCAGCTGACAACGTGAAAATCCTAGGCAATCCGCCGTTCGTGGGCTACTCTAATCAGTCGAAAGAGCAGAAGGTAGATATTGCCTCTATATATGTTGATAAAGCAGGGAAAACATATAAAAGAGCAGGGAAAATTGATTATGTTTCCTGTTGGTATTTTAAGGCAGCTTCATATATTTCGGGCACAAAAGCAGAATGTGCCTATGTATCCACAAATTCTATTACGCAGGGAGAGCAGGTGGCTGCTGTATGGAAGCCACTATATGAACGTTTTGGCATTCATATTGATTTTGCGTATAGAACCTTTAACTGGACCAGCGAAAGTAAGGATAAAGCGCATGTACATTGTGTGATTATCGGCTTCAGTATTGCCAATAATTCCCGGGAAAAAGTCATTTATACTGATAATGCTGCGCATAAGGCAGATGTTGGTATTACGCCCTATCTTACTGATGGAAAACCGATATTTATTGAGAATCGGACGAAGCCATTGTGTGCTGTCCCGAAAATGAAAGGCGGAAACAGACCTGCGGATGGTGGTCATTTGATTTTGAGCAGGGAGGAAATGGAAAATCTTGTTGCAAAAGAACCCGCTGCAAAAAAATATGTCCGTAAATTTTCAATGGGAGCGGATTACCTCCACAATAAGTATCGCTATTGTTTATGGCTGGTAGGCGTGTCACCGGCAGAACTTCGTAATATGCCTTTGGTTATGAGGCGTGTGGAAGCTTGTAGACAAGACCGGCTTAATGGTGCCCCAGATCGACAAAAACTTGCAGATACACCGACGCTTTTCCGCGAGCAGATGAACCCGGCGCACTATCTTGCAATTCCTGTGGTTTCATCGCAGAGACGACGATACATTCCGATAGGATTCTTAGATGATTCGGTTATACCTGGTAATAAATTGATGATGGTAGAAGCTGGACTATATGAGTTTGGTATCCTTATATCGAATGTGCATATGTCATGGATGAGAGCTTTGGCGGGAAGATTGAAAAGCGACTATAGTTACTCAGCAGGCATCGTTTACAATAATTTTCCTTGGCCGGAGCCGACGCCAGAACAGAAGGCGAGAATCGAGCAGACGGCACAGGGAATCTTGGATGCGCGTGCGCTTTATCCGGACAGTTCCCTTGCCGACCTCTATGATCCGGTAAATATGCCGCCGGAACTTCGTAACGCCCATCGCGCGAACGACAAGGCAGTCATGCAGGCGTATGGCTTCTGGGGCAGGCTCAACAGCGAATCCGACTGCGTGGCCGAGCTCATGAAGCTCTATCAGAAGCTTGTCGAGGATGAATCTGCGGCGACGAAACCGAAGAAGCGTCAGAAGGCCGCAAAGAAACCGGCAGAGCCGACCGATGCAGACATCATCGCGTCTCTGCTGCAGCATCCGCAGGATGACGGTGCGGCAGCTCTTCCGGATTTCCTATCCTATCTCAAGACCTTCACCGATACGGCCAATTTCGCCAACGAACTGAACGGAACAACCCTTCCCGCCATTTTCGAGCAGAAACGCTATGAGAACGCAGACCGGCATCAATGCCATATCATCCTCGCCATGATCGGCATGGAGAACCAGCTTTTCGGTAATAGCTTCGCTGCCCGTTGGCAGCAAGGTCAGATTCAGTCGGTCCTTCACCGCCTTGCTGCTCTGCTATGATGGAGCTGAAGCAGAATAAAGGTTCTTTAGCACCTGCTCGCAAGACACGGCTATATTTTCATGTTATAATGTCAAATGGTATATAAGCTTTTGGGAAACAGAATGCCCGGAGAAGAGGGGAGAACACAGTTGTATCAGCAGAAACTCACGCCGCTTACGGAGAGCGGCCTGCTCGCGGCGCTGTCCGTGGTGCTCGCTTTCGCGGCCGTCTATCTGCCGGTCATCGGGATCGTGGCGACGCTCATCTGGCCGCTGCCGGTCCTCGTGCTCGTCGTGCGGCATGGCCTGCGCTGGGGCGTGATGGGCGTACTGACGGCGGGCGTGCTCATGGCGCTGGTCCTCGAGCCGATGCTCGCCGTGCGCATGGTGCTGTCCTTTGGCTTTACGGGGCTCGCCCTTGGCTGGGGGTTCCGCAAACGATGGTCCGGCGCAAGAATTTTCGGCATCGGACTGCTGTTTTCCGTCCTCGGCAAGCTCGGGACCATCGCGCTGCTGTTTTTCGTGACCGGTATTGACCCGCTGCACGCGCAGCTCGACGCGCTGCACGCGACGTTCGACCAGACGTTTGCTCTCTACGAGGCGGTCGGGATACCGGCGGGCGAGCTCGAGCAGAGCCGCGAGCAGATCCGGCAGGGCATGAAGTTCGTGACACTGCTGATCCCGCTCGTCGTGTTGTTCATGGGACTCTTCGATACGACGGTGTCCTATCTGCTCGGCGGGAAAGTGCTCCGGCGGCTCGGCCACGATGTGCACACGATGCCGCCGTTTCACGCGTGGCATCTCCCGCGGTTTTTCGCGTATCTGTTCGGGTTCGCGCTCGTCGGTATCTACTGGGGCGGATCGCGGCAGATCGACTGGCTCTACAAGCTGTCGATGAATCTGGAGATCCTCGCGATCTGCGCGGGCTTCGTGCAGGGCCTTTCGCTGCTGTCTTATTTGATGAAGCAGTATAGGCTCGCGGGTATCTGGCGCTTTCTGATTTACATGCTCGTGCTGTTTAGCGGCTTTCTTCTGCAGCTCGTCGCTTTTTCCGGGCTCGTGGATATGGTTTTCGATTACCGGCGCCGGTTTGAGCGGAGACTCCGATAAGGGGGCCGCACCGGCTTAGGAGATGATAGATTATGCCTCGGAATATGTCCGCGTGGATGGATCTTACCCTGCAGCTCGTCATTATGCTGACGCTGATCGGGATTCTCGCCTGTTACAATGTCTACGCGGCGGCCGCCGCGCTCGTCCTGTGGTTTTGCCTCGTGCTGTTCGCGCACGAACGCTGCAGGGACCGCTCGAGGCGGTTCACCCGCTACTGCAAGAACATCGTGCAGAACATCGGCGAGATGACGACCTACGCCGTCGAGGAGTTGCCGCAGGCCATTCTCGTGGTCACGGCAGACGGGCGGCTGCAATGGTTTAACACGAATCTAGAAAAATGTCTGGGCTTCCGCCCGGATGAAAATACCGATGTCAAGGATTTCTGGCCAGGCTTCATCATTTCCCCGGTCTGGGGAACGGAAGGCGAGTACGTCTTCGCGCACGAGAATACCTACTATCAGGTGAAGTACCGGCCGGTCCCGCTGCCGCCGCATCAGGACCCGCTCATGGCGTTCTACGTGCAGGATATCACGCAGTTCGAGACGATGCGGAAGGAATTCATCGAGAGCCGGACGGTGCTCGCCTATATCCAGATCGACAACTATGACGAGGTTATGCAGGGACAGTCCGATGCGGAATGCGCGGCGCTGCTGCTCTCGGTCAATCAGCTGCTCGACGGCTGGCTCAAGGAGCTCGGCGGTTTTATGCGCCGCGTGTCGGAGGATCAGTACATCGCCGTACTCGACCGCAAGGCGCTCGAGCAGGCCATGCATGAAAAATTCGATATTCTCGACAAGGTCCGTCAGCTCCAGAACACGAACCGGCTGCCGGTCACGCTTTCGATGGGTATGGCCGTTGCCGATAAGCAGAGCCTCAAGGCGCTCGGCAGCCAGGCACAGGCGGGCCTCGACCTTGCGCTCGGGCGCGGTGGTGACCAGGTCGCCGTGAATATCGGCGGCAAGACGCAGTTCTTCGGCGGCCGCGCGAAGGCGGTCGAGAAGCATACGCGCGTTAAAGCGCGCGTCGTCGCGCATGCCATCCGGGAGATCATGGAGGGTGCGGATGCCGTCTACATCATGGGACACCATAACGAGGATTTCGACTGCTTCGGCGCGTCCATCGGCATCGCGCGCATGGCAAGGCATCTGAAGAAACCCGTCCGCATTGTGCTTTCGAATACGAACGAGGGGATCGAGAAGTTCCAGGGACTCCTGCGCGGGCATGAGAATTTCGAGGATCTCTTTGTCCACGAGGAAGATGTGATGAATCTGACGGCGCTGAATCCCGTGCTCTTTGTCGTCGACACGCATATCCCACATCTCGTGGCTGCGCCGTCCCTGCTCGAGCGGATCCCGCAGGTCGTCGTCATCGACCATCACCGGCGCAGCGAGGACTTTATCCGCAATCCGCTGCTCGTCTACATCGAGCCGGCTTCGAGCTCCGTCAGCGAGCTCGTGACGGAGCTGCTGATGTATTTTAGCGACAACATGCGGCTTTCCCGGCTCGACGCGACCGCGCTCTACTCGGGCATTGTCGTCGATACGAAGAATTTCGCCGTGCAGACCGGCGTCCGCACGTTCGATGCGGCGGCGTATCTGCGGCGCAGCGGCGCGGATCCGGTGCTCGTCCGCCATCTGTTCCGCACGGATTATGAGACGACCGTCATTCTGTCGCGCGCCAAGGCGAATTCGAAATTCTACCCGGGCGGGCTCATCGTCACCTCCATTCAGGAGCCGCGGCCCGATATCACGATCATCGCGGCGCAGGCCGCGGACGCGCTGCTCAGCATCGAGGGCGCACAGATGACGATCGTCGTGTTCCAGCTCGACAAGGATACCGTCGGCATCAGCGCGCGCTCGACCGGCGAGGCGAACGTGCAGGTCATCATGGAGGCGTTCGGCGGCGGCGGCCACCAGAACGTCGCCGGCGCCCAGATTAAGGGCGCGGATCTCGAGGAAATCAAGGCGAAGGCCATTGCGCTCAGCCAAAAGTATATAGAGGAGAATGATCAAGATGAAAGTGATCTTACAGCAGGACGTTAAAAAGCTCGGCAAGAAGGGCGATATCGTAGAGGTTTCGGAAGGCTACGGCCGCAATTTCCTGTTGCCGCGCAAGGCGGCGGTCCCGGCCACGGCATCGAACCTGAACGTCGCCGAGGCAAAGGCGGGGTCCAAGGCGCGCAAGGCGGCGATGGAGACCGACGAGGCACGCCTCATGGCGAAGCAGCTCGAGAAGGTCGAGGTCACGATTCCCGTGCGCATCGGTGAGGGCGGCAAGCTTTTCGGCAGCGTGACGGGCAAAGACGTCGCGAACGCGCTGAAGAAGCTCAATATCGATATCGACAAGCGCAAGATCAGCCTGAAGGGCGAGGTCACCGGAGAGGGCACCTATGACGCCGTCATCAAGGTACACCCGTCGATTACGAGCACCATCAAGGTGCACGTCGTTGCCGCGTAAGTTTTCCACGGAATCGAGAAAGAAAGCCATCCGGCAGGAAGGCTTTCTTTTTGTCCATACAGAGGAAGGAAATCAATCGATACTATGAAGTTTATCCAACGCTTCTTCCATCGCGGAGAAGAGAAGACGGAGCAGGCATCGCCGGAGGCGGAGCAGCAGGCGCAAGCAGAGGCGCCGGAGGATAAGGTCGTCGATACCGTCGACAAGGAAATTGATCTGCTCTACATGCTCCTGACCAATGTCTGGGGGACGGAAAAGGTCGTCCTGCAGGCGGGGCGCATGAACGCGCTGCAGCTCATGCGCTCGGACAAACGCGAGGAGCGCGTGCTCGCGCTCGAGCGGCTGATCGAGGAGGATCCGCTCCTGCAGCCGGCGCCGAAACAGATGGATATCCCGGGGATCCTCGAGACGTTGTTCGACCGCGTGGCGGAATTGCAGGCGAAAAAGGTCGTGCAGGACCGCATCGAGAAGAAGGTCAACGAGAAGCTCGAGGAGGATCACGCCAACTACGTGCAGGATATCCGCCGCGAGGTATTCGAGGACGAACAGGCCGGTACGGAGAGCCCGCAGGACGCGATCAAGCGGGAGAAGCTCGAGAAGCTCGAGAAGGTGCATTTGACGCAGTCCGTCATGGAGCTCCTGCGTCCGAAATCCCTCGATGAGATTGTCGGGCAGGATCGTGCGGTGCACGCCCTGCTCGCGAAGCTCAGTTCGCCGTATCCGCAGCATCTGCTGCTCTACGGGCCGCCGGGCGTCGGCAAGACGACCGCCGCGCGTCTCGTGCTCGAGGCCGCGCGCAAGAAGCCGGCCTCTCCGTTCGCGGAGGACGCGCCGTTTGTTGAGACGGACGGAACGACGCTTCGCTGGGATCCGCGCGATATCACGAACCCGCTGCTCGGCTCAGTGCATGATCCGATCTATCAGGGCGCGCAGCGCAACCTCGCCGATCTCGGGATCCCGGAGCCGAAACCCGGTCTCGTCACGGACGCGCACGGCGGCATCCTGTTCATCGACGAGATCGGCGAGATGGACGAAATGCTGCAGAACAAGCTGCTCAAGGTGCTTGAGGACAAGCGCGCGACGTTTGAGTCCGCGTATTATGATCCGACGAATCCGAAGGTCCCGCCGTATATCAAGCACCTGTTCGAGCAGGGCGCACCAGCGGATTTTGTGCTGATCGGCGCGACGACGCGCGATCCGGGGCACATCAATCCGGCCCTGCGCTCGCGCTGCGCGGAGATCTATTTCGATCCGCTCGAGCCGTCGCAGATCGTGACGATTCTCGAGCACGCGGCGAAGAAGCTGCAGGTCGAGCTCGAGGACGGTGTGGCCGAGCAGATTGCGGCGTACACGATCGAGGGCCGCAAGGCGGTCGGCATCCTCGCGGACGCGTATAGCCAGGCGCTCGAACGCATCATGGAAGCGGAGGAAAAACCGGCGGAGGTCAAGGAAGGCAGCTTGCCGCAGGGCATTGTCGTCGAGAAGGCGGATGTCTACGAAGTCGCCCGCGTCTCGCGTCTCTATCCGTACGTGACGAAAAAGGCTTCGCATACGGCGCAGGTCGGCCATATCTTCGGCCTTGGCGTCGCGGGCTTTGTCGGTTCGGTCATCGAGATCGAGGCTGCGGCGTTCCCCGCGGAAAAGGGCAAGGGACAGATCCGCTTCAACGAGACGGCCGGCAGCATGGCGAAGGATTCCGTGTTCAACGCGGCCTCGGTCATGCGCGAGCTCACCGGCAAGGACATCCACAACTACGACGTGCACGTCAACGTGATCGGCGGCGGCAACATCGATGGGCCGAGCGCCGGTACCGCCATTCTCGCGTGCATCGTGAGCGCTGTGACGGAACGGAAGATCTGGCAGGATGTCGCGGTGACCGGTGAGATTTCCCTCGCAGGCCGCGTGCGCCCGGTCGGCGGCGTACCGGAGAAGGCCTACGGCGCGAGCCAGGCCGGCATTGCCGCGATGGTCATCCCGAAGGAAAACGAAAAGGATATTCCACACGAATACCTCGGCATGCAGGTGCATCCGGTCGAGACGGCGGAAGAGGCGTTTTCCTGGATTTTCGCACCGGATGACGAGGAAGCGCCGGCAAGCGGACCGGCAGAGGAAAGGCAATAAGACAGGGGAGAGGAAACGATGCCATTACAGGAACGCGTACCGCCGCAGAATGTGGAAGCCGAGCGCTCGGTTCTCGGCGCCATCATGATCAAGCCGGAGGCGCTGACGGAGGTACAGGAGCAGCTCCAGCCGGACGATTTTTACCGCGAGGCATATCGCGTTGTCTACGAGGATATGCTCGAGCTTTCGGAGAAGGGTGAGGCCGTCGATGTCATCACGTTGACGGAAATGCTCAAAAAGAAAGATCAGCTCGAGAAGGTCGGCGGCGTTCCGATGATCATGGACCTCGCCAATGCCGTACCGACGGCAGCGAACGTTTCTTTCCACGCGAAAATCGTCAAGGAGAAAGCGGAGCTGCGCCGGCTCATCGACGCGGCGACGGAAATCGCGGCGTCCGCCTATGAAGGCAATGAGGACGTCGAGAACATCATGGACGACGCAGAGAAGAAAATTCTCGCCGTCGCCGGCACGCAGACCGGCAATGGGTTCGAGCCGATCAAGAGCATCCTCCTGCGCACGTTTGACGACATCAGCACGATTTACGCGAACAAGGGCGGTCTTACCGGGCTTGCGTCCGGTTTTCGCGACCTCGATAAGCTGACCAACGGCTTCCAGAAGTCCGACCTTATTTTGATCGCCGCGCGCCCGTCGATGGGCAAGACGGCGTTCGTGTTGAACATCGCGTCGTATATCGGCACGCATGGAGGAAAGGTCGCCTTCTTCTCGCTCGAGATGTCGAAGGAGCAGCTCATGCAGCGTATGCTCGCGTCGGAGGGGCAGATCGATTCGCAGAAACTCCGTACGGGACAGATGGACAGCACGGAATGGAGCCGGCTCATGGGGGCTGCGGATACGATGAACCGGGCGTCCATCTACATCGATGACACGCCGGGTATCACCATCATGGAACTGCGCTCGAAAGCGCGCCGACTCAAGGCAGAGCATGGGCTCGACATCGTCATCATCGACTATCTGCAGCTCATGCAGGGGCGGCAGACGCGCGGCGGAGAGAATAGCCGCCAGCAGGAGATTTCGGAGATTTCGCGCTCGCTGAAGGCGCTCGCGCGCGAGCTCGATGTGCCGGTCATCGCCCTTTCGCAGCTCTCGCGTTCGGTGGAGTCGCGGCAGGTCAAGCGTCCGATGCTCTCCGACCTGCGCGAGTCCGGCTCGCTCGAGCAGGACGCGGACATCGTCATGTTCCTGTATCGCGAGGATTACTACGACCAGGAGACCGATCGCAAGAATATCACCGAGGTCATCGTCGCGAAGCACCGCAATGGGCCGATTGATACGGTCGAGATGTATTTTGCGAAGGAGTTCACGAAGTTCCGTGACCTCTCGCATGCAGAAGGGTAAAGCAGGTGCTGCCAAGCGCACTGCCGGACCCGCCGGCTGAAGCGTATAAAAAAGGACGAAAAAGCATGCTTTTTCGTCCTTTTTTATACGCTTTTTGCGAAAAATTCTTTTTGCAGATTTTTGGCAACCGCTTATCGCGAGGCTGCCTTTTTCGATACTTCGGGCGCGAGATCCACGCGTCGGATGCGTTCAAACGGATTTTCCTCGAAGGAATAGCGGATATCCAGATACGTATCGCCTCTTCGGAAGGCAACTTTTTTCAGGTTCATTTTGGTGGAATGACGGATCCGGTCAATGTAGTATTGCGCATCCTCTGCAGATAAGGGCCCTTTTTCGACGATGACACGAACATCATCTATAAACATAAGGAACACCTCCCAGCGTCAATGTGTCAGCCAGTCCATTCGGTTAACCGGTTCAGACAAGGGAGAAACGCGCGGGAAATCAAAAACCTGCGCATCTCATGGTTCCACTATACTACAAAAGTAAACGTTTGTTAAGGGACAGGTGGCCCGACAGGGCCGTTACTTTGGTAAAAGATGTGGATATCGATACATCGGGGGTCAGATGAAGTACATCAGGCTTTCGGTGTTCTTCTCCGCCTCGATGCCCATCAGGATATCGTCGAGGGTTACGGAGGAAAGAGATGCCTGGATGGCCTTGTCGAGCGGGTCGTAGACTTTGGCGTCCATGGCGTGGTCGAGCTCCGGCGCTTTTTCCGGCGAGGCCGGCGCCGCCTTTTCCATGAGCGTGAGCTCGATGGAGGACAGGATATCGTAGGCCGATATCTCACGCGGCGGGCGCGCGAGCTGATAGCCGCCCTGGCTGCCCTTGATCGAGTGGACGAGCTGTGCGCGCTTGAGCAGCGAGAACACCTGCTCGAGGTAGATCTTGGAGATGCCGAGCGCCTTGGAAATGGAGAGGATCGTGATCGGGGCACCGGCGCTGTAGCGTCTGGCAAGATAGGTCATTGCGGCCATGCCGTAGCGGCCCTTTGCAGAAATCTTCATGGAGAGTTCCCTCATTTCTTTCTATTTTATTCGCTGGTTTTTCTTTTCTCTGTGCGTTCTTTTTTCTGTACGACAAAACATAGAGAACCTATATGCTTTTATGTATATAATATATAGGATAGAACGCATTTTGTCAAACACATACTACACGAGTATGTAAAAATATTTTTACACAATTCATAGGGCAGCTATTGACAATCCGTGTATCAGGTCGTAGAATAAAAGCATAGAAAGTAAACATATAAATTAAGTAGGTAATAAATGGAGGGCTTGACATGGGAAAGATTTATCAGAGCGTAACGGAACTGATCGGGCATACGCCGCTTTTGCAGGCGAACAACTTCCAGAAGGCGAATGAGCTGGAGGCAAATGTCCTCGTGAAGCTCGAGTATTTCAATCCGGCGGGATCCGTCAAAGACCGCATCGCGCTGGCGATGATTGACCAGGCGGAGAAGGAAGGCAAACTGCACAAGGGTTCTGTCATCATCGAGCCGACCTCCGGCAACACGGGTATCGGCCTCGCGTCGGTTGCGGCGGCACGCGGATACAAAGCGATCCTGACGATGCCGGAGACGATGAGTGTCGAGCGCCGCAATCTGCTCAAGGCCTATGGCGCGCAGATCGTGCTGACGGACGGCTCGAAGGGCATGAAGGGCGCCATCGCGAAGGCCGATGAACTCGCCAAAGAGACGCCGGATTCGTTCATCCCGTCCCAGTTCACGAATCCGGCGAATCCGGCGGCGCATGAGGCGACGACGGGTCCGGAGATCTGGCAGGATACGGACGGCAAGGTCGACGCGTTCATCGCTGGCGTCGGTACGGGCGGTACGCTGACGGGCGTCGGCCGCTATCTCAAGAAGCAGAATCCGAACGTCAAGGTTTTTGCTGTAGAGCCGGCGACCTCGCCGGTCCTCTCGAAGGGACAGGCCGGCCCGCATAAGATTCAGGGTATCGGCGCCGGTTTCGTGCCGGAGACGCTCGACACGAAGGTCTATGATGAAGTCCTGCCGATCAGCAATGAGGATTCCTTTACCTACGGCCGCCAGTTCTCGCATGTCGAGGGCGTGCTCGTCGGTATCTCGTCCGGTGCGGCTCTCGCGGCGGCGGTGCAGCTCGCGAAGCGCCCGGAATTCAAGGGTAAGAACATTGTCGCACTGCTGCCGGATACCGGCGACCGCTACCTCTCGAGGGAGCTGTTCTCCGACTGATTTCCCAGACTAGAGAAAGTAAAAATTCCCGCGATGCGCGGAAACGCATCGCGGGAATTTTTTGGTTATGTTTTTATTTCATGACGGCGCCGGTGTTTGCGGAGGTCACGAGACGCGCGTAGCGGGAGAGGTAGCCGGTCTTGACCTTCGGTTCCGGCTGTTTCCAGGCTACCTTGCGCTTTGCGAGCTCCTCGTCGCTGACCTCGAGCTCGAGCTTGCGGTTCGGGATGTCAACCTTGATTTTATCCCCGTCATGCACGAGGGCAATCGGGCCGCCCTCCATGGCCTCCGGGGAGATATGGCCGACGCAGGCACCGCGGCTTGCACCGCTGAAGCGGCCGTCGGTCAGCAGGGCGACTTTGAGCCCCATGCCGGTGATGACCGCCGTCGGATTCAGCATTTCGCGCATGCCTGGACCGCCCTTCGGGCCCTCGTAGCGGATGACGACGACATGGCCTTCTTTGATCTCGCCGCCGAGGATCGCCTCAATCGCGTCCTCCTCCGAATCGTAGCATTTCGCTGTGCCCTCGTAGACGAGCAGATCCTTGTCTACGGCGCTTTCCTTGATGACCGAGCCGAGCGGCGCAAGGTTGCCTTTGAGCACGGCGATGCCGCCTTTGTGCATATAGGCATTGTCGACCGAGTGGATGACGTCGCGGTTGCGTACCTTCGCGTTCTTGATGCGGTCGCCGATCGTGCCCGTGACGGTCATGGCATCGGTGTGGATCAGGCCGAGCTTGGCCACCTCTTTCATGACCGCGCTGATGCCGCCGGCTTCGTTGAGGTCCTGCATGTGATAGCTGCCGCCCGGGCTCATCTTGCAGATATAGGCGGCCTTGCGGCTGATCTGGTCGAACGTGTCGAGCGAGAGGTCGACACCGGCCTCGTGCGCGATGGCCGGCAGGTGCAGGGCCGTGTTCGTCGACCCGCCGATGGCCATATCGACGGCAATCGCGTTTTCAAAGGCGTCGGGCGTCATGATGTCGCGCGGCTTGATGTCTTTGCGGACGAGGTCCATGACGACCTCACCAGCCGTTTTCGCGAGCATACGGCGCATGCCGGTATAGGCGGCTGGCACCGTGCCGTTGCCCGGCAGGCCCATGCCGAGAACCTCGGTCAGACAGTTCATGGTGTTGGCCGTGAAAAGTCCTGCGCAGGATCCGCAGCCCGGGCACGCCTGCAGTTCCATTTCGTGCAGCTCATCTTGGGACATCTGCCCGGAGCCGACCTTGCCGGCGGCCTCAAACATCGTGCTGACGCTGATGTTTTTGCCGTTGTGGCGCCCTGCGAGCATCGGGCCGCCGCTGACGACGACCGTCGGGATGTTGAGGCGGCCGGCCGCCATGAGCATGCCCGGGACGATCTTATCGCAGTTCGGGATCAGTACGAGGCCGTCGAACGCGTGTGCTGTCGCGACGGCTTCGATGGAATCGCAGATGAGCTCGCGGCTCGAAAGCGAAAAACTCATGCCGCGATGGCCCATCGCAATGCCGTCGCAGACCCCGATGGCCGGGAACTCGATCGGCGTGCCGCCGGCAGCGGCTACGCCGAGCTTGACGGCTTCGGCGATATCCCGCAGATGGATATGCCCCGGAATAATTTCATTAAATGCGTTGCATACGCCGATCAGCGGCTTTTTCAGATCCTCGTCGCGGTAGCCCATTGCATGAAACAGGCTGCGGTGCGCGATACGGGTAACCCCTTTTTTGACAACATCACTGCGCATAACTTTCATCCTCTCCTCTGTTGGGTACTTACTTTTTCGCTGTCTGGGTATCCGGCCCGAGCAGCATATCGTTCAGGCTCTTTCCACCGGGAACCATCGGGTAGACGTCCTCGTCCTTTGGGATCCAAACGTTCAGCAGCGCCGGGCCTTTCGTTTCAAAGAGCCGTTTGACTGCGGCGGGTAGATCCTCAGGCCTCTGCACGGCGAACCCCGGAACTCCCATCGAGGACGAGATCGCCGCGAGATCCGGGCCGTCCTCCAGGACGGATTCCGCGTAATGCCCGTGGTAGAACAGGCGCTGCCACTGATTGACCATGCCGAGAACGCGGTTGCAGAGCACGATGGTCTTGACCCCGACACCGTATTTGTGCAGGGTCGCGAATTCCTGGCAGTTCATCAG
Source organism: Selenomonadaceae bacterium (assembly GCA_022773425.1). Taxonomy (GTDB): domain Bacteria; phylum Bacillota; class Negativicutes; order Selenomonadales; family Selenomonadaceae; genus UBA2897. The sequence goes on from JALFBM010000014.1 coordinate 16,680, forward strand.
GACGCTGCCATCTCCCGTAAACAGCACGACCTTCGATTGCGGGACGCCGATTTTCGCGCCCATCGCGGCCGGCAGGCCATAGCCCATGGTGCCGAGTCCGCCGGACGTCACGAAATGGCGGGGCTTTGCCGTATCGAAGAACTGCGCGGCCCACATCTGGTGCTGGCCGACATCGGTCGCGACAATCGTGTCCTCGTCCGTCCATTTCTGGACCTCTTCGAACAGGCGCTGCGGGGAAATGGCCCCCGGGATGCTGCGGGATCGGAAGGGATACGCGGCTTTCCAGGCTGCGGTCGTCTCCCGCCATTTGCCATAGCGGTCCTTTTGGAACAGGCCACGGGCCGCAAGCTCTTTTTCAAAGAGCGGCAGGGAGCAGCGAAGATCTCCCTGGACGCCGATGTCCGCATGAATGATCTTGTTGATTTCCTTCTTATCAATATCGAAGTGGACTATCCTGGCGTGCGGGGCAAAGCTGCTGACCTCGCCGGTCACGCGGTCATCAAAGCGCGCGCCGATGCAGAGCAGCAGATCGCAGTTCATGACCGCCTTGTTGGCGGCATAGGATCCGTGCATGCCGACCATGCCGAGATGCAGGGCTGACCGATCCGGCACCGCTCCTTTGCCCATCAGCGTCGTCACGACCGGGATATGCAGGGCCTGCACCAACCGGTTCAGGCATTCCGAGCGATCCGAAAGGATGACACCGCCGCCGGCGAGCACCACCGGGCGCTCCGCCTGTGCTACCGCCTGCGCGGCGCGCGCGATACCGGCATCCACACCGGTATCGTGGCTTTCGCGGCAGGCGGCCGGACTCTCTGCGTCGGGATAGGAAAAGTCCAGGGATGCGTCAAAGACATCCTTGGCAATGTCGATCAGGACCGGTCCCGGCCGGCCATCCCGTGCAAGGGAAAAGGCTTTTTTCATGATCCGGGGCAAGTCCTCGACCTGCGTGACGAGGATATTCCGTTTGGTAATCGGCTTGGTGACGGCACAGGTATCCGCCTCCTGAAAGGAATCGCGCCCGATCAGGTGCGAGGCAACCTGGCCGCTGATGACGACGAGGGGAATGGAATCCATATTGGCCGTAGCGAGACCGGTGACCATATTGCATACGCCGGGGCCGGACGTCGCAAAGCAAACGCCAGGTTTTCCCGTCACGCGGGCGTATCCGTCCGCGGCATGCACGGCACCTTGTTCATGTCCTGTCAGGATATGTGGAAATTTCTGCTTGTAGACTTCGTCGTATAGGGACAGGACGGCTCCGCCGGGGTATCCGAAGACTACTTCTACGCCTTCGCGCCTCAAACATTCCAATACGGCCTGTGCTCCGGTCATTTTCATAGCATTCACCTCGTATGTCGTAAAAGCTCTGACCGTCCCAGCGGACCGGTCAGAGCCGTAATCGATTTAGTCGTTCTTGGCGTTATCCTGGAGCCATGGCATCATAGCGCGAAGTTCCTTGCCGACCTTCTCGATCGGGTGCTCTGCGTGGAGCTGACGCTGCATCAGGAAGTTCACGCGGCCGGCCGAGCGGTTCTCGAGCAGCCAGTTGCGGGCGAAGGTGCCATCCTGGATTTCCTTGAGGATTTTCTTCATCTCTTTCTTCGTATCCTCGGTGATGATGCGTGGGCCGGCCATATAGTCGCCGTATTCCGCCGTATCGGAAATCGACTTGCGCATCTTCGTGAAGCCGCCTTCGTAGCAGAGGTCGACGATGAGCTTCATCTCATGGAAGCATTCGAAGTATGCCATCTCCGGCGGGTAACCAGCTTCGACGAGGACTTCAAAGCCCGTCTGCATGAGCTGACAGACACCGCCGCAGAGGACGGCCTGCTCACCGAAGAGGTCTTCCTCCGTCTCATCGCGGAACGTCGTCTGCAGAACGCCGGAACGCGTTGCGCCGAGGCCTCTGGAATACGCGAGGGCGAGGTCGAAGCATTTGCCGGAAGCGTCCTGATAGACGGCGAAGACGGCAGGAACGCCGGATCCCTCCGTGAACGTGCGGCGGACGAGGTGGCCCGGGCCTTTCGGAGCGACCATGAACACATCGACGTCCTTCGGCGGTACGATCTGCTTGAAATGGATGTTGAAGCCATGTGCAAAGGCGAGCGCGCTGCCCGGTTTCAGGTTCGGGCCGATTTCCGTCTTGTAGACATCCGCCTGCTTTTCGTCCGGGATCAGGACCATCGTGATGTCCGCCTGCTTGACGGCTTCCGCCGTCGGCAGAACGGTCAGGCCATGTTCTTCCGCGACTTTCTTGGACTTGGAGCCCTCGTAGAGGCCGACAACGACATCCACGCCGCTGTCCTTGAGGCATAACGCATGTGCATGTCCCTGGCTGCCATAGCCGATAACCGCAACTTTTTTCCCTTTCATAACATCCCAGTTTGCGTCCTGATCGTAATACACCTTTGCCATAAAACATCTCTCCTTTTCCATGACTCCATTGCGGATCGTGTTTCTCTAAGCCGCTCTCATCGGCTTTTGGTTGAAAAACTTGGATACATTATACTTAATGCACGGATACATGTCAACACTTTTCTGCATTATTTTTGATAAAAATAGATAAAGTTTACATATTGCGTGCACGTATAAACAACAAACATACAAGGCTGCGTTATTCGCCGCCGAGTACAGGTTCTGCGTCCTCCTCTGCAGTCTCCCTGGATTTTTTCGTGGAGAAGCCGAAGCCGTACTGGATGCTGAGCACGAGAAGCCCTGCCGCGAACATCGCGGCGCCCATGATATAGTAGCCGAGATCGAAGGAACCGGTGTTCGTCTTGATCCAGCCCATCATATACGGGCCGACGAGGCCGCCGAGGTTGCCGCAGCAGTTGATCAGTGCAGTGGAGGCCGCGGCTGCGGAACCCGTCAGAAAGGTCGTCGGGATCGTCCACCATACGCCCATCGAGGCGTGGATGCCGATCGCGGACAGGCAGATCAATACGAGCGCGATGGTCACATTCGGCGCGTGCGGCGAAAGGGCGAGACCGACTGCACCGACAAAGAGCGCGCCGGCGACATGCCAGACTTTATCTCCCGTGCGGGAGGACGAGCGGCCGATGAAGATCTGCACGAGCAGGGCGGCCATCATCGGGATCGCGATAGCACCGCCGAGCAGCTGCGTCGAAAGGCCGGAAAGCTGCTTGAGGACAGTCGGCATCCAGAAATAAAAGCCCCAGAACCCGACGACCCAAAGGAAATAAATCACGCAGAGGCGCAGGACCTTCGGGTCGCGGAACGCCTTGAGCACCGAGTACTGCTTTTTCTGGAGCATCGCGGCGCGCTCTTTTTCGTATTCTTCCGTTAGATACTGTTTTTCTGCGTCCGTCAGCCAGGATGCCTCTGCCGGGCTGTCCTTTACACCAAAGAAGAACAGGACGGCGAACAGCAGCGCCGGCGCGGCCTCGAGGATGAAGAGTTCCTGCCAGCCGGCAAGCCCGAAGAGCGAGGTCGAGAGCAGGAAGCCCGAGAGCGGTGCGCCGATGATGTTTGCGAGCAGCAGGCTCGTGAGCATGTAGCTCGTCGCGCGCGCCCGTTCTTTGCCCATGAACCAGCGCGGGAAGAGCACCGAGTAGATGACCGGGTAGAGGCTGGCCTCCGCGGCACCGAGCAGGAACCGGCAGAGATAGAACTCAACCTGCGTGTGCATGAACGCCATGCAGCAGCTGACGAGCCCCCAGGTGAACATGATGCGCGCAATCCACTTCGACGCGGAGAACCGCGCCGCAATCAGCGAGCCCGGAATCTCGAGCAGCAGATAGCCGAAGAAGAAAATGCTCGCGCCGGCACCGTAGATTTCCGGCGTCAGCCAGCCGAGATCCTGCTTCATCGTCAATGCCGCGTACGAAATGTTCACGCGGTCGAGGCAGGCGATGATCGAGACGAGAAATACCGGAAGGACAATCCGGAGATCTCGCTTTCGCGTCAGTAGCTTCATGTCAACGGATGAGTTCATGCTGATTCCTCCTAAATAGAATACTGGTGTTCTTTATGGAATAAAAAAACCCCGTCCCTCGAAGGGACGGAGGTTTATTTCCGCGTTACCACCCAATTTCCCGGCAAGGCCGGGCACTCACAACGTACCAACATACGTGTCTCCGATAACGTGGAGAATCCGTCTTGGCTTACCTCTTTCGTTCAGCCTCGCTCCTCAAGGAGGATTTTCGTCTCTGCCTCCGTCACCGCTTCTCAGCAAACCGCGGCTCTCTGTGTACTTCGTACAGAAATTACTCGTTCCTATCATCGGATGTTTACAATCTTGTTGAATTTTTTGTGTTTTTGAAATCTGTTTGTAAATAATATATCCTTATCCCTAACAGATGTCAAGGGATTTTTGCTAATTTTTTATTTTTTTTTGCGCCCATCCATCAGGCCTTTTTTGCGCTTCGTTTTGAGCGGGCAGGAAAGAGGCCGGCGCGTAACATCCGTTACCGCGGCCCCGCCGCTTACCTGCTATACTAAGGGCAACGAAAGCAAAGAAACCTCCCGTTGAGGATAAGGCGTCTGTGTGGGGCCCTGAGCCCCCGGAAAAGGAGAGAGCTTTATGGAAAACGCTATGTTTTGTTATCAGTGTCAGGAAACGGCCGGCTGCAAGGGCTGCACGCGCGTCGGCGTCTGCGGCAAGAAACCGGACGTCGCAGCCATGCAGGACCTGCTGGTCTATGTGACGAAGGGACTGTCTGCCATCACGACGCGTCTGCGCGCCGAGGGCAAGGCGGTTTCGCGCGAGGTCAACCATCTCGTCACGCTGAACCTGTTCGTGACGATCACGAACGCGAACTTCGATAAGGAAGCGATTGCGGACCGCGTGGAGCAGACCCTTGCGACGAGTCAGAAACTCCTGTCCACGCTCTCCGATGCGGACGGCCTGCCGGAAGCTGCGCGCTGGTCTGATGACCGGAGCCGCTACGAGGCAAAGGCCGCGTCGCATGCGGTCGGTGTCCTCGCGACGCAGAACGAGGATATCCGCAGCCTGCGCGAGCTCATCACCTACGGGCTCAAAGGCCTTGCCGCCTATATGAAGCATGCGAATGCGCTCGGCTATGAAAACGAGGCCATCGATGCGGCGATGCAGTCGACGCTCGCCAAGCTCCTCGACGATAGCCTTTCCGGTGAGGAACTGACGGCGCTGACGCTCGAGACGGGCAAGTGGGGCGTCGAGGGCATGGCGCTGCTCGATAAGGCGAACACGGAGAGCTACGGCAATCCGGAGGTTACGGAGGTCGACCTCGGTGTGCGCAAGAACCCGGGTATCCTGATTTCCGGACATGACCTCAAGGATCTTGAGATGCTGCTCGAGCAGACGCAGGGCACGGGCATTGACGTCTACACGCACGGCGAGATGCTGCCGGCGCATTACTATCCGAAGTTCAAGAAGTACGAGAACTTCGCCGGCAACTACGGCAACGCGTGGTGGAAGCAGAAAGAGGAATTCGAGGCGTTCCACGGCCCGATCCTCATGACGACGAACTGCGTCGTTCCACCGGCGGCATCCTATCAGAGCCGTCTCTTTACAACGGGCGCGGTCGGTGTGCCGGGCTGCCCGCATATCGCGCAGAAGGCCGATGGCACGAAGGACTTCACGCCGATCATCGAGATGGCGAAGAAGTGCCAGGCTCCGGCCGAGCTCGAGACGGGCAAGATCGTCGGCGGCTTCGCGCATGCACAGGTCCTCGCCCTTGCGGACAAAGTTGTCGATGCGGTCAAGACCGGTGCCATCAAGAAGTTCGTCGTCATGGCTGGCTGCGATGGCCGCATGAAGTCCCGTTCCTACTATACGGAGTTTGCCAAGGCGCTGCCAAAAGACGTCGTGATCCTGACGGCTGGCTGCGCGAAGTACAAGTACAACAAGCTGAATCTCGGCGATATCGGCGGGATCCCGCGTGTGCTCGACGCGGGCCAGTGCAACGACTCCTACAGCCTCGCGCTTATCGCGATGGCGCTGCAGAAGGCGTTCGGCCTCGCGGACATCAACGAGCTGCCGCTCGTGTTCAACATCGCGTGGTACGAGCAGAAGGCCGTCATCGTCCTGCTTGCCCTGCTGCACCTCGGGGTAAAGAACATTCACCTTGGCCCGACGCTCCCGGCCTTCCTTTCCCCGAATGTCGCGGAGGTCCTCGTGAAGAACTTCGGCATCGGCGGCATCACGAACGTCGAGGACGATATTAAAACGATGATTGGCTAAAGACTTCTCATTCGTCCAACCCATCCCTAAAAAAAGCCCGGGACCGCACGGCTGTGCGGCCCCGGGCTTTGCTGTCTTCAGGCCTGGTGTTTTCTCTTTTGGAACTGATAGCCGATCCAAAGCACGATCAGCCAGATCGGCAGGAAAAGGACGGCGAGCTGCATATCGGGAATCTGCGCCATCATCGCGATGACGCCCGCGAGGAACGCAAGGCACAGGTAGTTCGTCCACGGGTAGAGGATCGAAGGGAATTTCGTCTCTTTGCCCTGCTGGCGGGCCTGTGCCCGGAACTTCAGATGGGTGACGCAGATGACGACCCAGCTGATGACCGCGGCGCAGGTCGCAATCGTCATGAGGTACAGGAATACGTGGCCCTCGAGGAAGTAGTTCAGGATGACGACGATCAGCGTGAAGCCCGAGGACACGAGGATGCCGGGGACCGGCACGCCCCGGCTGGAGAGCTTCGCGAGGAAGGAGGGCGCCTCGTCCTTCCCCGCGAGACCGTAGAGCATGCGGCTATTGCTGTAGATGGCCGAATTGTAAACGGAAATCGCGGCGATCAGCACGACGAAGTTCAAGATATGCGCGGCGGCGGGGATGCCGACATTCTGGAAGATCTGCACGAACGGGCTCGCCTGCGTGCCGACCTCATTCCACGGCCAGAGCGCCATCAGTACGGCCATCGTGCCGACGTAGAAAATCAGGATGCGCCAGATGACCTGGTTGATCGCGCGCGGGATCGTATGGTCCGGATCCTCGGCTTCGCCGGCTGTGATACCGATGAGTTCGATGCCGCCGAACGAGAACATGACGACGGCGGTCGCCGCGGCCAGTCCATAGACACCGTTTGGCAGGAAGCCGCCGTTTTTCCAAAGGTTGCTGAAATTCTCCGGGAACGGCTGCGGGCTGCCGAGCAGCAGGTAGAGGCCGAGCAGGATCATCGCACAGATGGCCGCGATCTTGATGAGGGCCATCCAGAATTCCGTCTCGCCATAGGCCCGGACATTGACGAGGTTCAGCAGCGTGATCAACACGAGGCAGATGAGTGCCGAAACCCATTGCGGCAAGGCGGGAAACCAGAAATTCATATAGATGCCGACCGCCGTGAGCTCAGCCATGGACACGAGCACGTAGTTGAACCAATAGTTCCAGCCGGACAGAAAACCCGGGAACCGACCCCAGTACTTCGTCGCGTAGTAGCTGAACGAACCGGATACCGGTTCGTCGACGGCCATCTCCCCGAGCATGCGCATGATGAAGAAAATCACGATGCCGCCGAGCAGGTAGGCGAGCATGACCGCGGGCCCCGCGAGCGCAATCGTCGAGGTCGACCCGTAGAACAGGCCGGTGCCGATGGCTCCGCCGAGCGCGATCATCTGCAGATGACGGTTTTTCAAACCGCGTGTCAGTTGTTTCTTTTCTGCCATAGAATCACCAAAATCTTTCGCAAAGCATATATAAAACGCCCCTATTATAGCATGAATCCTCTGTCTTTTACAACGTTACAGGGAGTGAGGACGCGCTCATCGCGCTTGCGCAGGCGGTGCTCGCCCAGGTCGCCTGCTGCGTTTTGCAAATCCCGTAGATCTATGCTATGATGAAGCCGATGGTAAAAGATGACACCGCTTCGCGGGTTGTACTTTTGCCGCAGGGAGGATAGATCGATGCCCCGCCCGTATCCGGCAGCCGGAACGGGACGCGTGGATAGGACCGTCTGTCCGGCGCTGCGGACGTTCCGGCCTTTTGCCGGAAAAGACAAAAGAACATGGACGGCGGGAGAGACCGCCGTTTCTTCGCCTCTTTTACCAGCAACGATGGTTTGGCAAAGGAGGTTTTTTGCTTGCAAAAATTGGGAAAGGGCATCGTCGACGATATGGCGGTGCTCGTTGCGGCGGCGGGCGTCATCGGCGCTCTGTATCCGCCGGCGTTTGCCTGGGCCGGCCACTATGTGAGCTGGCTGCTCGGCCTGGTGATGTTCGGCATGGGCATGACGCTTTCGGTTGAGGATTTTCGGCGCGTGTTCGCGCGCCCGCGGTATGTGGCCATCGGCGTTTTCGCACAGTTCTTGATCATGCCGCTTGTTGCGTACGCGCTCGTCCGGGTGTTCCACCTGCCGCCGGAACTCGCCATCGGCGTGATCCTGCTCGGCACATGTCCGGGCGGCACGGCGTCGAATGTCATCTCGTATCTCGCGCGCGGTGATGTGGCGTTGTCGGTCTCGATGACGATGACGACGACGCTGCTCGCTCCGGTCGTGACGCCGGCACTGACGTATCTGCTCGCCGGCGCCTATATCGAGGTATCGTTTTCCTCGATGATGCTTTCCATTGCGGAAATGGTTCTGCTGCCGGTCCTGCTCGGGCTGCTGGTCCACCACTATTTCGAGCCGGTGTCGCGGCGCATCATGCCGGTGATGCCGGTGTTCTCGGTGCTCTGCATCGTGACACTCGTCGGCTGCGTGGTCGCACTCTCCTCGACGAAGCTGCTCACGGTTGGGCCGCTGATGGCGGTACTCGTCGTACTGCACAACGCGTTTGGTCTCGCACTGGGCTACGGACTCGCGAAATGTTTCGGTATGGAGAGCCGCGGGGCGCGGACGGTCTCGATTGAGGTCGGCATGCAGAATTCTGGTCTCGCGGTGAGCCTTGCGCTCTTGTACTTCAACCCGGCTGCGGCGATCCCCGGCGCGATTTTCTCCGTGTGGCACAATATCTCAGGTTCGCTGTTCGCCAATTTCTGGGTGCGGCGGGATGAGAAAAAAGAAAAGAAAGAGGTCGTTTACGAATGAAGATGAAGGTTTTTACGACACCGGATGCGATGCAGGCGTGGGCCGCAGAGCAGAAAAAAGCGGGCAGGACCATCGGGCTCTGCCCGACGATGGGCGCCCTGCATGAGGGGCATATGACGCTGATGCGCGCGGCGAGGAAGGCCTGCGATGTCGTCATCGCGTCGGTATTCGTGAACCCGACGCAGTTCGCGCCGGGCGAGGACTATGAGAAATACCCGCGCCAGTTCGAGCAGGATTGTGAAAAGCTCGAGAAGGAGGGCGTCGACGCGGTGTTCCACCCGGAGCCAGCGGCGATGTATCCGAAGGGGTTCGGCACGTACGTGACGCCGGACTGCAACGAGACGAAGGTACTCGAGGGCGCGCGACGTCCAATCCATTTCCGCGGCGTCGCAACGGTCGTGACGAAGCTCATGAACATCACGCGCGCGGACCGCGCGTTCTTCGGGCAGAAAGACGCGCAGCAGGTCGCGGTCGTGCGCCGCTTTACGGCGGATCTCAACCTGCCGGTCGAAATCACGATGGTGCCGATATGCCGCGAGGAGAGCGGGCTCGCGCGGAGCTCGCGCAACGCGTACATGAAGGCGGAGGAGAAGCAGGCCGCGACGGTGCTTTCCCGCAGCCTCCGCCGGGCAAAAGCCGCGTTTGACGCGGGGGAGCGCTCGGCGAAGAAGCTCGTCGAGATCGCGCAGGAAGAGCTCAGGAAAGAGCCGATGGCGCGGGTGGACTACGTGGCGCTCCGGACGTTCCCCGCGCTGCAGGAGGCAGACGAAGTCCTGGAACCGAGCCTGCTCGCGCTCGCCGTATACATCGGCAAGACGCGCCTGATCGACAATGTCATTCTGGGAGGCAAAGCATGATCCTGAATCTTTTGAAGAGCAAAATCCACTGCGCGACGGTGACCGAAGCGAACCTCGCGTACATGGGGAGTATCACGATTGACGAAGACCTCATGGACGCGGCGGGCATCCTGCGCAATGAGCGCGTACAGGTCGTCGACAACAACAACGGCGAACGGCTTGAGACCTACGTGATCCCCGGCGAACGCGGTTCCGGTGTCATCTGCCTGAACGGCGCGGCCGCGCGCCTCGCGCAGCCCGGCGATATCGTGATCATCATGGCGTATGCGTTCTTTACCGAGGACGAGGCGAAGGGCTACGCGCCGACTGTCGTGATGGTGGACGCAAAGAACAAGATCCGCGAAATCCGTCATCTCGAAAGGGCCGGGGAAACGGCGTAAGTCTGGCATACGGACTTTGACAGGCGGCGGCCCCTGCGCAGAGGCAGCGTATGGAAACCTAGAAATACCAATCGAAGGATGCGGCGGAAAACGGTTGACAATTTGCGCGGATTGCCCTATAATGACGTTAATTACTTAGAAAACATATTGATATTATATGATTAGCCGTCCGGCCGTAGGTCATTCGACAAACGAAAGCCTGCGGAAAGCGTCGGAGAACAGGACAGGTATGCCTCGGTTCCCCCTTGCTTTCCGCAGGCCTTTTTGCAGGGGCGCGCGGAGGAGGAAGCGCAATGAAACTGACGGTAAATGGGGATCCCTTGGAAATTGAGAAGCCGATCACGGTGAAGGAATTGCTCGTCGTCGCGAAGGCCGAGCAGCCGGAATACGTGACGGTGGAACTCAATGGCGAGTTTGTCGACCATTCCGGTTTTGAGACGACGACGGTAAAGGACGGCGACGTCGTGGAGTTCCTGTACTTCATGGGAGGCGGTGCGAGATGAGCAGCCTGACGAATGAGCAGCTGGAACGGTATTCCCGCCACATCATCCTCCAGCAGGTCGGCGGTAAGGGCCAGGAGAAGATTCTCGGCAGCAAGGTGCTCGTCATCGGCACGGGCGGGCTCGGCGCCCCGGCGGCGATGTACCTTGCCGCGGCGGGCGTCGGCACCATCGGACTCGTGGATTTCGACGTCGTGGATCTGTCGAACCTCCAGCGCCAGATCATCCACCAGACGGCGGATGTCGGCAAGCCAAAGGTCGACTCGGGCCGCGAGACCATCGAGGCGATGAACCCGGACGTCGACGTGCACACCTATCATGAGATGGTGACGTCGGCGAATATCCGCGACATCATCCGCGATCAGGACTACGATTTCATCATCGACGGCACGGACAATTTCCCGGCGAAATTCCTGATCAACGATGCCTGTGTTTTTGAAAAGAAGCCGTTCGTGCATGCGGGCATCCTTCGCTTCTCCGGGCAGCTCATGACGTATGTGCCGGGCAAGGGGCCGTGCTACCGCTGCGTGTTCAAGACGATGCCGCCAAAGGACGCTGTGCCAACCTGCCGGCAGGCGGGCGTCCTCGGCGTGATGGGCGGTGTCATCGGCACGCTGCAGGCAACGGAGGCGCTCAAATACATCCTCGGCGTCGGGGAGCTGCTCACGGGGTATCTCCTGACCTATGACGCGCTGACGATGAAATTCCGCAAGGTCAAGATACCGCGGGATCCGCACTGCGCCATCTGCGGCGAGCATCCGACCATCACGGAACTCATCGACTACGAGCAGCCGGCCTGTGACCTGCGGAAGGCCTGAGAGGAGGAACCGGCATGATCGTAAAGCTGAAGCTGCAGGATTACCTTTCGCTGGTCCGTCACGCGCGCGCTCTCTCGCCAGTCGAGGACTGCGGCCTCCTTGGCGGCACCATCGAGGACGGCGTCAAGACCGTCGAGAAGGTATTTTACCTGACGAACGTGGACCACAGTGCGGAGCATTTTACGCTGGACCCGAAGGAACAGTTCGCGGCGGTCAAGGAGCTGCGCGCCAAGGGCTGGCAGCTTCTCGGCAATTGGCACAGCCACCCCGCGAGCCCCTCACGTCCGAGCGAGGAGGATAAACGCCTGGCATTCGACAGCAAGGCGAGCTATTTTATCCTGTCGCTGAACGGCGGGGAGCCGGTACTGAACAGCTTCCACGTGGACCGGGACAAGACCGTCACGAAAGAGGATCTGCGCATCCGGTAATGCCGATACCTGTGGAAAAGGGAGGAGCGCAACATGGCAGTAGACTACAAGGAACTCAAGAAGGGCGGACTCATGCGGCAGAAACAGAAGGACTGTTTCTCCATGCGCCTGAAGTCGGTCGGTGGGCATTTTACGGCGAAGCAGCTGGATGTCATTCAGCAGGTCGCGGAAAAATACGGCAAAGGCTATGTGCATCTGACGAGCCGTCAGGGCATTGAGATCCCCTATATCCGCTTGCAGGATATCGAGGAGGTCAAAGGCGCTTTGAAGCAGGGCGGCGTCGAGATCGGCGTCTGCGGCCCGCGCGTGCGCACGATCACGGCGTGCCAGGGGGCGGCAACCTGCCCGTCCGGTCTCATCGATACGGTGAAGATGGCCAACGAATTCGACCGCCGCTATGGCGGCAAAGAGCTCCCGCATAAGTTCAAGTTCGGGTTCACGGGCTGTCACAACAACTGCCTGAAGGCGGAGGAGAACGACTTCGGCGTAAAGGGCGGCGTCATGCCGAAATGGGATGCGGCGTCCTGTACGTATTGCGGCGTCTGCGAAGCCGTTTGTCCGGAAAAGGCCATCAAGGTCGATCGGGACGGACAGAGCCTCGATTTTGACGCGGATGCCTGCGTGTACTGCGGCAAATGCATCAAGAGCTGCCCGACGGATTCGTGGACGGGCGAGAATGGCTTCGTGATTTCGTTTGGCGGACTCTATGGCAACCGCATTGCGGTCGGCCGTCATTTCCTGCCGATCGTCTTTGATGAGGAGAAGGTCTATGAGATCGTCGATGTCACGCTCCAATTCTTTGAGGACAACGCGAAGCCGAGCGAGCGTTTCGCGAACTGCCTCGATCGCGTGGGCTGGGATAAATTTCAGAAGAAAGTGGAGGAAGTCTTATGAGCCGGAAGCAAGCAGATGCGGCGATTGACATCACGGATGTCGTCTGTCCGATTACCTTTGTCAAGGTAAAGGTCGCACTCGAGGAGCTCGAGGACGGGCAGACGCTCGCCGTGCACCTGAACGACGGCGAGCCGATCCAGAATGTGCCGCGCAGCCTGAAAGACGAGGGGCACAAGGTGCTGTCCGTGGACAAGAACGAGGATGGCACGTTTTCCCTGCTCGTAGAAAAAGGCGGCCTGGCGTGAAGTTCACGACGCGGCTCCTGCACGAGGCGTTTGCGCCAGACCCGTCGACCGGCGCGACGACACTGCCTTCCCGATAGGAAGGCTTTTTTCTTGACTTTCTGCTGTTTTTGCTTTAGGCTATACAAGGTGATAGAATAGGAAAGGGTGGTGATTCCGTGACGTTCCGGACGGAGTATCATGTCAATTACTATGAAACCGACGCGATGGCCGTGGTGCATCATTCGAATTATGTGCGCTGGTTTGAGAACGGACGCGTCGATTTTCTGCATCAACTTGGGATATCGCTCAACGATATGACGGCCGATGGGTTTTCCTACCCGATTACGGAGGTCAGCGTGAAGTATCTTGAGCCGGCTCATTTTGACGATATCGTGATCATTGAGACCATTCCGACCGCGCTGACGCGCGCGAAGATGGAGTTCGACTACCGCGTCATCAAGAAGGGGACGCAGGAGCTGCTCGTGACCGGACATACCCAGAATGTGTTTACGAGCCTGGAAACCGGCCACATCACCCGTCTGCCAGAGAAGTATTACGGCAAGCTCCGCGAGATCATGAAGAAGGTCAAGGCAGAAAAGGCACAGAAAGCCGCAAAAGCGTGAGATTGTCGAAAGAGGAGGAATCATCGTGACTGTCGTAGATTGGATTGTCGGCCTGCTCGCCGCAATCGTCGTCATCGTGTTGCTCGCAAAGCTCATCCTTTGCGCGCTGGGAAAAGAGGATATCCGCGTCAAGACGGACGCACCGTTTGAGTTGGTTTCAAAGGATGCAGACAGCATGATCATCCAAAAGAAGCTGACCTACTACAACGAGGGCAAACAGTGCGCAACGCTCATGGACGCCTTTGTCCGCCCCCTGCTGCCGTACGAGCAGTACGATGGCATCGAGGCGCGCGGCAAGGCGGAACGCGAGGGATATCCGCGCGAGGACGACTACTTTGAGGCCGTGCTGATCCAGAAAAAGGGCGACCGGAACCACGAGGATGTGCTGAACGTCTATGCAAAGGTCAAGCTCACGGCCCGCAAGGGCATGAGCCTCGATGAGGCGCTCTCGCACATGGTGGACCTGCCGCTCGATATCCTTTGGCAGGAGACCGGCCGCACGCCGTGGCATTACCGCAAAGTGCAGCTGATCCTCCCGGCGGAGGAGATCGCGAAGCTTGCGGGCGTTGCGTTGAAGCGGGATTAAAGGAGGCAGAGGCATGGCTGAAGAGAAATTGACATTGATTCCGGTGCCGACGCGCATCTTTACGGAAAAAGACGATATCGTCGACTGCATCGACCATTACACCAAGGGAAAGGTTGGACCTGATGATCTGATCTGCTCGGCGGAAAGCGTCATTGCGATCACGCAGGGGCGCTATGTGCGCCCGGAGGACCTGAAGATCTCCCGCGTCGCGCAGTTCTGCTGCCGTTTTATCCCGGATTACGGCTCTCTCGCGTCGCCGCACGGCATGCAGTCGCTGATGAACGTCGAGGGCAAATGGCGCGTGGCGTTCGCGCTGTTCGCGGGCTTCTTCGCGAAGCTCGTCGGCAAATCCGGTATGTTCTACAAATGGGGCGGCAAGGAGACCGCGATGATCGACGATGTCACGGGCACGATGCCGCCGTTTGACAAATGCATCGTCTACGGGCCGGCGGACGCAGATGACGTCGCGAAGGCCATCCAGGAGCGCACGGGCGCGTTCGGTGCGATGGTCGCCGATGTCAACGACCTCAAGCGCTCGCGCGTCGTCGGCATCACGCCGGAAGTCGACGGGGAGATCGCGCGGATGCTGTTGATCGACAACCCGTTCGGCAACGCGAGCCAGAAGACGCCGATCTGCATCATCAAGAACTATCGGCAGTATCAGGAAAGCAAAAAACAGTAAATGGTTCCGCCGGCCAAAAAACGGCAGGACGTCAAAAAACCTTCCTTGCGGAAGGCTTTTTTCTTCCTAAATAAGATAGGAAAATCGATCATGCAAATTTTGCATACACCATATGAGCAGACAACATGTGTGACGCGGTTACCGCGTGTTAGAATAGGGGAGGTCCTTTTCCGTGAAACGAATCGTGTTGGCAACGAAAAACGAGGGTAAGATCCGGGAGATCCGGGGCGCTTTTGCGCACCTGCCGGTGGAGGTCCTATCGCTCGCGGAGCTCGGGACGTTCCCGGACGCCGTCGAGGATGGAGAAACCTTTGAGCAGAATGCACGCATCAAGGCGGAATTTTATCAGCAGCAGACGCATGAGGCGGTGCTCGCCGATGATTCCGGCCTGGAGATCGCGGTGCTCGGCGGCGCTCCCGGCGTGCATTCCGCACGCTTTGCAGGAGGCGTGCATGCGAGCGATGCGGCGAACAACCAAAAAATGCTCGCAGAGCTCGAAAAGAGGGGCGTCTCGGAATCCCCCGCCGACTACCGCTGCGTCTTGCATTTCTGCGACACGGATGGGACGGTGCTCTCGGCGGAAGGGCGCGTTGACGGCTTGATCCGCACGCAGGCGCACGGCTCAGGCGGCTTCGGCTACGATCCGTATTTTTACATCGGAACGCGCACGATGGCCGATATGACGCCGGAAGAGAAGGGGGCCATCAGTCACCGAGGCAAGGCGCTGCGCGCGCTCGTGAAGAAGCTGGAGGATTATCTGAAATGATCATCGGAGTGGTAAGCGACAGCCATGGGAATACGTGCGCCATCGACCAGACGCTGGCATTCCTTGCCGAGCAGGGCGTCGAACCCGACGCGTGGATCCATGCCGGCGATGTGACGCCCGATGCCGATTATCTCGCGATGCTCACGCAGAAAGAGGTTTACAAGGTCGCCGGGAACTGCGACTGGCCGGATTCGCGCGTGCCTTACGTGCGCGTCGTGCAGCTCGTGGGGCACCGCATTTTGCTGACACACGGACATACCTATGGCGCGCAGTATACGCTCGATCTCATGGTGCGCGCGGCGTCGTCGAAGGACTGCGACGGCATCGTTTTCGGACACACGCACGCCGTGACGTATTTCCCCGGGGCAATTACGATCTTGAATCCGGGCAGCGTTGCGCGTCCGCGCGACGACGGACAGGGCTCATTCGCCTTGCTGACGCTCGAAAAAAATCAGGCGATTTCCGCGAAAATTTTCCGGATTTAGAAGGAGAATTTTTGCGAATATCCAATATAGAACAATAGTGTGGTATGCATTTTTCAGCTCTGTGAGAGGATCACAAAAAGTGAACTCGGTTCATATTTTATGCGGCTTCACGGCACATTCTTCCTGCTTGTAAGACAAGATGAAATGTGCTACTATAGAGCTAAAGGTGTATGATAAGTTGTATTTATGGGAGGGATTACTTTGCGAGAACTCGACGTAAAGACAATCACGGAAAACGTGGCCGAGATGTGCAAGGAAGCAGCTTACTATCTGCCGGACGATGTTGTGGCGGCGCTCAAGAAGGGCCGCGAGACGGAGAAGTCGCCAGTAGGGCAGAACGTGCTCGACCAGATCATCAAGAATGCGGAGATCGCAAAGAACGAAGATCGTCCGTACTGCCAGGATACGGGTATCACGATTGTCTTCCTCGAAGTCGGTCAGGACCTTCATATCGTCGGCGGCGATCTGGAAGAAGCGGTCAACAAGGGCATCGGCAAAGGCTACACGGACGGCTACCTGCGTAAATCCGTCGTCGGCGAGCCGCTGTTCAACCGCGTCAACACGGGCGACAACACGCCGGGCGTCATCTACACGAAGATCGTTCCGGGCGACAAGCTCAAGATCACGGTCGAGCCGAAGGGCTTTGGTTCGGAGAACAAGGGCGGCGTCAAGATGCTCGTTCCGGCCGATGGCGTCGAGGGCGTGAAGAAAGCCGTCATGGATATTATCCTGCACGCGAGCATGAACCCGTGCCCGCCGGAGGTCGTCGGTATCGGTATCGGCGGCACGATGGACAAGGCCGCGCTCATGAGTAAGCTCGCGCTGACGCGTTCCATCGACTCGCATAACCCGATGCCGGAATACGCGAAACTCGAGGACGAACTCCTCGATCTCATCAACCAGACGGGTATCGGACCGCAGCTCGGCGGCTCGACGACTTGCCTTGGCGTCAACATCGAATGGGGCCCGACGCACATCGCCGGTCTGCCGGTCGCAGTGACGATCTGCTGCCACGCTTGCCGTCATAAGACCCGCACGCTTTGATGCGCGGACGTTTCGATGATCTGTGAGATAGGAGGATATAAAAATGGCAGAACCAATTAAAATCCGTACGCCGTTTACGGAAGAGATGTCGCACAAGCTTCATATCGGTGATGCGGTACTCATCACGGGTGAGATCTACGCAGCGCGCGATGCGGCGCATAAGAAGATGACGGAGGCTCTCGCACGCGGCGAGGAGCTCCCGATTGACTGGCACAACAAGATGGTCTATTACCTCGGCCCGACGCCGGCAAAGCCGGGCGATCCGATCGGCTCCTGCGGCCCGACGACCTCCGGCCGTATGGATGCGTATACGCCGACGATGCTCGATCAGGGCATCAAGGGCATGATCGGCAAGGGTTCCCGTACGAAGGAAGTCGTCGAGTCCATGAAGAAGAATGGCGTCACGTATTTCGCGGCAGTCGGCGGCGCAGCAGCTCTGATTGCAAAATCCGTCAAGAAATACGAAGTGCTCGCGTATCCGGAGCTCGGCCCGGAAGCGCTCGCACGGCTCACGGTTGAGGATTTCCCGGCAATCGTCGTTATCGACTGCGAGGGCAACAACCTCTACGACGTAAATCAGAAGAAATTCCGCACGCTGAAAGGCTATTGATACAGGATTAAGATGGGATGATTCCAGGGCTCCCCGCGGTTTTTGCCGCCCGTGGGCCTTGCTCTATTCCCGAGAGAGTTTTTAGGAGGTACAGAATGTATCATACAAGTTTCTATTTACGCCGCCTGCATTCCCTGGTCGGTCTGCTCGTGCTCGGCGTAGTCATCTTCGAGCATATCTTCACGAACTCGATGGCTATGGGCGGCGCGGCAGCGCTGAACGGCGCACTCGCTATGATGGAACTCATTCCGCGTCCGGTATTCCTCGCGATTGAGGTATGCGGCATCGCCGTTCCGCTGTTGTTCCACGGGATTTATGGCATTTACATCGCTCTGCAGGCCAACACGAACGCGCGCCACTATGGGTATTCCCGCAACTGGCAGTTCACGCTGCAGCGCGCGACGGCCTGGTATCTGGTTGCCTTCCTGATCTGGCATGTCGGTTATCTCCGCGTCTTCACGAAGGGCGTCACGGGCACGCCGATTTCCTATGAGCTGCTTCAGAATCTCTTCACGAGCAGCCCGATCACGACGGTGCTCTACATCATCGGTATGTTTGCTGCCATCTTCCACTTCACGAACGGTATCACGACGTTCTGCATGACCTGGGGTATTGCCAAGGGGCCGCGCTGCCAGAAAGTCATCAACTTCCTCTCAATGTGCCTCTGCGTCGTCCTCTGCCTCATCACGCTCGCTTTCATGGCAAGCTATTTCGTGATGTAAGACACGCTGTGTAAGAAAAGGAGACAAATCCATGGCTAAAAAACCAGAAAAGAAGATTATCGTCGTAGGCGGCGGCCTTTCGGGCCTCATGGCTACGCTGAAGATTTGCGAGGACGGCGGCAAAGTCGACCTGTTCTCCTATTGCCCGGTCAAGCGCTCCCATTCCCTCTGCGCACAGGGCGGCATCAACGCCTGCATGGATACGAAGGGCGAGCATGATTCCATCTATGAGCATTTCGATGATACGGTTTACGGCGGCGACTTCCTCGCCGATCAGCTCGCCGTAAAGGGCATGGTTGAGGCTGCGCCGAAGCTCATCAAGATGTTCGACCGCATGGGCGTTCCGTTCACGCGTACGGCCGAGGGCGTGCTCGACCTCCGCAATTTCGGCGGCCAGAAGAACAAGCGCACGGTATTCGCGGGCTCCACGACGGGCCAGCAGCTTCTGTACGCGCTCGACGAGCAGGTACGCCGCTGGGAAGTCAAGGGCGGCGTCAAGAAGTATGAGTTCTGGGAATTCATCAAGGTCATCAAGAATAAGGACGGTATCTGTCGCGGCATCGTCGCGCAGAACATGAACTCGAACGAGATCGTCGCGTTCCGCGCGGACGCGGTCATCCTCGCGACGGGCGGCCCGGGCCAGGTCTACGGCCGCTGCACGGCTTCGACCATCTGCAACGGCTCCGCGGTCTCTGCGGTCTATCAGCAGGGTGCGGATCTCGGCAACCCGGAGTTCCTGCAGATCCATCCGACGGCGATCCCGGGCTCGGACAAGAACCGCCTGATGAGCGAGGCTTGCCGCGGCGAGGGCGGCCGCGTCTGGGTCTATCGCGAGAACCCGACGACGCACGAGAAAGAGCGCTGGTACTTCCTCGAGGATATGTACCCGGCATACGGCAACCTCGTGCCGCGTGATGTCGCATCCCGCGCCATCTACAAGGTCGTCGTGCACATGGGCCTCGGCATGCACAACCCGAACCGCGTTTACCTCGACCTTTCGCATATCCCGGCGGCTTACCTCGAGCGCAAGCTCGGCGGCATCCTCGAGATGTACAGCGACTTCATGGGTCAGGATCCGCGCAAGGTCCCGATGGAAATCTTCCCGTCGATCCATTACTCGATGGGCGGCATCTGGGTAGACCGCATGCATCATACGAATATCCCGGGTCTGCTCGCATCCGGCGAGTGCGATTATCAGTACCATGGCGCAAACCGCCTCGGTGCGAACTCGCTGCTCTCCGCGACGTATTCCGGCACGATTTCCGGTCCGGAGGCCCTGCGCGTTGCACGCAGCGGCGAACTCGGCGACGAGCTCACGGATGAGGAACTCGAAAAGGCACGTCAGGACTGCGTCGACGAGTTCGACAAGATCCGCAACATGAACGGTTCGGTCAACGCACATCAGCTCCACCACAAGCTCGGCGACATCATGTACAAGTATGTATCCGTTGAGCGCGATAACAACGGCCTCGAGCAGTGCGTCACGGAGCTCAAGGAGCTCCTGAAAGAGTGGAACGACATCGGCGTCACGGATCACGGCACCTGGGCGAACCAGGAAGCCATGTTCGTCCGCCAGCTCCGCAACATGATCATCTACGCGATGGCCATCACGAAGTCCGCGCTGCTGCGCGACGAGAGCCGCGGTGCGCATGCGAAGATCGTTCTGAAGTCCGACTGGGATCAGCTCGACGACGCGCGCAAGGAAGGCCTCAAGAAGAAGTATGGCAAGTTCCACTTCGATGAGAAGACGGGCCGTGCCATGACGGACGACGGCAAGGATGACCTCGTATTCTTCGAGCGCGACGACAAGCGTTTCATGCGCACGACAATCGTCGACTTTGATGCGGACAAGGAAGAGCCGGAAGTCACCTATCGTGAGTTCGAGCACTCTCTCATCAAGCCGCGTCTGCGTAACTACGCCGTAGCTAAGAAAGAGTAAGAGGGAGGATACATAGAATGGCAGAACAGAAAATGGTTAGATTCATCATCGAACGCCAGGACGGCCCGAAGGACAAGCCGTATGAGCAGCAGTTCGATGTTCCGTACCGCCCCGGACTCAACGTCGTTGCGGCACTCATGGAAATCCAGAAGAACCCGGTGACCGTCGATGGCAAGCGCGTTCCTCCTGTCGTTTGGGAGTGCAACTGCCTCGAGAAGGTCTGCGGTGCCTGCATGATGGTCATCAACGGCAAGGCCCGTCAGGCTTGCTGCTCGCTGGTTGACAAACTCGACCAGCCGATCCATCTGGCTCCGGCACGCACGTTCCCGGTCATCCGCGATCTGCTGATCGATCGCTCCGTGATGTTCGAGTCCCTGAAGCGCATCCACGGCTGGGTTGAGGTCGATGGCACCTGGGAAGTCAAGGACGCGCCGATTCAGAACCCGTATACGGCGCAGACGGCCTACGAGATCTCGCACTGCATGACCTGCGGCTGCTGCCTCGAGGCATGCCCGAACGTCGGTCCGCAGTCCGATTTCATCGGCCCGGCTCCGACGGTACAGGCGTATCTCTTCAACCTGCATCCGCTCGGAAAGTTCGACGCGCCGACGCGCCTGAACGCACTGATGGAAAAAGGCGGTATCACGAGCTGCGGCAACAGCCAGAACTGCGTCGAGGTCTGCCCGAAGAACATCAAGCTGACGACCTATCTCGCACAGCTCAACCGCGATGTCAACAAACAGGCGCTGCGCAACATCTTCGATCATTGATCGGGATCGCCGCGGCCTGAAAACAGAAAGCCAACAGAAAAGCCCCATAGGGCGTCCGCCATCCGCGGCGCAGCCCTATGGGGCTCTTTTCTGTAGACAAAAGGAGGAACCAGATTACACCACTTCCCGGTTGCGGCTTTTTTTTGTATAATGAAACTATCCATTTGAGAAAAGAAAGGTGGAGGCTTGCAAGCGATGGAAAAAATCTTTTATGTTGTATTGGCGTGTCTCTTTGTCGGTTTGCTATTCTATGTCCGCCGCCTGCGGCTGGAGGCGCGACGGCTCGGCCGACTCAAACAGGTCTTCTATGCAGCCAGCTCGACGTTTGGCCTGTTGATGGTCGGCTACGATGCGCGCCGCGATGTGGCGACACTCTCTCCGGACTGTGCGCGCCTGTTCCATCTGCCGAAGAAGGTGCCGCATTTTTCTCGTACGCGGCAGGCGGCGGAGCAGGATCCCGCCCATCCGCTCTATCCGCTTTATCACTGCCTCGGCGCCTTTGACGCTGATACGCCGTATTCCTATCTGCGGCGCGGCGAGGCGCCGCGCCGGTTCCTCCTGCGGAGCTTCGTGCTCAAGGACGAGACGGCGCGTCCCTATTACGTGCTCGGCGTCTTTCGCGACATTACGCAGCAGGCGAACGAGGAGGCGCGGCTCGTCGCGCGTGCGCAGTTCGACGGGCTCACGCGCATCCACAACTCCGGCGCAACGCGCAGCTGGATGCGCGATCACATCGGGCGGCCGCGCGCAGACGGGACGCGCGGCGGCATGCTCTTTCTCCTCGACGTCGATCATTTCAAGGGTGTCAACGATACGATCGGTCACCAGGGCGGCGACCGCGCGCTCATTTGCGTGGCAAACGCCCTGCGGCGGACATTCGCAGGGCGCGGGTTTCTCGGGCGGCTCGGCGGCGACGAGTTCATCGCCTACCTCGATACGAATGACGCCGCAGAGGCGGAAAAGCTTGCGTGCGCCATTCACGAGCACGCGCTGCGTCTCGGCCGCGAGGCGGGCCTTCCCCTCGACCTCACCGTCAGCATCGGCTGCGCCCTGCTCGAGGATGAGGACTACGAGGCGGCCTACCAAAAGGCTGACCGCGCGCTCTATGCCGCGAAAGAACAAGGGCGCAATACCCATGTGATCCTCCGTGCAGACGGCGCGGCTCCGAAAACGGAAAGGCGGGAAGCCCTATGATCCAGCATTTGATCTCACGTGCCCTGTGCCTCGCGCTCGTGCTGTTTGTCGGCCTGTCCCTCGCGGCGGGCGCCGTGGAGGCCGAGAACACCGCAGATCCGGCGCCTGCCAAGTTACGCGTCGGCTACTCCTCCTCCGGCAGCATGCTCTACCAGGATGCGGAAGGGAAATATCGAGGTTACGACGCCATCTACCTCTACGAAATCGCTCGCTATACGGGTTGGGAATACGAGTTCGTTCCCTACACCAACTGGTCACAGGCCATCGCCGACGTCGCTGCTGGCCGCATCGACATCCTGCCTACCGTGCTCAAAACGCCGGAGAGGGAGAAGAAGATGTTCTTTTCCCTCTATCCGATGGCCTCGACGAGCATCGCGGTTATCGCGCGCCCTGAAGATAATCGCTACATCTATGGCGATATCGGCAGCACGGATGGCGCGCGCGTTGGCGTGCGCGAACAGACCGCAGACACGAAGGCTTTTTTCCGCTGGGCAGCAAAGAACGGCCTGCACTTCGACATCGCGAACTACCACGATCGCGGCGATCTGCTCGCCGCACTGCGCGCCGGCGACATCGACCTCGCCGCGACCTCTTACGCGGGCGATGTGCAGAAGTTCCCCGCCATCGCGGAATTCGCTCCGCAGCCCATGTATTTTATCGTGAACCCGCAGAAGCCACAGATCGCCGCACGCCTCGACCAGGCTATGAGCAATATTCTACTCTACAATGCCTCCTTTGCAAGCCTGCTCGAGCGCGTTTCTCAGCCGGATAAGAACCGTTACCGCGTGCTTATTAGCGAAAAAGAGAAAGACTTCATCGCTGCGCTGCCGCCGCAGCGCGTCGCGCTTATCGCGAATAACGCCCCTTACTCCTATCAGCGCGATGGCAAGATGGAGGGCATCACTGTCCGCGTGCTCGAGCATATCGCGGCACTCACGGGAATCTCGTTCACCTACGTGCCGGTTAAGGACGAGGCGGAGGCGTTTGCGCTCAGCGAAAAAGGGGAGATCGACCTCATCGGCAGCATGAACGTCGATTATTTCAGGGCGCAGGAAAACAAGCTGCGCATGACGACACCCTATGAGCAGGACAGCATCGCGCTCCTCGTCCGCAAGGGTCACGAGCCTGAGCGTCTGGCGGTGACAGGCGGGCAAGTCCAGTTTTTGCGCGAGCACATGCCGGATAAGGACTTTGTGACGACTGCGACCGCGGCGGATGCGCTCTCGCTTCTCGAGCAGGGCCGCGTCGACGCCATCGCCTGTGACATGATGACCGCGACCTACTACGCGAGCCTCCTGCACCGCGGCGACTACGAGCTGCGGACCTTGCCGGATCTCCCGTCATGTATAGCCCTCGCGTTGCCGGAGGACGCCGACCCGCAGCTCGGTTTTTTGCTCGACCGCACCATCCAGTACCTTGTGGACACCAAGATGGACGAGATCGAGCAAAAGGAGCTCAACGCGGCGCCGATTTCCTTTACGAATCTTTTCGACCGGCTCACAAGTGCACAGGCCAATGCGTTCGTGTTCCTTCTCGTCCTTGCCATCTGCCTCCTCGCCTATTTTCTTTGGATGCTTTGGCATAGGAACAGGCTTGAGCGGCGCGTCGCTGTCATCGAGCGCGAGCACGACAGCATGACCGCTTCGCTCGCCTGGGAGAAAAAGATCGGCCACGCGCAGCAGGACTTTTTCGCCTACATGGACGACAACATCATAAGGCCGGTGCTCATCTCGCTGAAGCATCTCCTCGCGATGGGTGCCGCCGAGCCGGAGAGCCCGCTTCACGAGGACTACCTGCGGTGCGGACAGGTTCAGGACTTCCTGATCGAGGTGCGTCTGCTCAACCAGCTGACACAGGACAATCTCGCACGCGCGGACTGGCAGGATCTCCCGCTCTCTGCCACGCTCACCGAGCAGGGGAATACACTTTCCATGGCCGCGGCACGTAAGAACATCCGTTTTACGATGGACTTCAGCGGCATCGGCGAGGAGCACGTTCTCGTCGAGAAACGCCTCTTTCTCATGACCCTTACGCGCGTCATGAGCTACCTCATCAAATACACGCCCGCAGGCGGCAGTCTGCTGTTTTCTGCTTTTCTTTCGCATATGGGCGATGACCCAAAGCGCTGTGTGCTTTGGATCTTCTTTCACGCGCCGGATCTCTTCGTCACACCTGCACTGCTGCAGGCTGTCCGCGCTATGCGCGAGTGCGCACAGAAGAACCCGCGCACGATCTACGAATGCATGTCCCAGGAGAAATGCCAAACCCTCGACGAGCAATCCATGCTCGTCCGCCTCGCCATCCTCGAGCTCCTCATCCCCAAGATCGGCGGTGAGTGGGAACTCTCCTATACCAAGGATAAGGGCACGGAAGTCACCGTCGACCTCGTGCTCGATTTGGCGGACACGGATTTTCCAACAATAGAAAACACAGATTCGTCCGCCGAAGGAACGTTGCAATCCTCATAAAAAAGAGCTATAATGAAAAGCAAAAGTATATTGTGTGGGGAGCTCGTCGGAGTCGTTTGTTTTCCAAACGGGCTGAGAGGGCAGTGGGACTGCCGACCCAGAACCTGATTTGGATAATGCCAACGTAGGGAGTACAGAGATTCTGTAAAGCGGAGACCGTCCAGATTTGGGCGGTCTTTTTTGGTAAGGAAAGTCTGGCGTTGCGTTTCGAAAGGGAGAAGACGATATGGTAAAGATCAATGGGGAGATGCAGCAGGCAGCGGGAAAGACCGTCGCGGCGTATCTGGAAGAGGCTGGCTATGACAGCCGCGCCGTTGCGGTCGAGCACAACGAGGTCATCCTGCCCAAAGAGCGGTATGCCTCGACCAGGCTCGCAGACGGCGATACCGTGGAGATTGTCTGCTTTATGGGCGGTGGCTGTTAAATGGCCCGCTGCGAGCATCGGAAGGACGAAACGAGAAAGGAACATCGACATGGAGAAAAATGAGGAAGATGTGCTGGAACTTGGCGGACGGAAATTCCATTCGCGCTTTATTCTCGGCTCGGGAAAGTATTCGCTGAAGCTCATCGAGGCGGCGGTAAAGGACGCGGGCGCGGAACTCGTGACTGTGGCCGTGCGCCGCGCGAACACGAAGGAACATGAGAATATCCTGGATTACGTGCCGGAGGGCGTGACCCTGCTGCCGAATACGTCCGGCGCGCGCACGGCGGATGAAGCCGTGCGCATTGCCCATCTCGCGCGGGAACTCGGCTGCGGCGATTTTGTGAAGATTGAGATCATGCGCGATACGAAGTATCTGCTGCCGGATAACGAGGCGACGATCCGGGCGACGGAAACGCTGGCGAAAGAGGGCTTTGTGGTGCTGCCCTATATGTACCCGGATCTTAATGTGGCACGCGACCTCGTGGATGCGGGCGCGGCTGCGGTCATGCCGCTCGCGGCACCCATCGGCTCGAACAAGGGCCTTGTGACCCGGGAATTCATCCAGATCCTGATCGACGAAATCGACCTGCCGATCATCGTAGACGCTGGCATCGGCAGCCCGGCACAGGCCTGCGAGGCTATGCAGATGGGCGCGGCCGCGGTCATGGCGAACACCGCGCTTGCGACGGCGGGCAATCTGCCGCTGATGGCCTCCGCGTTCCGCGAGGCGATTTCCGCGGGGCGCAAGGCGTACCGCGCCGGGCTCGGCCGCGTGCTTTCGCGCGGTGCATCCGCTTCGGATCCTCTGACGGGATTCCTGCGGGACTAAGGGGGCGGGAGCATGAGCGAGCAGAAAAACCATTTTTTCATTGATTCCCAGAAACTCAGCCCGAAGGCGCTCGAGAAGAAACATCGCTTGGAACAGGATCCGTCCTGCCGCAAAGACCCGATGGAATATTTCCCCGACATGGAACAGATCCATTCGGATGTGCGCGAGAAAGTGATCGCGCAGATGAAGGCGTATGATCCGTCGCGCTATACGTCCATCGACGTACAGCGCGCGCTCGCGCATCCGCGCTGCAGCATCGAGGATTTTAAGGCGCTGCTTTCCGATGCGGCGGCCCCCTTCCTCGAGGAGATGGCGCAGCGCGCACGGCGTGAGACAAGCCGCCATTTCGGCAATACGGTCTACCTGTTCACCCCGCTCTACATCGCGAACTACTGCGTCTATTGCGGGTTCAACTGCTACAACGACATCGAGCGCCTGCAGCTGACGCCGGAGCAGGTCGCGCATGAGATGAAGGTTATCGCGGACAGCGGCATGGAGGAAATCCTGATCCTGACCGGTGAGAGCAAGGCAAGGAGCGACGTTCATTATATCGGGGAAGCCTGCAAGCTCGCGCGGAAATACTTCAAGAACGTCGGCCTTGAGGTCTATCCGATGAATACGGAGGATTACCGCTATCTGCATGCATGCGGCGCGGACTATGTAACGGTATTCCAGGAGACGTACGACCTGAAAAAGTACGAGACGCTGCATCTGCTCGGGCATAAGCGGGTTTGGCCGTATCGCTTCGAGGCGCAGGAGCGCGCGCTGATGGGCGGCATGCGCGGTGTCGGGTTCTCGGCGCTGCTCGGTCTGTCCGACTACCATAAGGATGCGCTCGCGACGGCGCTGCATGTCTACTATCTGCAGCGCAAATACCCGCAGGCGGAGTTTTCCCTTTCGTGCCCGCGGCTGCGCCCGATCATCAACAACGAGAAGATTAACCCGCAGGATGTCAGCGAGAAGGTGCTCTGCCGGATTCTCTGCGCTTACCGCATTTTCCTGCCGTATGTCGGCATCACGGTTTCTTCACGGGAGAACGCGCGGTTCCGCAATGGCATCGCAAAAATCTGCGCGACGAAGATCTCGGCCGGCGTTTCGACGGGCATCGGGGACCACGAGGAGAAATACACCGGCCATGAGACGGGGAAGACCGGTGACGAGCAGTTCGAGATCTCCGATACGCGCAGCATCCGCAGCATGTACGGCGATATGGAGAGCGAGGGCCTGCAGCCAGTCCTGAACGATTATCTCTATGTTTGAGCGTAGGAAGGAAACGCCCGCGCTCTCCTCGGTGGTCTGTGTGACCAACCGGCGCCTTGTGCCGGGCGTGCTGCAGGCGGCCGGCGGCGAGAACTGGGCACCGTTCCTGCGGCGGCTGGAGGCTGTCGTGGCCGCGCGGCCGCGTGCCGTGATTCTGCGCGAAAAGGACCTCCCGGAGGCCACCTATGCACAGCTCGCGCAGCAGGTGCTCGCCATCTGCCGCCGCGCAGCGGTGCCCTGTATCCTGCACAGCTGGGCGGAACTCGCGCGGCAGCTCGGTGCGGACGGCCTGCATCTGCCGCTGGATCGACTGCGCGGGCTGCCACGCGAGCGGCGGTCCGCGTTCCCCGTGCTCGGTGCCTCCTGTCATTCTCTGGCGGACATCGCCGAGGCGCAGCAGCTCGGCTGTCATTACGTATCGCTTGGGCACATTTACGCGACCGCATGCAAACCGGGCCTGCCGCCGCGCGGGAGAGAGCTGCTGCGGCGTGGCTGCGCTGCGGCACGGATCCCGGTTTATGCCATCGGTGGCATCACGCCCGCGCGTCTGCCGGAGGTCCTGCGCGATGGCGCGGCGGGCGCCTGCGTCATGAGCGGTTTTATGCGCGGGGATACATGGATAGCGGGAAAAGAATAAATGTTTTGGCAAGCGGCTCTGCCTTTCGGGAAAAGGCGGGGTACGCTTGCTATTTTTTGCGGAAATGAGTAAGATAGAGATAATAGATACGTGTATGTAAGGATAGACGCAGACGAGAAAGGGAAGTTAACGGAAGAAGTAGCATGATGAAGAGGAAACGTAGCAATCGCATCCCCTTGAGCCCCATTTTGAAACGGGTGAAGCTTTATTTCGATTTGCTGAAGCGAAGCACGGATGCTTACCTTTATGTCGAGGATATTCCATCGAAGATTGCGATGCTTTCACCGAACCTTGTGCAGGATTTTGACCTGCCGAACGAGGTCATGGAGAATCTGCACGAACGCTGGGCGCAATTGATTCATCCGGAGGAACGGGTGGCTTATGAAACGTCTTTTCGGGAGTCTGTGGAAAAGGAAAACGTCTTCGACTGGTCGGATGAGTATCGAGTAAAAACGCGGAAGGGCGAGTACATCTGGGTGCGGGCCCGCGGGCGCGTCGGCATGGACGAGCAGGGAAAGCCGCAGCTGTTCGTCGGCGTCATGACGCGGATGGCGCGGCGCAATCAGGCGGACGAGGTCACGGGCCTGCTCAACAAGTATCAGTTCGAACGCGGCGTGAAGGCCGCGCTCGCGAACTGGCGCGCGACGCAGGAGGGCGGCGCCATTTTGCTCTTCGGCCTCGATAACTTCAAGATCGTCAACGAGACGAACAACCGGAGCTTTGGCGACCAGGCGCTGAAGCATGTCGCCCGCGCGGTCGAGAAGATCCTGCCGGAAGGCATGACGCTCTACAAGCTGGACGGCGACGAGTACGCGACCATATACCCGGGGGCGGGCAAGCAAGAGATCGCGGAGCTGTTCGCGAGCCTGCAGAGTACCCTTTCTCACCCGCATACGATCGACGGGCGGCCATTCTTCTGCACGGCATCGGCGGGGACGGCCTTTTATCCGGCGGCGGGCAAGGACTATCTCGTCCTGCACAAGCACGCGGAGGCCGCCATGGATTTCGCGAAGCAGGAGGGCAAGAACCGGAACTGCCTGTTCACGAAAGAGCAGTACAATCGCTGGGTGCGCTCGATTTCCATCCGGGACGCGATGTTCTCGAGCGTCGAGAACGGCTGCGAGGGGTTCAGCCTGTTCTATCAGCCGCAGGTTGACGCGCGGACGCAGAAGCTCATCGGCGCGGAGGCGCTGCTCCGCTGGAAGAACCCGAAGGGCCGCATGGTCGCTCCTATGGAGTTTATTCCCGTCCTCGAGGAGACCAAGCTGATCATCCTCGTCGGCAAATGGATTTTTGAGGAGGCCGTCAAGACCTGCAAGAAATGGCGAAAGATCCAGCCCAATTTCCGCATGAGCATCAATCTGAGCTATGAGCAGGTCCGCGATCTGTCATTCCAGGATTTCGTGCTGACCTGTCTCGAGGCCTATCACATGCCTCCGGATTCCGTGACGCTGGAGCTCACGGAGAGCAAGATCGTCGCGGACTGGAGCTTTGTCAACAAGCAATTTGACCAGTTCCGGCAGTCCGGCGTCCACATCGCGATGGATGATTTCGGGACGGGCTATTCCTCGCTTTCCTCCCTGAAGAATCTTTCCTGTGACATCGTGAAGATTGACCGGGAATTCGTCAAGGAGATATTGGCGAATGAATTCGACCGCGAGCTCGTGAAATACACGGTCGCGCTCTGCCACAGCATCGGGATTTGCTGCTGCATCGAGGGCGTGGAGGATGACGATGTGTTCCGGCTGCTGCGCGATACTTGCATGGCCGACTCGATTCAGGGGTATCTGTTCGGCCACCCGGAGAGCGAAGAGAACTTCGAAAAGGAATTTTTTCACAGCGGAGGCGTAATGCCGGAACTGCCGCCGGAAGAGCGCGCGAAATGGTAAAGGAGACAGACGATGCCAAGAGAGAAAGAAAAGGAGAACATCACCCTTCTCGGAGAAAAGCATGTTCCCTATGATTACGATTACCATCCGGAGGTGCTCGAGACCTTCGAAAACAAGCATCCGGATCATGATTATTGGGTCAAGTTCAACTGTCCGGAGTTCACGGCATTGTGCCCGATTACGGGGCAGCCGGACTACGCGACCCTCTATATTTCCTATGTGCCGGCGGTCCGCATGGTCGAGAGCAAGTCGCTGAAGCTCTATCTCGTGAGCTTCCGCAACCACGGGGATTTCCACGAGGACGTCGTCAACGTCATTCTGAAGGATCTCGTCCGACTCATGGAGCCGAAGTACATCGAGGTCTGGGGGAAGTTCCTGCCGCGCGGCGGCATTTCCATCGATCCGTACACGAACTATGGGAAGCCGGGCACGAAATACGAGAAGCTCGCGGAGCACCGCTTCATGGAACACGATCTCTATCCGGAAAAGGTGGACAATCGATGAAAAGACAGAAACGCATCGCGCTCGTCAACGATATCACGGGCTTCGGCCGTTGCTCGGTGGCGGTAGAGCTCCCGTTGATCTCGGCGATGAAGGTGCAGGCGTGTCCGCTGCCGACGGCCATTCTGTCGGTGCACACCGGTTTTCCCCATCATTTTCTCGATGATTATACGGATCGCATGAAGCCGTACATCGACAGCTGGGAGCAGAATCATCTCGCGTTCGACGGCATTGCGACGGGGTTCCTCGGCTCGGCGGAACAGATCGATATCGTCATCGACTTCATTCGCCGCTTTAAGCAGCCGTCGACGCGCGTGATGGTCGATCCCGTGATGGGGGACTACGGAAAGCTCTATTCGTCGTATACGGAGGAGATGTGTGTCCGCATGCGGAAGCTTCTCGCCTATGCGGATATCGTGACGCCGAATCTGACGGAGGCCTGTCAGCTACTCGGTCGGCCCTATCCGGCGGGGGGCCGCGTCAATGAGCGGGAGCTCGCCGGTATGGCGAAACAGCTCGCGGACCGCGGGCCGTCGCAGGTCGTGATCACGGGGCTCAGCGAGGGCGATGAAATCGAGAACTACATCTATGAGGCGCATCGAGGCAAGATGCTCCGCCAGAAGAAAATCGGCGGGGACCGGTCTGGGAGCGGCGATGCGTTCGCGGCCATCGTCAGCGCGAGCCTGATCAACGGCGACAGCCTCGAGCACGCGGTGCGGCGGGCGGCGGACTTCATCAGCAAATGTCTCGCCTACGCCGTGGAGCTCGACCTCCCGTGGAACTACGGCCTGCCGTTTGAGGAGTATTTGACCGAGCTTCGGTGACACCTGGCTTGTTAGGAGGAACGAATATGCTTGTCTATGCCACGCATGCGGGCGGACGCTATCTGCCGCTCGAGGAATCCCTGAAGGAGCAGCCGGAGGGGAAGCGCAATCTCTATGTGAACATTACGAACCAGTGCAACTGCAGCTGCACGTTTTGCCTGCGCAATATGAAGAAAATGGGCGCGTCGTCGTCGCTCTGGCTCAAGAACGGTGAGCCGACCGTGGACGAAGTGAAAAAAGCGCTCGACGCCGTGCCCTGGACCTGTATCAAGGAAGTCGTGTTCTGCGGATTCGGCGAGCCAACCATGCGCCTGCCGGAGCTGCTGGAGCTCCTGGCCTATGTCAAAAAGACGCACCCGGGCATGCCGACGCGCCTGAACACGAATGGCCTCGCGGAGCTCCAATACGGAGAAGATGTCGCAAGCCGGTTCCAGGGCCTCCTCGATACCGTCTCCATCAGCCTCAACGCCTCGAACGCGGAACGCTATTATGAACTGACGCGCGCGCGGTTCGGCCTGGCGTCTTACGAGGGGATGTTGACGTTTGCCGAGCACTGCAAGCCCTATGTGCCGAACGTCGTCATGACGATCGTCGACAAGGTAGAGAGCCCCGATGAAATCGAGAAATGCAAGAAGATCTGCGCGGCGCGCCATCTTAAACTCCGCATCCGCCCGTACGAGGATTCTTGATTTTCGGATTGTCCCCTCAAACACGAATTAGACCGGTCCACAACGTGTCCTCACGCATGTGAACCGGTCTATTTTTGGTTTGCCATAGATACCTGTTTTCCTTTTCTATTCAATTGTCGCGAGGAACCTTCTCGAGCAAGTCCTTCGCTTTCCTCGGATATGAATCGTCGCTCTATTTTCATGTTCAGCTGAAACACTATCCGGGACACCATTTCATCTTTCCCTTGCTCTGACGTTGTGCGCCTGACTTCCGCCGGCCTCGGGGCTTTTGCGGCAGCTCCCTGAGCTATCGTCATCGGCCCTAACCACGCCTGATGCTGGATATTCTTTTTCTTCAACGATGCACTTGCTAGTCAGTCCGGAAAGAAGACTGGTGATGCAGAATGATCAAATAACCTTCACATCCTTTCTATGTTACTAGAAAGCGGTTATCCGTAAGAGAAAAGCCAATTGGTTCGAGCTCCCGCCGGCCGCTCGCCCTACAAGACTCCTGACCATCTGGCGTGCTCCTTTTCTCTTTTCACTTATAGTATAGCATTCCATGCCGACGATGGCAAGACCTTTTGACAGAAAATTTGATAAAAATCGACAAATTCCGACAAAATGAGCATACAAATGCGAAAAAACTTTTCCTCAATGGCGAGTGGAATATAGTATAATAAAGAAGAATCGAGTAGAGGAGAGATTGCTATGAAACATCTGATTATCGTCCGCGGCGGCGGAGAGCTCGCGACGGGTGTGATTCACTGCCTGCACCGCGCGGGTTTTCGCGTGCTGGCGCTGGAAAAGGCGTTGCCGACAGCGACGCGGCGCCGCGTCGCGTTTTCGGACGCCATGTATCGCGGGGAAATGACCGTGGAGCGCGTGACTTGCTACAAGGCGGAAAATCTCGACGAGGCGAGAAAATACCTGAAAAACGGCGAGGTCACGATGCTGGATGATCCGGAGGGCAGATGCATCGCCAAGCTTTCGCCGGCCGTCGTCGTCGACGCGATTACGGGCAAGCACAATTATGGGACAAACCGGAAGATGGCGCCGCATACCATCGCCCTGGGGGCAGGGTTCTGCGCGGGGCGCGATGTCGACACGGTCGTTGAAATCGCGCGCGGGCACAATCTCGGCCGCCTGATCTACGACGGCTACAGTGCGAAGGATGACCGCAGCAACGGCTATGTCGGCGTAGACCGCAACATCGAACATCTCGTCTTTGCACCGGTCGGCGGGACGGTCGACGTGCTGCGCACGATTTCCCAGTTCGTCAAGAAGGACGAATCCATCGCGCATATCCATGGCGAGGACGGCAGCATCCTTGAGATTCGGGCGACGATCGACGGCATCCTGCGCGGTGCGGTGCACAGCGGCAGCGAGGTCGCGAAGGGTCAGCGCATTGCGGATATTCACCCGACGATGGGACAGGAGGAGTGCTTCACGATTTCGGATAAGGCGCGCTGCATCGGCGGCAGCGTGCTCGAGGATGTCATGGCGTGGTGGCACGCAAGCCATCATCGCCGCGGCTTCCTCTCGCGTCTGTGAGCGCGGGGAAGGGCAGCATTCGCGAGGCGTTGCTGTCCTTTTTGTTTCCGCCGCACTGCCCGCATTGCCATGCCTATGTGGAAGCGCGCGGAGACTGGTGCCCGGCGTGTCTTGCAGAGATCGCGCATTTCACGGTTTACCCGGGATTCGGCAGCGTTGCGCGTGCCTGCTCGTTCGGCGCATACCGGGGCGGTCTGCGCGACTTGATCCGCGGACTGAAATATCAGCGAAGGGAGAGTGCGCTGCCGTATATCGAAACGGTGCTGCAGTTCGTCGCGGAGGGGGAACAACGGGCCATGGCCGCGGACTTCCTGCGGCCTGGGATCCTCGCCGTGCCCGTCCCGCTGGCGAGGGCTCGGCAGAAAGAGCGCGGCTTTAACCAGGCGGAGCGCATTTTCTCGGGCTGGCTGGCAGAACACGGCATCGAGATGCAGGCCGTGCTCGCGCGGACGCGGGAAACGCGGCCGATGTACGGGCTCGGGCGCCATGCGCGCCGCGAGAATCTGCGGGGCGCCTTTGCCCTTGCAGACGGTGTGGCGCCGGAGCAGATCCGCGGCCGCCGCATTTTGCTGCTCGACGATATTCTGACGACGGGAGCGACGCTGGAGGCCTGTGCGGCCGTACTGCATCGGGCGGGGGCCGGCGAGATTCTCGGCATGGTTCTCGCGAGCGACCATGCCGTATAGCTGGCAGATTTCCTCATAGGAAAGTTTAATCCCGTGTGCTATGGCAAAAAAGAGGAAAAAGCCGTGTGCTTGTAGAATGTTCTAGTCAAGAGAAAACATGGGGCGCCATCTGCGGCGCCTGCGATGGGGATGAGTGTGATGGCTGGAAAATTGAAGAACTGCCCGATCTGCGGCAGACTGTATATGGACACGGGACTGCATGTGTGCAGAGACTGCTACGACAAGCGCGAAAAGATGGAATCGGAGATCATCAATTTCGTGCGCGATAACCCGAATTCGACGGTGCCGGAAATCATTGAGGCGACCGGTGCCAGCGAGAAGCTTATCAAAGAGATGATCCGGCAGGGCCGCTTCATCCAGGTCGGCGTGAAGATGAGCTACCCGTGCAAGATGTGCGGGGCACCGATCATCTCGGGCGAGATCTGCCCGTCCTGCATGGCAAAGATGCAGAAGGACCTGCAGGCGCAGGCCGCAAAGATCACGGCGGCCAGGCAGGCGGAGAAAGACCGCCGCAACCAGCGCGGCATGTACTCGATGCATGAGAAAAAGAAAAAATGAGGCACGAAGCGAGAAACGAAGAGAAAAAGGGCGCGAGACTTAAGTCTCGCGCCTTTTTTTTCGATACTGTTACTAGGAAAATAATTTCTTTCTTTTAAGGTGGTGAGGGTTATGACCATCAATCATGGCATTCAGGCAGTGTCGAGCGTTTACGCGAATGCACCGGTTGCGCAGGCTGCACGCAAGATGCCAACGGCAAAAGCACGGGAAAATGGCGACGAATTCGTCGTGTCGAATGAGGCGAAGAGCTTCAGCAGCATGCTCGAGGAGCTTCGCAGTATGGATGAGGTCCGCGAGGACAAGGTCGCGGCGGTCACGCAGCAGATTGCGTCGGGGAGCTATTCTGTTTCCTCTGAAAATGTTGCGGCAAGCCTCTTGAACGCGAGATTCTAAGGCAGGGGAGAGACAGCTATGTGGCGTGAACTCATCGCATTGCTCCGGCAGATCCGCAATGCCTACGCGAAGAGCATCGACATTGGGAAAAAGAAGCACCATGCCCTCGTCGGGCTGGATTTCCAGACACTGGACGCGCTGAACAAGCAGGAAGAGACGCTCACCGGTGAAATCCGCCAGCTGGAGGAGAAACGCCTGCAGCTCATGGCGAAGCTCTCCAAGGAGCAGGCCGGCATCGAGCAGGACATCAAGCTCAGCAAGCTGCTCGCGAAGCTTCCGACGAGTCCGGTCCGTGAAACGCTCTATGCGCTTTACGCGGAGCTCTCGGAAAACGTCAAGGCGGCCAGACAGCTTTCAGACGACAACCGCGTGCTGATTCGCGCGGCAATGACGGCGGTTTCCTACCATCTGAACCGCTTCGGCGGTGCCCGGGCGGATTCTACGTACGGACGCAGCGGAGCCGAGGGCGGCACGCAGCAGCAGAATCTCGATTTTCGAGCTTGAGAACCGGGATCGGAGCGGTAGAGTTTTTGAGAAAAGGAGGCAAAGGGATGGAGCAGACTGGAGAACGAGGGGGCAAAGCATCGGTTTGCGGTGTGGATGCCAATACGGATGCCGTTTCCCTGCTTTATCAGCAGCTCGGACTCCTGAACGATGCCTCGGCGCGCGTCAAGGCTCTGCAGGAAACGCTGAAACACAGCACGTCCGGCAAAGGCGTGCGCGAGACCGTCAAGGAACTCGAAACGATCCTGACGGGGCTGTTTTCGTTTGAAAAGGTGCAGGAGGCATTCCTGCGGCAGCGTGGCTTTTCCGCGATGCGTGACAGCCTTGTGGCGCTGCCTGTAGCGAAACGGGCGGCCGGGCAGAAGCTCCTGCGCGCGAATGCCGCGCTGGAGCACCGGCTGCGCGGCCAGATCGTCAGCGCGCAGACCCTTCTGCAGAACAGCAAGGCGTTCGTCGATTTTCATGTCAACGTCATGAACCAGGCACAGGCGAGCGAGACCTACGCGCCGCCGGGCGCCTCAACCGTGGAAAATCCCCGCGGCGTCAAGATGTTTGACGCCAATATTTAACAAAGAAAGTACAGGTGACCGAAATGCGTTCAACCTTTGCCGGCCTCAATACGATGGTGCGCGGCATAACGGCGAATCAGGTTTCTCTCGATACGGTCGGGCATAATATCACAAATGCGTCGACGGACGGTTACTCTCGTCAGAGCGTGAACCTCGTGGCAGCGCGCTCGCAGGCCTATCCGACCGTCAACGGCGATGCGCGCGTCGGATCGGGCGTGGAAACCCTGTCCATCACGCGTGCGCGCAACGTCTACGCGGACAAACAGTTCTGGGCAGAGACAGCGACGCAGAGCTATTATTCGACGAAGCAGACCAATTACGATAAGGTCGAGGCCATCTTTGACGACTCGGATAATACCGGCATCCAGAATGCCTTGTCTGAGTTCTACAACGCGCTGCAGGACCTCTCGACCGGTGCGAGCACGGCGAGCAACCGCACGGCGGTCGTCGAGAAAGCGACGAACTTCGTCGATAAAGTGCAGACCGCGGCCGAACAGATGCAGTCGCAGATCGGTTCGCAGTACGACGACCTGTCCAGTGCGGTAACGCAGGTCAATGCCATCACGGGGCAGATTGTCGAGTTGAACAAGAATATCATGACCACGGAGGCAAACGGCGCGTCGGCAAACGACCTGCGCGATCAGCGCGACCTGCTCGTCGACAAGCTGTCGGCGTACACGAGCGTCAATGTCTACGAGAGTTCCGATGGCATGTACTCGATCGTATCGAACGGCATCACGCTCGTCGGCGGCGTCAACCGTTTGACGCTGCAGATGTCGGATCCTATTCACAATGCGGACTACGGCATCAACGATTACAACATTCAGATCAAGGAGTCCGGCATCAACTTCATGCCGACGAATGGCACGATGAAGTCGCTGCAGGACACGATCGCGGAGGACAAGGGATACATCGACGATCTGTCGGCGATCTCCGGCACATTCCTGACGACGTTCAACAACGTCCATCAGCAGGGTGCCGGCATCGACGGCTCGGATTCCAAGCTCGGCACCAGCGATGGCCCGTCGTTTGGTCTGAACTTCTTCGGCGATAACGATACGGTCTACCAGTGGGACGATGCCAAGCAGGCCGTCAAGGCGACGAAGCTGAACAACATCCAGCGCAAGCTCGAGCCAAAGAGCGGCACGGATCCCAAAGCGTCGGTCACGGTGAACATTACGGGCGGTGTCGCGAGCACGCAGGAGCTCAAGGGCATCAATATCATCAAGGAGCTCGGTGTCAACCTGGCGATAAAGAATGACCACAATAAAATCGCGGCGCGTATTTTTAAGGTCACGGAGGATACGACGTCGACGGGTGCGAATGCCGGCACGTATTCCGCTGCGCTGAACGGCACCGGTGATGGTACGAACGCCGTCAATATTGCGAGCGTCATCAATATGGAGCAGAAGAACGTCTCGAATACGGCGACGGTCAAGCTGAACGGCACAGCGGTCAACACGGTGACGGGCGGCGCGGATACGACGACGGAGCGCATGATCGGCACGAATTCCATCAACGCTTACTACAACGCGATGATGAGCCAGCTCGGCAGCGATTCCGAGTCGATGGACGATAAGGCGGATGCGCAGGACGACCTGATCGAGCAAATCACGGACTGGCGTTCGTCGACTTCCGGCGTCGACTGGAATGAGGAGCTCTCGAACATGATCATGTTCCAGCAGGGCTACAGCGCGTGCTCGCGCTGCCTGACAACGATGGACGAGATGCTGGACCGGCTTGTCAACAACACCGGCGAGGTCGGCAGATAACAGATAGACAGCAGAGGTGAAAGAATATGGCAATCCGGGTAGCAAGCACCCAGAACGTTTATAACTACCAAAAAGCGCTGAACGAGGCGAGCAAGCGGCAGTCGGATCTCCTGGAACAGGGCGATGGCAGCAAGCTGCACCGCCCGTCAGACGACAGCGTGGCCTATGCGAAGTACCTGCGTTATCAGATTTCCGGCAATGAGAATACGCAGTATCAGGAGAACGTCGATACGGCCATTTCCTGGATGAAGACGTCGGACTCCGCACTGGTCAACATGACAGATATCCAGACGACGTTCAAGGAAAAGACGGTTTCTGCGGCGAATGATACGAACAACACGAACGATATGCAGGCCATCGCCAAGGAAATGATGGCGGAGATCCAGCAGCTCGTCTCTCTTGGAAACACGCAGCAGGGCGACCGCTATATCTTCGCGGGACAACGCGATACGACGATGCCGTTTGCAATGTCCGAGACCGAGGTGACACGAGGCCTGGCTAAGACTCTTTCGGATAAGCAGTCTGCGTATTTCACGAACGCGGACGACGCGGGGACGGTCCAGCAGATGCTGACGCTAAGCGGCAGTGATGGCAATACCTACTATCTGAACACGAAAGACGGCTACATCTACACGAAGGATTTCGTCGAGAGCGGCTATCAGGATAAAGTGACGAAGGATGCCAACGCGACGGTCAACCCGGCTGTGGATGCGGTTGGTCAGCTCCAAGACTGGGATACGGGGAACGGCGGCACAGAGACCGTGTCGAAGTATTTCCGCAATACCGGTGAAATCATCGACAGCAAGGCGGTGCTTTCCGGCGCGAAGGACGTCGGTTCCGGCAAGGTCAGCGGTCTGACGTTCAACTTCTCGACCGTCCAGCAGAAGATCGTCACCTATAACGGCGACGAGAACGGCATTTCGATGGTCAAGAAGAACGGCACGACCGAGCCGACGTCCGATATCATTAATGTGACCGGTTCGGATATTTGGGGGAAAGACATCTTTGACGATGCGAATTCCGGCAATTCGGCCTCCGGCACGGCGATGCTCAATGAAATGCTGACGGTCTACGCGAAGGTCAAGGGAGACGACCACGCGTGGCTTACCGGCGACGGGCAGACGATCTCTGACCAGGCGCACGCGACGACCGTCAACACGGAGACGAAGCTCGGCGCGCGCCAGCAGCTCTACACGTCCGTGAAGACGATGCTCGGCAATCAGAACGAAAACATTACGAACGATATCACGAATGTCAGCTCGACCGATGTCGCGAAGCTCTCCGTGAAGCTCATGGAGGAGACGACCATCTACAACATGAGCCTCGCACTCGGTGCCCGCCTGCTCCCGTCGAGCCTCGCGGATTACCTCTCCTGAAACGCGTGACGCGGTACAAGTTTCATGCTAAAATGAAGGGAGAATATCCCAAGGAAGGGAGAAGAAGCCATGGAGTATCTGAACATCCGCCTGACGCAGCCGATGATCGGCATGCACACGCGGCTCGGCCAGCTTGAAGCGCATGCGACGCCGGCCCGCCTGCATTCCGAGAACCGTCAGGCCCGCTCGAACGTCGGTATTGAGCAGTCATCGATTTCCATCAATACCTATCCGAGCCGCCATTCCTACGGCTTCACGAACCACGCCGATTTTGCGAAGGAGCACGGAGAGCAGGGATTCTCCGATCTCGCGAAAGCGACGTCCGGCCACACGCAGGAAGCGTGGCAATACATCGACAATGCGGCGCGTCCCGGCAGCAATGAGCCGGCCGCGACGTATACGCGCGAGGTATGGTCGCAGCTCAGGAAGCAGCGCCAGCTCGTCGCGGAGCTTATCCCGGATCCCGAGATACACGGGACGCCGGCGCGGATCGTCGGCGATGTGGACCCCGGCGATGTCACGGTCCACATCGATACCGATGCGTTCGCCAAGACGCACTTCACACCAGGGCAGGTGGAAGTCTATATGAAACAAAAAGGCGAAGTTCGCCAATGGGTCACGGAAGGCCATTATGATAGGTATGCCTGACGCAGAGCGCCGGGCAGATAATGGAGGCGTAACAAAACAATGAGTAAAAAGGTGCATACGCTCCGCTTCGGTGACATTACCATCGACGAGGACAAGGTCATTCATTTCGAGGACGGCATTCCGGCTTTCGAGGACGAGCACGAGTTCGCAATCATCCCTTACGATGAGCAGAGCCCGTATGTCTTTCTGCAGTCGCTTTCTACGCCGGATCTCGCGTTTTTGATGACCGTGCCGTTCGTCTTTTTCCCGGATTACGAGTTCGAACTCGATGATGCCAATCAGCAGAAACTCGGTCTCGAGCACGAGGAGGATCTGCTGATCTACACCCTGCTGACGATCCCCGGCGGCAAAGTGGCGGATATGACCGCGAATCTCATGGCTCCGATCGTCATCAATGCGCGGACAAAGCAGGCAAGGCAGGTCGTTCTCGAGAACAGTCCGTATACGACAAAGCACAGGCTTTTCCAGAACAAAAAAGAGGAGGCCTGAATCATGCTCGTATTGACTCGTAAACCCAAACAACAGATCATGATTGGCGAGAATATCGTCATCAACATCGTCGAGGTGCAGGGTGACAATGTCCGCATCGCCATCGATGCCCCGCGGGAAATCAAGATTTATCGCGGGGAAATATACCGTGCCATTCAGGACGAAAATAAGCAGGCGGCTGTACAGGTGCCAAAGGACCTGGACCTGAGCAGTGCGCTGCCGAAGAAGTAACCTGCGGGCATTTAAGGACAGCGTTTTTTCTATGGAGGGATAAACATGATTGGGGCAGTTTCAGCTACGCAAACGATGACAGCCGCACAGAGCGCTGCCGGGAGCGTCGCGCAGAGCGCGGACTACGCTGCGCACGATACGTTGGATGCGCAGGAGACGCAGAGCGAGCAGTCCGGCGGGGCGCTGCAGAGCTTGAACGAGCAGGCAGTCGCCAGCGCGGTCAAGCAGGCGCAGAAAACTGAGGACGCGAAGGCGGACAAAGAGCAGAAGGACGACAAGAACAAGCAGGATGACCAGCCGCTCAATGAGAATCAGGTGGACTACCTCACCCAAGAGTTGAACAAGCTCATGAGCAAGATCAACTGTAACCTGGAGTTCACCTACCACAAGGAGCTCAATACCATGTCCGTCAAGATGCTGGACAAGAAGACCCATGAAGTGCTGAAAGAGGTTCCGCCGGAGAAGCTGATCCAACATATGATCAAGGCGAAGGACTGGCTTGGAGCCTTCCTCGATAAGAAGATTTGAGCGCTGGTTTCGGATTTTGCAGCTGCACAGTCGCAGAGGAGGAATAAAAAATGTCCGTCACAAGAGGTATATACGGCCTTTCGGGATCTGGCATCGACGTTGACTCCATGGTCAAGGTCGGCATGATGACCTATCAGAACCGTTACGACAAGATGTACAAGCAGGAGGTCAAGAACGAGTGGATGAAGGAAGCCTACACCGACGTCTACAACAACCTCAACACGTTTAATACATCCACGCTGTCAAGCTATAAGATGACGTCGAAGACGAGCCCGATGCTCGCGTCGAGCTCGAACACGACGGCCGTGACGGCGGTCGCAAACGCGGACGCCGCGACGATGTCCCACACGGTGACGGTTTCGAAGCTCGCGTCCAACGCCTATATGCTGACCGGCAGCGAGAAGCTCAAGCGAGAGAATACCGACAGCAGTGCGTCGAAGAGCGTAAAGCTCAAGGATATCCTGTTTTCAGCGGCTCAGCAGAAGGAC
The DNA here is from genome assembly GCA_022773425.1 of Selenomonadaceae bacterium. Classification (GTDB taxonomy): domain Bacteria; phylum Bacillota; class Negativicutes; order Selenomonadales; family Selenomonadaceae; genus UBA2897. The sequence continues at coordinate 58,473 of JALFBM010000014.1, forward strand.
CTGGCGGATCGCCTGGCAGCCGGGACGCTCAAGGACACCGATACGATTGCCAGCTTCAAGATTGCGGACGGTACCCAACCGGATTCGAATTCGGCGGAGATTTCGTTCACCTATGCGGACCTGTTCAGCAGTGATCAGACGATGAATGATTTTGCGTCGAAGATCAACGCGTCCGGCGTCAATATCCGCGCGTCCTACGACGCGACCAACGACGCCTTCTCCCTCTACCAGAAGGACGGCGGAAGCAAGAATCAGATCATTCTTTCCGCATCCTCGGATACCACGAATAACGCGCAGCAAAATGGGCTGACCTTGCTCAACAATCTGAATCTTCATCAGGTTGTGCAGACACAGGATGCACAGACCGGCGCGATGACGAGTTCCCTTTCCACCGATGCGTTTACCGTAAGCGCGGATAAGCAGGCTGATGCGGCCGGTGAAACCGGCCAGGTCGTCATCGACGGCAAGCCATACGAGTCGGACACTGGCCGCGTGACGGCCGGCGGCGTGACGTACACGCTGAACGCGATCGGCTCGACGACGGTGTCCGTCTCGCAGGATACGGATACCCTCGTCAAGAACGTACAGGCTTTCGTCGACGACTACAACAAGATGTTCGACAAGCTCACGGAGAAATACTACGAGACGCAGTACAGTGACTACGATGTCCTGACGAAATCGCAGGAGAACGCGATGACGTCCGATCAGGTCACGAAATGGAACGAGAAGGCGAAATCCGGCCTGCTCTACCACGACCAGACGCTCAGCAAGATCATCTCGGCGATGCGCGAGGCCATCGCGACGCCGGTCGACTCGTCGACGAGCTCGTACAATTCGATGATGTCCATCGGCATCACGTCGTCGACGGATCAGGGCCATCTGACGCTCGACACGGACAAGCTGAAGAAAGCGCTCGCTGCGGATCCGGACTGCGTGCGCAACATCTTCGCGGCGTCCGGCGATGTCACGACGACGAAGAATGGCGTGACCAAGACCACGACGGACTATGACAGCGAGGGCGTGCTGAACCGCATCAGCGATTCACTCTACACGAACCTCAAGACATTGAAGTCCTACGCGGGCAACTCGACGGAGACATCCGACGGCTCCACACTTGGCACGCTGATCGAGACGCTCAAGACGAAGATGTCGGACTTCCAGGTGCAGATGGATGCGTACGAGGAGCAGCTCTACGACAAATATGACGCGATGGAGACCGCCATCCAGCAGCTCTCTGTACAGCTTGGCTACATCAGCGGCAGTTCGTCGTAATGGCTGCGCCCCTAAGATTTGCACCGTGAACACGAAGCAGGGAACACAATAGGAGGAATATCATGGTCAATCCAGCAGCGGAAGCCTACAAGCGTCAGCAGGTCATGACAGCAACGCCGGAGGCGCTCACGCTGATGCTCTACAACGGCTGCCTGAAGTTTATCGATGAAGGGATGCAGCATGTCCAAGCCAAGGAATGGGAGAAGGCGAACAACGCACTGCAGAAGGCGCAGAACATCATCAGCGAGTTCCGCATCACGCTGAACATGGATTATGATATCTCCCACCAGCTCATGCCGCTCTACAACTACGCCTACGACCGCCTCGTCGAGGGCAATATGAAGAGCGACACCAATCAGATTCAGGAGGCGCGTGACATCATCAAAGAGCTGCGCGACGCCTGGGCGCAGGCCATGAAGAAGGCGCGCGCCGAAAAGGGCACGCAGGGTGCGCGGGGAGGCAGCTATGTCGGATGAGAAAAATCCGGACGCGGAAGCGCAGAAAGCGCGGGATCTCTGGCAGATGTACCGCATGCTCTCGCAGGAACTCCTGAAGTTCATCGACAAGGAGGACATCGACGAGTTCCTCGACCTCGTGCGGCAGCGCGGCATCGTCGTCGACCGCATGAAGGCCGTCGATCTGGATGTGATGCAGGCGTTTCGGGAAACGCCGGAATGCCAGGGCTACATCCAGGAAATTCGCCCGCTTGATATGCAGATTGTCTACAAGGCGCGGGCCTGGCTCAACAAGAGCCGCCGCAAGAACGCGATGGTTCGCAGCTACGATCTCAACGCACTGTCTGTCCATCCCGCAGGCAATCTCGTCAACCAGAAATATTAAAGGCAGAAAAGCTGTGAGCCGGCGTGCTCACAGCTTTTTAACGAATCAGGGAATCCCCGGCTTTCGCCAGGGGATGTGTCAAGAAGGAGGAGACCAGCGTGAAGATTTCTGTCTGTTATATGGTGAAAAATGAAGAAGAGAATCTCGCGCGGTCGCTGGCTTCGCTGCCTGGCAGGCTCGAGGATCTCGTCGTTGTGGATACGGGATCGACCGATGGGACGCGGGAGGTGGCGCGCCGCAGCGGCGCGCGCCTCTTCGACGCGCCGTGGACGGGGGATTTCTCCGCACCGCGCAACGCAGCCATCGAGCTGGCCAAGGGCGACTGGATCCTCTTTCTCGATGCCGACGAATCCTTTGAGCCTGGCTTACGGGATTTTTCTGGCATTCTCCGTGAAATCGAGGAAAAGGGCGGCGACGCCCTGCTTTTCCGCCTTCGGAACATCGAGTCGCTGGCTCGTCCGCTCGATGCGAGTGTGGCCTGGAGTGTCCGCGCGTTCCGCCGGTCGGATAATCTGCGCTATATCGGCGCGGTGCACGAGCAGATCACGCGGCTCGATGGCGGGACACTCGACGTACATTACGCGGATCCGCGCTATACGCTGCTGCATACGGGCTATGCTGGCAGTTTGGGCGAGGCAAAGGCGCGGCGCAACCTCGGGATCCTGTTAGCCGACATCGCGCGCCGCGGGCCGCGGCCATCGGACGACGTGTATCTGACCGACTGCTATTATGGCGTACAGGACTATGAGCGGGCCATGCACTGCGCGGAAAAGGTTGTGAAAAAGGACAGCCTGGTCGTCTATGGCGGCAAAGGGCATATCTACCATACCATTATCGAGTGCATGCGGCATTTGCACCGCCCTGACGCGGATATGCTGCCGTGGGCGGACGCGGCCATCCGGGCGTACCCGGATCTTCCAGAGTTTTATGCGGAACGGGGCATGGTGCTCTGCGGTATGGGGCGGCTGCCGGAGGCACGCGCCTCGCTGCTCGACGCCCTGATTCATTATGAGTCGCATACGGCGAAGCCGGAGCACGAGAGCTATTTCCAGCCGCGGATCGCTGCGCAGATAGCCCGTCGGCTCGCGGAAATCGCCGCGCTTTACCATGACGAGCGGGAGGCCGCGTATTTCCGCTCGAAGGCAGCCCAGTACGAGAAAGTGTGAGCCGAGACTTTCCCCAAAATACAACGGAATAAGCGAAGGGAAAATGCCCTCTTCTTCGGGAGAGGGTTTTTCTCATCCGCTGGCGAATACTTACTATAACGAGGCCTTGAGGCAGAGGCTGTTTGGAAAGCAGGTGGAGGATGTTGCGCATTTCCCTTTGTTATATCGTCCGGAATGAGGCGGAAAAGCTTCGCCGTTCGCTCGAGAGCTGTGCAGGGGCCGTGGACGAAATCGTTGTGGTCGACACCGGCTCGACGGATGACAGCGCGGCGGTTGCGGCATCGTTTGGCGCGCGGGTGTATTCCTTTGCCTGGTGTGACGATTTTTCCGCGGCGCGGAATTTTGCGCTTTCAAAGCTGCATGGCGATTGGGCGCTGTTCCTCGATGCGGACGAATGGTTCACCGAGGAGACACGCGGAAACCTGCGGCAGGTCTTTAGCCGGGCTGATGCCCGAAAGGATATCCAGTTCCTCTTTTTGATGCGCGAGGATCTCGACGCGGACGGAAAGGTCATCCTGCGGCTCCCGATGCCGCGGGCTTTTCGTCTGCATGTCGGCATCACCTATCGCGGCCGCATTCACGAAAATCTCTGGAAGGATGGCGCGCCGTGTGAACGCGGCGCAGAAATCGACGAAGCGGATCTTCTGCTGCGGCACGATGGCTATGCTGGAGCGAGCGGTCCCCAAAAGGCGGCGCGAAACCTGCCGCTGCTCCTTCGCGACCTGCAGGACGCGAGGACGGAGCCGGAACGGATGCGACTCTACCGATATCTCGCGGAGGCCTGCGACGGCGTTGGCGATCTAGAGGGTGCGGAGAAATACGCCCGCCTCGACATCGAGACGGGACGCAAGCCGGTGCTCTACGCAAGTCATAGCTACCGCATCCTGCTCGAACTCGTGCAGAAACGCGGCGACCGTGCGGAGCGGATTCGCCTCGCGCGCCGCGCGGTGCACGACTATCCGGAACTTCCCGAGTTCCGCGCGGAACTCGCGGAGGCTTTGGCCGACGATCTTTCCTATGAGAACGCGGTGCGGGAGATGCGCGCGGCCCTTGAGCAGGCAGCGGCGGGCGCTGGCTCGCTGACGGAGCCGAGTGCGTTTGGTGCGGATCTGCAGGAGCAGGCGCGCCACCGCATGGCTCACTGGCAGGGCATTGCCGCGCGCGCCAAGGCGCTGACCATCAGCGCCTGCCTGATTGTGCGTGATGCCGGCCGCGATTTGGAGCGATGGATCCGCAACGCACGGGAGTCTGCGGACCAGCTCATCGTCGTCGATACTGGCTCAACGGATGGTACGTTGGCTGCGGCAAGGGCGGCGGGAGCCGAAGTCTATTCGTTCCCGTGGCGGGAGGATTTCGCAGCGGCCCGCAATGAGAGCCTTCGCCATGCGCGCGGGGACTGGATCCTCGTGACCGACGCCGACGAAACGATCCAACCGGCGGAGAAGCTCCCCTTCCTGCTGGCCAAGGTGGAAGGGGAAGCGCCGGACGCGCAGGCGGTCGATACGCTGCTCATCAATATCGACGAGGATACGGGCGAGGAAATACAGCGCGCGCGGAATCTGCGCTTGTTCCGCCGCAGTCCGGATATGCGCTATGCGGGCAAGGTACACGAAACTGTGTACTATGGCGGTCGTCTTCCGCGCGTCTACGACGCGTCGGACCGACTGACCGTCTATCATACGGGGTATTCGAGCCGCCGGATGCTCGGCAAGGCGAGGCGGAATCGCAAGCTGCTCGAGCAGGAACTCGCGGATGGCGTGGAACCAGACCGGCTCTACCGATACCTGGCAGAAACGGAGCTGACGCTCGGACATCTCGAGAAAGCAGAGGAATACGGCCTGCGTGCCATTCTCTCGCCATGGCAGGCGGAGGATAAGCGGGCAGACCTCTATCATATCGTCCTACAGGCGATGGCCCTGCGCGACGAGCCGCGCGCGGATCAGCTGGCGATGGCGCGCCGCGCGGCCGAGGCGGTGCCCGGCGTGCCGGATTTTTTCGCGCAGGCAGGTTTGCTGCTGGAGCAAGAGGGAAAGGACGAGGCGGCGCGGGCGTCGCTAGAACGCGCACTCACGCTTGCAAAGCGCTCGTCTGGTGATGCTTCGGCCTTTGCCGCGATGTGGGGCCGGGTCTATGCGGCGCTCGCCCGCATCGAGGCGCGCGCAGGCCATGGGGCGGCGGCAAAGCGATGGGTGACGCAGGGACTTCATCTCGCGCCGGATGAGCAGGCGCTCTGGAATGCAGCGTGGCAGATCGAGCCGCCGCGTCGGGAGGATGAAGCGGCATTTCCACCGGTCTTACGGACCGCCTTTCAGGAAAGCCGGCCGGATCCGGTGACCCTTGCACATTGGGCGGCCTGGCAGGGCCATTACGCCCTGTACCAGCGGATCGCAAGGGAGCTCGTCGATCAGGGTATCCATCTGCCGGAAACGGTCTGTGTCATGCGCGCCCTGCGCGGGGAACAGCCGGAACGATCTGCTGACGTGCGTCTCGCGTTCCGTCTCCTGCGGCGGCTCGAGGCACAGGAGGGGCTGCCGGCCATCGAGCTGCGCCGCGAAATCTGGCGTGAACTACTGCCAGATGAACAGCGTGCGTACGCAAATGGCCCGGCGGCCGGCCCATCCGAAGAGGTGCGGGACTTTCTCGCGGAACTCGAGGCGGTCCCGGACGCGGACTTCATCGCGGCCACGCGTGCTATGCTCCCGGATGACGCGGCGCGGGAGGCGTTTGCCAATAGTATTGCGGACGGCGGGAGGGACGCCGTCGAGCTTTATTATCTCCAGCATAGCCAGGCGCAGGAAATCGAAGCGCGGGTCTATATGCTCGCGGGAAGACTGCCGGCCGCGGCCGCGACGCTGGCTCTGCGTCTGCATATCGGAAGGACGGAACCGAAAAGGTAAAGAATGGAGCATCATATGGAGAAACAGGTCGAAACGATTGCGCGCCACGTGCGGCTACTGCTGACCGTGCTGATAGAGGTCGAGGCAGACGCGGCGGCGGGACTACCCGAGGCGCCAGAGGCTCTGCAGGAGGCGGAGTGCCTTCTGCCCGCCTCCTTAAAGCCGCTGTGGCAGGCCTATCGCGCAGGTAAGCTTCCCGCCAAGGCACCGTCGAATGAGGATGCGTTCCGAACCCTGTGGCCGTATTTCCGCGCGGTCGGGACGCCCACACAGGCCGCACGTTTTGCGTCGCTCGCCCTCGCACTCGAGGAGGGCGAAGCGGTATTTGGGCGCACGGCGCGGGAGGCCATTGAGGACGAGAACTGGCCGATGGCGATGGCCCTGCTGATGCAGGTGCCGCAGGATCTCGCCGATGGAGCGTTCTGGGAAGATCTCGGCGCCACACTTTACCACCTCGGGGAATTTGCTGGGGCGCGGGAGGCCCTTGCACGAGCGCAGCAGGCCGGGCAGCAGAGCGGCCGTTTGCGCGCCTATCAGAAATGGGCGGCGGAATCCGAGCAGCGGACGGAGGGGAGTGCGTCATGAGCAGGAAAAAAGCGGGAAGAAAAAGACGGCAAAAGCCAGGCAGAGGCTCGGATATCCGCATCAGCGCCTGTGTCATCGTCAAGGATGAGGCGCGCAATCTGCCGCGCTGGCTTGCGGGCATGCGTCAGATCGCGGATGAAATCCTCGTCGTCGATACCGGCTCGACCGACCGCACGGTGGAACTCGCGCGCGCTGCTGGCGCCACGGTCTATGCCTACACGTGGAACGAGAATTTCGCCGCCGCGCGCAATTTCGCGCTTTCGAAGGCAACCGGGAACTGGGTGCTTTTCCTCGATGCGGATGAATACTTTTCGGCAGACAGCCTGCCGCTCGTGCGGAAAGCCATCCGGCAGGCACGGCCGAACGTGCTCGGCTTTGTGTGCCGCGTCGTGAACATCGACCCGGGCGATGGGGACCGCGTGCTGAACGACGGCATGCATATCCGCGTGTTCCGCTGCCTGCCGCAGCTCCGCTACGTCGGCCGCGTGCATGAGGAGCTGCGCTACACGGGAAGCATCGCGAATCCCATCATGCAGCACATGGACGGCGTGACGATCTACCATACGGGCTATGCGCCGGCTGTGCAGCGCGAAAAGGCCTCGCGGAATCTCCGGCTCCTGCAGGCAAAGGAACGCGAGGGAAAAGGGGAGCCATCGGACGCGTTTTATCTCGCGGATTGTTATTATGCGCTGGGCGATTACCAAAACGCGGCCGAGCAGGCGCGGCGTGCCATCGCTCTTGGTACGCCGCTGCCGGGCCGCGAGACGCGCCCCTACGCCATCCTGCTCGATGCGATGAATCAGATGGGAGAGGCTCTCTCTGCCATCGAGCAGGTCGTGCGTGCGGCGGAGCGGCGCTACCCCTATGTGCCGTCATTCCGCGCGGCGCTTGGACTCTACGCCTATGGGCGCGGGGAGCGGGAACTCGCGCGGAAGAATCTGCAGGAGAGCCTGGCGCTCTACCGGGAGTTTCAGGCACATCGCGGCGGCGCGACGGCAGGCTTTCCCGATGAGATGCCGGCTATCCTGCCGCGCATCCGGCGCGCTTTGGACGACCTCGGGCAGGCAAGCGGCGCGGAGCAGACGGCAGGCGGCGCGATTCACATTTCCGCGGCGGTCATCGTGAAGAACGAAGAGGACCATCTGCCGACGTGGCTTGCCTGCGTCCAGAAACTCGCCGACGAAATCGTCGTCGTCGATACGGGATCGACGGACCGGACCGTCGAGATCGCGGAACAGGCGGGGGTTGTCGTGCGGCATTTCCGCTGGATCGACGATTTCGCGGCCGCGAAGAACTTTGCCATCGAGCAGGTCCATGGCCGCTGGGTGATCCTGATGGATGCCGACGAGTATATTCCCGCTGAGGAATACGGGCATTTCCGCGCGGATATTGCGCGTTACGATGCGCAGGAGAACGTGCTCGGCTTTGTCAGCGACTGGATCTGCATCGATCCCGCCCTGGACAATCAAATCGTGAGCAGCGGCCAGCAAATCCGCGTGTTCAAAAATCTCCCTGAGCTGCGCTATGTGCGCATGATCCACGAGCGGCTGAATTTTACCGGACCTTCGGGGCACCGCATGGTTCACTCGACGTTTTCCATTCTGCATACCGGCTACACGGCTGCGAACATGCCGGAGAAATTCCGGCGCAACGAACGGATGCTCCTGGCCTCGCAGAAGAAATACGGCGCGTTTCCCGAGGACGACATGTATTTGGCGGACTGCTATTACGGTATGGGGGAATTTGAAAAAAGCATAGCCTGTGCGAAACGGTACCTTGAAAGTGATGGGCGCGTGCAGGGCGGCGAGAACCGTCCCTACGCGATATGGATGCAGGCTCTGCTGAATCTGCACCGCGATACCGCGGAGATCGAACACATCGCAGCGCGCGCGCTTGCGGAGTTCCCCTGGGTGGCAGAGTTCCCGATTTTCGCCGCGCACGCGCACTGGCGCGAGCGGGACTATCTGCCCGCCAAGCGGCTCTACCGGCAGGCGGCCGCGCTCTACGAGAGGCCGGATTACTGGGAGAAGTGCCGTTCTGTGCTCCTGGACGAGGAGGCGACGCCCATGATGCCGTCCGTCTACAGCCGCCTTGCGAAGCTCGCGCGTTGGCAGGGAGAGGGCGAAATGGCGCGGTTCTACGTGCAAAAGGCCCTGTCCCTCTACCCGCGCTACCGCGAGGGGACCGAGGAATTGCTGCATGAGCTGGAGCCGCTGGACGACGCGGCATGTCTCGACGCGCTAAGAGCGGTTTACGATGACGAGAAGGATGCTGCGTACCTGCTCGACGTGATGCCCCAACGCTTTCATCCCGTCGTGCGGCTCTACTATGCGCAGTTCGATGGGAATACCCCCGCGGAGGAAGCGCTTTTCCTCGCCGGGGAGAAAGAACGCGCGGCAAAGAAACTGGCCATCCGTCTTGCGGCACTCGAGGCGGATGCCGTACGGGCGACTGAGCAGGGTAGCCTGCACGATCCTGTGCTCGCGCTGCTTTTGCCATGAACGCAAAGGCTGGCTTGCCCTTTTGGCATGGTGTATCGTAGAAGGAAAAAGGAAACGGGAGGATTGGACATGAGCAAAGCAAGGCGTATGCTGAAAAAGAAACAGCAGAAAAAGGACCGACAGGAAGTCCGGCAGAACCTCGGGAAGGCGGAATCGGAATTTGAGGCGCTTTTCGCGGAGGAGAAATACGAGGAGGCCCTGCAGGCGCTCGCAAAGCTGATCGACGCCGGCGACCGGAATCCGGCACTTTTCTACCAGGCCGCGTACAGCTACTATATGCTCGGGGATAACGACCGCGCAGCGGAATGGATCAACAATACGCTGGCCTTTGCTCCTGCGCATGTACAGGCGCGCGTATTGCTCGCGCGCATCTGCTTTGCGGAAAACCGCGCCGCGGACGGCTTCAAGATTTTCGAGTTCCTGCTGAGCCGGGAAAAAGCCGCGCTGAACGAGGAGGACTTCGCGGCCATCCGGCAGAGCATGGCCTATGCTCTGCGCCACGATCGCGGGGCCGTTTGCGGCTATCCGCATCTTGCGGCCTTCCTCGGTCTGAAGGAAAAACAACGGGAAAGCAAGAGCGCGGCGGCGGATCGCCAGGCCTCTGGGAAAGATAGCGCATCCGACACCATCGAAAAGCTGCAGGCACTCAAGGAAAAACTGCAAAGGGCAAACGAGTCAAACGTGGCGCCAGCACGGGAAAAGACAGCTGCCACAACGGAGGCAAAACCGTTCGCGGCTGCACCGGCAGACGACATGCCAACCGTATCTGTTATTGTTCCTGTTTATCACGCGGTGAAGTATCTGCGGGCGTGCCTGGACTCGATTGCCGCGCAGACGCTGACGGACTACGAGGTCATCCTGATCGACGATGCCGGGGAGGACGGCAGTCTCGCCATCGAGGAGGCGTACGCAAAACGCCCGAACTGGCGGCTCTACTGCCTGGCGGAAAACGCCGGCCCGGGCCTGGCACGCAATACGGGCCTTCGCCGCGCAAATGGCAAATATATTGCCTTTGTCGATAGTGATGATGTACTTGCGCCCGCTTATCTCGAGCATCTCGTCGAAGCGGCCGAGCGTCAGCGGGCCGACCTGGTCGTTGGCGGCTATGTCGAATGGGAGGAGGATGAGGCTGGCAAGATTCTCGCCCCCAGACGGGAAACGGCCGTATGCCAAGAGGAAACGCTGGTTCCGTCTGGCGCAAGGGAGCGGGCGGACATGCTGCTTTCCGGAAAGGGCCTGCCCGTCCCGAACCCGGTCAACCGCCTGTACCGCAGGGCATTTTTGCAGTCCAGGCATATCGAATTCCCGTCCATGCGCCGCTTTGAGGACACGGTGTTCAATCTCGCCGCCTATCTGGAGGCGGGAACGTTTGTCCTGATCCCGTACGCTGAGTATCAGCGGCGCCGGCAGCCGGACTCCATCACGCACCAGTCAGAGGAGCAGCATGCGGCCTACCTGCGGTCTATCCTGCAGGCCTTCGACTGGCTCGAGGCTTACGCAGCTGTGCACCCCTTCGTCGCAGAAGACGACGCGCTCAAAACCGCCCTCGGCGTCTACATCATGAATCATATGACCATCGGCCTGCTCTGCCAATACCCTCTCGAGCAGGCAACGCCCATCGTCGACCGCTTCGTCAAAGAGAACTTCCGGGAGCATGCCGCTTTCGTCCGCCTGCTTCTCCTGCGCTATCTGAGTGAATTGCAAGCGTGAGGCGATGGCCAACGAGATTTAAGAGTACATGAGGAAATATCGATAAAAGGAATAAGAAGAGAAAGCGGGGAAGCGGATGAATCGGCATATACAGAGATTGCTGCTCACGAGAATCCGAGCAGCGGAGCAGGCGCTCGCGCCTTTGCTGACGCGCGGCCTAACGGAATCGGCCGGAGCAGCGGACAAGCAGAAGCTCGTGCAGGAACTTGGCCAGTTTGCCGTGACGGTGAAAAAGGCCTTGCGGCAGGAAGAACAGAATCGGTACGGGGAGATTGCGACTGCGTTGCAGCAGGCGGCCCGCGAGCTCCCCTTGCCATCCGATGCCGCGCAGATTGCGCCCGTCTGCGCGCTGATTGCCGACGTCCTGCAGGAGACCGAGCGCATGCTCAGCACGGAGAAATGCAAGAAAATCTTTGTGTTCCTGCCATACAAGGCTTCCATGTGGGACAGCCTCGAGAGCATCTACCTCGCCGCGGCCGAGGACCACGAGCACTGCGAGGCCTATGTCGTGCCGATTCCCTACTATGATCGGGACAGCAGCAAGCCGGAAGCCCCCTTTACCGAAATGCATGACGAACGGGATGCCATGCCGGATGAGATTCCCGTGGAGGACTATCGGCAGGTGGATCTGGAGCTGCTGCACCCGGACGCGATTTTTATCCATAATCCCTACGATGGGTTCAACCGCGTTACGAGCATTGCGCCGGCCTACTATTCGGACCGTCTGAAGGCCGTCACAGACCTGCTGATGTATGTACCGTATTATACGACCTCCGGCGGCATGGGCGAAGGACAGGCGGATTGTCCGGCCTACGCGAACGTCGACTATATCGTCGTGCAGTCGGAATCCCTGAGGCATTTCTTTGCCGATACGGTGCCAATGGAAAAAATCGTCGCGCTCGGGTCGCCGAAATTCGACCGCGTGATCCGCCTTTGCGCGAAGCGGCCGGAGCCGCCGCGGGACTGGCTGCCCAAGATGAAGGGGAAAACCGTCTATTTTTACAATACGAGCATCGGCGGCATGCTTGCGGATACCCAAAAATTCCTACAGAAGATGCAGTATGTTTTTGCGTCCTTTGCAGGCAGACAAGATGCGTGCCTGCTTTGGCGGCCGCACCCCCTGCTGGCGTCGACCTTCCAGTCGATGCGTCCTGATGCGTATCCGTGGTTTGAGCGCTTGAAGGCGTATTTCCTCGAGCAAAATCTTGGGATATACGATGATTCCCCGACGATTGAGCCGGCGATCGCGTGGAGCGACGCGTATATCGGCGATGCGGGAACGAGCGTCACCGCACTCTTTGGCATCGTGGGGAAACCGCTGTTCATCCTGGATAATGCCATCCATCGGGTACCGTCCGGCCAGGATTATCTTGGCAGGATGCTCGGCACGTTGAATACGTATGGGGAGAAGCCCTGTCAATATCTTGTCACCATGAGCAATCAGCTCTTTTACCGGAAAACGCTGGATGCGCCGTTTGACTATGTGACGGATTTATGCCGTTTCCGGGACGGCGCGTATTATGGCCCGTCCCTTTCCTATCGGGGCGCTCTCTACCTTTTCCCTCAGCAGGCGATGGATATCCTCGTTTACCGCGAGGGGACGGAGCTGCAGAGAATCCCGCTGGAGCATCCGATCGAAAAGCCGGGCGGATTCCGGGGAATCGTACCCGCGGGGAAATATGTATTCCTGCTTCCCTTCCAGTATGATGCGCTCGTCCGGCTGGATATGGAAACGCAGGAAATCGTGTATATCCGCGGAGATTTTTCGGCGCTTGCGTCGCATTTCGGCGATGAATGGCGGTTCGGCGGCGTCTGTGCTTCGCTCGACCACCGGACGCTCTGGCTGGGGTGCCCGATGTCCGATCAGGTCCTGTCCTTTGATACGGAGAGTCTGCAGGCATCGGTCCATACGGTGGATGGACTGGCGAAACACGGCTGCGCCTTCCTGATGCAGGATCCGTACGAAGGTCTGCTTTGGATTGGACCGCAATTCGGCCGCGGGCTGTTTGCCTGGAATCCTGAGACGGGGGAAACGCGTCGATACGAGGGGATTCCCGAGGCGTTTTCCTGTGAACACATGCCGATGCGTTATGCGTGCGGCGATATGCTCCCCTTCTCCTCTCTCGCGTTTACGCGCGACGCCGTGTACGCGGCGCCCGGCTGGGGCAATGCGTTCCTGCGCTTCGACCGGGCGTCGGGGCATGTCTCCGTTTGGGATCCTCGGATCCCGGCCGTCCTGCCTGAGACGCAGCAGAACGACTACTATACGACGTGGTCGAGCGGCTTTTTCCTGATGCGGGAGGATGGGACGCCGTATGGCTACGTTTCGTTGCTCTTGCGCGCGCTTTACCTCATCGATTTCGAAAAACAGCAGGTCGTGCCCGTTCCCTTTGCCTTTTCTTCGGGCGCACTCGCTCATGCAGCCAAGGGCTTTGGGCCCCTGTCCCAATGGCTTCGATACGGCTGTCTGGAGGACGGATTTAACTCCTTGCCCGGTTTCCTGGATGGGAACGTGCAGGGAAATGCCTTTGACTCCAAGCAGGAGAAACAGGCGTTTGGGGAGATCGCGGCATATGGGGATGGCAGCTCTGGTGCGCATATCTACGCCTTCGCGATGGATCGTTTGAGAGACCGGGCATAGAACCGGCAGAAATCTGGTGGCAGAATGAACGAGAAAGATGTTTTGATCCGTTTGGGGATGGTTGGCTGCGGACGGATTGCAGGGCGGACGGTCGCGGAGCTCGCGCTCGTCGAGGGCATTGAGCCGTATGCCGTCTATAACCCGCATGCGGGAAGCGCGGAGCGATTCGCTGCCGTATACGATATCCCGCATGCCTATGAGGACTGGGACGCCTTCCTCGCGTCCGTGGATGCCGTCTACATCGCTACCCCGCATGCGGCGCACGCAGAGTACGTGCGCCGCGCCCTGCTTGCGGGGAAGCATGTCCTTTGCGAAAAGCCGCTCTGCCTGCGAAAGGATGAGGCAGCGGCGCTCTTTTCCCTGGCTGAGAGGCATCACCTCGCCCTGATGGAGGGCATCAAGACGGTGTGGGCGCCCGGATACCGCCGCGTCCTGGCGCTGCTGCAGGCGGGGACCATCGGCGAGCTTCGCGATGTCGAGGCCTGCTTTACGCGGCTGACACCGGACGGCCTGCGCGAGCTCACGGATCCGGCCGGTGGCAGTCTGACGGAGTTCGGGAGCTACACCCTGTTGCCGATCCTGGGCCTGCTCGGGACGAAGTATCGGTCCATCCATTTTGATGCCATGCTCGATGCAGACGGGTTGGATGTCTATACGAAGGTTTCCTTCCGCTATCCGGATGCGATGGCGCTGTCGAAAACCGGGCTGAAGGTGAAATCCGACGGGCAGCTTCTGGTTTCGGGAACGGGCGGCTATATCCGCGTGGCGCCGCCGTGGTGGAAGACCGAGCGGATCGAGCTATGCTTTGAGGACAGCGCGAAAAACCGCGTGGAGACCGTCCCCTTTGAGGGATATGGCCTGCGCTACGAATGGAGGGCGTTCGTGCAGAACGTCCGGGAGGCGCGGGAAGGGCGCGCCGGCGTGGATCCTGCCGTGCGGGAGCTATCCATCGGCATGGCGGACGTCATGGAGCATTTTCTCGCGTGGCGCCGTGCGCAGAGAGCCTCGTCCTCCATCCATGCGTGAGCGTTGGTACAGACGGCAGGCATGGCGGTATGGATGCCGGCATTTCGATGGATCATGATCGGAGGAAAGAAATGTGTGAAAGGAAAAAGGTACGGGTTCTTGCGCATCGCGGCGCGGGCGGCTGGGACAAGCAATACGCCCCGGAAAACACGATGCCTGCCTTCCAGAAGGCCGTCGAGATGGGTGCGGACGGCATCGAGCTCGACGTGCAGTTCTCGCGCGACGGCGAGATCGTCATCTGCCACGATGAGACCATTGACCGGACCAGCGACGGAGAGGGCGCGGTTCGCGCCTACACGCTCGCGGAGCTCAAGGCGTTTAACTTTTGCAGCGTCCACGAGGAATTCGGCTTTGTAGAGATACCGACGCTGCAGGAGTTCCTGGATTTCATGGGGAGGTATGACTTCCAGCTCAACATTGAGCTAAAGACCGGTGCCTATGACTATCCGGGACTCGAGGCCGCAACCACTGAGATGGTTCGTAACTATGGCCTTGCGGACCGCGTCCTTTACTCCTCCTTTAGCATCGGCTCCCTGCGTAAGCTGCGGGCAGCCGACCGCACAGCGAGAATTGCCATCCTCTGCAGCAGCGACTTCGTACTGCCGGAGGACATCCGGGCACTCGATGTTTCGGCCATTCATCCCTGGGAACAGGTCGTCACCGCCGAACGCGTCAAAAAATGGCACGACTGGGGCCTGACGGTCAACACATGGACCGTCGACAACCGCGATCGCATGAAACAGCTCATAGCGCTAGGCGTCGACGGCATCATCACCGATTGCCCGGACACGGGGAGAAAAGCAGCAGAGCTTTTGTGAGCCGGTACGGCATGTAGGGAAGGAAGCCGGAATTTTTGAGGGAATCGTCTGTTGATAAACGATCATATAAAGTGAGGGGAGCGTTGATGCAAGAGCAAAATTATATCCGTTGGCGAAAAATAAAAGCATGGGGGAACCGCCTCGCCTTTTATCTCTGCCGGATATTCCCTATCAAAAAGCATCGCATTTGCATTGCGACCTTTGAAGGGAAGGGCGGGTTTGGCTGCAATCCCAAATATATCGTTCTGGAACTGCACCGCCGCCATCCGGACTACGAGTTTATCTGGCTGGTCAAGGATAGGGACAAGCGATTCCCGGACTACGTCAAGAAAGCACCCTATACTGTATGGGGACGCGCCTACTGGCTGTCGACAGCGAAGGTATGGATTGACAATTACCGCACGCATTATGGAACAGCGAAACGGAAAGGGCAATATTACCTCAATACCAATCATTACACCGAGGCCGTTAAATGCACTGGCCTTCTGCGCGGCGAAGGGTTTTCGCGCATGGCATATCTAGTCAGCAAGGCGGACTCCGATCAGATGGATGCCCTTGTGACAGACTCGCGGTGGTGCGATGTGGTGATGCCGGACTCCATGCTGTTTGCTGGGGCTATGCTTAAAACTGGCGCGCCAAGATGCGATATATTATATGGAGAACGCCGCGAAGCCAGACGGCACATCCGTGAGAAGCATGGTCTGCCGCAGGATGCGCATATTGTCATGTATGCGCCGACCTTCCGCGAGGGAGCGAAAAATGGTAAGCGCAGCGTCTACTCGGAGGCGTGGACTCTCGACTTCGTGGGTTTGCTAGATATGTTGGAAGCAAAATTTGGCGGCAAATGGTATCTCTGCCTGCGCGT
Organism: Selenomonadaceae bacterium; assembly: GCA_022773425.1. Classification (GTDB taxonomy): domain Bacteria; phylum Bacillota; class Negativicutes; order Selenomonadales; family Selenomonadaceae; genus UBA2897. The sequence goes on from JALFBM010000014.1 coordinate 74,794, forward strand.
TCACCCGCAGCTCGCGCCGACTTTTCGGCAGTATAAGAACGAAGCCCTGGCAGGCCGCATCTTCGATGAAAGCCAGGCCGATGACATGTACGAGGTGCTGGCGGGGATGGATTTCTACATCACGGACTATTCCAGCGCCATCTTCGAGGCCGGC